>JAILQM010000038.1 GCA_024698965.1 Eubacterium sp. | reverse complement strand
ATCTGTGATGTAGGAGAAATCCAGGCCGACCATGTAACTACCCAGGGTATATTTGTTGATTATATCTTAGATACAGAGAGGAGGTATATGTAATATGGCACCACAGAAAAGAGGCGTAAATCACGGCACCGGAAAGATGCTCGACGACAGACACGCCATTGCAAGACGAATAGCTAAGTTTTTCAAATCGGGAGACATCATCAACCTCGGTGTCGGCGCTCCCCTCCTCGTAGGCGATTATATCGAAGACGGAGTTTTGGTTCATTGTGAAAACGGTTGTATAGGCTGCGGCCCCCTTATTGACATGGCAGATCCCGATCCTTATTACAACCATGAACACTTTATAAATGCCGGCGGACAGGCCTTTACCCCACTTTCGGGTGCTCTGCTTTTTGACTCGGCAACCTCCTATGCAATAATTAGAGGCAAAAAGTTAAAGGCCACCGTTCTCGGCTGTTATGAAGTTGCCGAAAACGGCGATATGGCAAACTGGTACAGTCCGGGCAAAATATCGGGAATGGGCGGCGCTATGGATCTTTGCAAAGCTCCAATGGTTGTTGTCGCAACTTCACAGTGCGATAAAAAAGGCAATCCGAAGCTTGTGAAAAAATGCACTCTTCCTCTTACATGCAGCCAAAAAATCTCCTACGTCGTAACCGAAATGGGTGTTTATGAGTTTAAAGACGGAAAAATGTTCTTAAACGAAATTCGCGAGGGTTATACGTTAGACGATATTAAAAATAACATTTCTGCAAATTTCACAGTTGCCAAAGACCTAAAAGAAGGCGTAATCTACTAGTATGGGGTTACTTAAGACGGTATTTTGAAAGGAGAATGTGAAATGTCAAGAGGGATTCTTACTAAACGCGCCGAAAAGTTACGCGCCAACATGATAACCAAACCACAGATTTGTGTCGAAAGAGGAAGGCTTCTTACGGAGAGCTATAAGACCACCGAAGGTCAACCTCCTATGAAAAGAAGAGGAAAAGCGCTTAAATATCTGTACGAAAATATTTCCATACATATCGAAGACGGCGAGCTTATCGTCGGACAGCAAACAAGTAAAGTAAGAGGCGGAGCCCTTCTTCCCGAGATAAGCTCCGAATGGATAATGGAAGAGATGGATTCTCTCGACACAAGAGAATGCGATCCTTACGCACCGCTTAGCGAAGAAGAAAAAGCATCACTTAAGGAATACATTCCTTACTGGAGAGGCAAATCCTTAAAAGACAGGATAACAAGTATGTTTTCCGAAGACCTTATGAAGTTCGACCATGTGGCGGTTTCAAGTATAGGCTTTTCGGAAAACGGACATTATTTCGGCCATGTGGCAATAGACTACAGACTGCTTTTAACCTTAGGTCTTGAGGGCATGGGCGAAAATATCAAAAAAGAATATGACTCCCTGCTCGGTCCGGGCTCATATGAAAAGATTAAAAAGCGCCATATGCTTGATGCTGTTTTAGAGTGCTATGAAGGCGTTATCTGCTTATCGGAAAGATATGCAGCACTCGCCGATGAGCTGAGCGAAAAAGAAAAAGACGAGACCAGAAAAGAGGAGCTTAAAGAAATTGCGAGAATCTGCCGAAAAGTCCCAAGACATCCGGCCGATACCTTCTACGAGGCTCTTCAGTCCTGCTGGATGGTATATATCTGCCTTATGCTCGAGGGCTGGGGCGCAGGAATGTCTCTCGGACGCGCGGATCAGTACCTTTATTCTTATTACAAAAAGGATATCGAAAGCGGCATCCTTACCGATGAAAAAGCAAGAGAGCTTCTCTCTCTTATGTTTATAAAGATGAACGGAGTAATAAATCCGCAGGATAAAATTGTCGCGACAATGATGAGCGGATCTCCGACAATGCAGGGCGTTACAATCGGCGGCTGTGACGAAAACGGCGAAGATGTGGTAAATGAACTCACATACCTCATTCTTGACGCCGAAGAAGGAGTCGGACTGACCAACGAAGATATAGTTGTGAGAATAAATCCGAAAAACCCTGACAAATATGTAATCCGCGCTCTCGAGGTTGCAAGAAACCTCGGCGGAAAGCTTAAATTTGTAAGTGATACGACAACGATTGGCGCCCTTATGTACACGGGACTCAGTAAAGAACAGGCAAGATGCTATATTTCAACAGGCTGCCATAACCCGACCATCCCGGCTCTTACTCATGATGTGGGCGGCTCAAGCATGAACTATGCTCTTGTTTTAGAACTTTTGTTAAACCACGGTGTATGCAAAGCCACAGGCGATCAGCTCGCAAAAGACCTCGGCGATGTCAGGGATTTTAAGACCTACGAGGAGCTCGAAAACGCTTTTGAGGAAGAATTCGAATCCTTAATGGAAACCCTCCTCTACTATAAAGCGGCCGACCTTTCCTTATATGAACTTTTGCCTTGCCCTCTGCTTTCTTCGTTCTATGAAGGCTGCACTGAAAAAGGTATAGACATTAATGAATACGGTGTGTATATGACAACGCATTCTACCGGAATAACAGGCGCTCCTAATGTAGCGGACTCTCTGGCGGCTATAAAGAAAACAATTTACGATGAAAAAACTCTTGATTGGGACAGACTTCTAAAGCTCCTTGACAATAACTTAGACGGCGATGATGAGGCCCTTACACTTTTAAAGAAAGCTCCGAAGTTTGGCAATAATATTGCCTATGTGGATGACATACTTCACGATATACTTGCCCGCTCCTGTGACTATTTGCAGACCTTTACCTCGTTTAAGGGTGTTAAGTGTACGCCGGCCTGCCTGAGTATGACAATTAGTATTCCTTTCGGTCACGTAGTAGGCGCTCTCCCTGACGGAAGACGAGCCGGAGAACCTCTTTCCGAGGGCGGAATTTCTCCTCATCAGGGAAGAAATACAAGCGGCATAACTTCAACGCTTGCCTCGGTTGCACACCTCGATCACACCAAGCTTTCTCATGGCTCAATCCTTAATATAAGAGCCTCAAGAAAAGCGGTCGACTCACCTGAGAATCTGAAGAAATTCTCGGCTCTTTTAAAGGTATTCTGCGAGACCGGCGGAGATCTGGTTCAGTTTAACTTTATAGACTCGGAGACCTTGTTGGATGCTCAAAAGCATCCTGAAAACTACAAGGATCTTTTGGTAAGGGTTGCAACCTACAGTGCTTATTATACAGAGCTTAGCAAAGAACTCCAAAACGATATTATAGCCAGATTCGAGTTTGAATCGGTAATGTAAAAATAATGGCAGAGGTTTTTCCTCTGCCATTTCTTATTTAATCTTTTGACCGATGCCGCAGACTATTCTTATAACTTCGTCGCTTTCTTTTGCGAGGTCTGCAAGAGCCCGTCCGGTATTTTCCCGCCATTCGTTCTCAAACCTGTCTGTTGAAACTATTCCGCTTCCGATCTCGTCGCAGATAATAACTCCTCCCGCATAATCTCTTTTTATCTCACTTAGAAATTCGTCTAAATCCGCCCCTTCACTCATCTTTTCCTTTATGAGTAAATGCAGGCTGTATAAAACATTTTTTCCGGGATAATTTCGGCTCACATACTCATCTTTGCCTGCGCCTTTTGCCCCTATAACCAGTATCATATTTTTTCCCTCTTTTTTATGCCATTGCAAATGAGAAAACGCCTGCAAATACGCAAATCATAATCTCACAAATAACTACAAAATATCCCGCAAGATCTCCGGATATTCCTCCAAACTGCTTTTGGCTCATAAATCTGTAATAGATAAAAGATATTAAAGCCGCAGCTATAACCGTCACGCCTATTATTACCGAGTTGCATAGTTCAAAGGCTATAGACAAGGCCATCCACATTAAAATTAACACAAGATTTATTTTATCATTCTGTCTTTTTGAGATGTAGCTTACATTGCCCTCGTCAGACATTTTGGGAAAGCACAAAACCGCCAAAGCGCTGAGCGCCCTTGATAAAACAAAGCCTCCCGCAATTGCAAGCGCCGCCTTTTCATCTTCTGCCATAAAAAGTGCCGCCACATAAATTGCCGCTGCTATAAGCCCTCTTATAAACGCAAATGCTCCTATATGAGGATCCTTTAAAATCTCCCTCTTTTTCTCCTTATCGCCGTATGAAGAAAGCGCATCCGAAGTGTCCAAAAAACCGTCAAAATGAAAACCTCCGGTTATTATAAGCGGAAGAGCCGCAAGAATAAAGCATCTTGAGGTGCCGGGCAGATTAAGAGTTTCGGCGATATAAAACCAGAGGTAAAACATCCCTCCGACTGCAGCTCCCACAACCGGAAAAAATCCCGTTACATACCTCAGGTCCTCATCCTTCCATTCAAACTGCGGCATAGGAATCTTACTGTATAAAGAAAATGCAATTATTAATGACTTTATTATACTCATCTTTACCTTTCGCTGTCTTAAAACTATTTAATAGTGACCGGTATACCGCAAACCACTTCCGTCACTTTGTCCGCAATCTGTGCAAGCCTTCGGTTTACTTCTTCTAAGGCTAAGATGTAGCTTTCGGTTTCCTCATCGTATTCTTTTCCGTCCCGCGCCACATCATTTGTTACAACCGCAAGATCAGAGGTATTTTCTTTAATATAAAGAATATCTGACACTGTTTTTTCTGCGGCTTCCTTGGCACTTAGGTTCTCTGAAAACATCTCGTTTGCCAAAAGATTTGAAACGCATTCTATAAGAACCGCTTCGGCCTTTTCTTTAAACTCGAGCCCCAAAAGAGAGCTTTGCCTTTCGATAGTCCTAAAGCCCTTGCCCTCGCGCATCTTTTGGTGACGACTTATCCTTATTTTTGCGGCCTCCGAAAACGGCTCCATAGTAGCTATGTAGTACTTGCCGCTTTGTACATCCGCAAAAAGGCTTTCCGCATATTCGCTTTTTCCGCTCCCGCTACCACCGTAAACAAGCTCAAACATCACGAAAACCTCTCATATTTTGTCACACCCATATCGTCAAACTCTGTTCCGGATTTGTATAAAACCTCTGTGACTTTTAAGAGAGAATATAGCATAAGCGCTCCGCTTCCCTCTCCTAAGGCCATTTGTGCATCTATAACCGGGCTAAATCCCATTGATGTCGAAACAAGTTTGGCTCCTCTTTCCTTGCCGATATGAGAAGGAATAAGATAATCCTTTACTCCCGGAATCATATTTTCAGCGCAAAGAGCTGCTGCAAGGGTTATAAGTCCGTCCAAAACAATCGGTATTTTATATAACGCTCCTCCGATGCACACTCCGCAAAGTGCGGCAATATCAAGGCCGCCCACACATCTAAGAGCCTCAAACGCGCGGTTTTTATCATCTTCGATATTTCTGAGGCCGTACTTTTCTATAGCCTCATCTATAATCTTCATCTTTTTTTCAAGAGCGCCGTCACTAAGTCCCGCTCCCCTTCCCGTTACCTTATCGGCAAAATATCCCGATATCGCAGAAATTACGGCACTGCTGGTTGTCGTATTTCCTATTCCCATCTCTCCGATAAGAATAAGCTTTCCGCCTTTTTCTTTTATCTCTTCTACCTCTTCTATGCCTATGTTTACGGCCGCTAAAACCTCGCTCTCTGTCATGGCCGGCTCTTTCTTAAAATTACGGGTTGCAGCCCTTACTTTTTTGTTTTTTACACCCGCAGGAGTCTCTCCTTCCATTCCGCAGTCAACAGTTACAAACTCAGCTCCGAGAGACTGTGCCATAAATGATGAGAGGCTTTTTCCCATTCCCATTTCTCCGGCCACAACCTGAGTAACATAGCTGCCGGTCTGGGTAACCCCTTCTTCAATAATACCGTTGTCGGCACACATAACAAGAGTATAGGCCGGTGATACATCAATTGCATCCGTCCCGCATATTCCGCCGATTTTAACGAAAATATCTTCAAAAGCTCCCAATGAGTCCAGAGGCTTTGCTATATAATCCCACTTGGCTTTAACCTTCGCCATTACAGCTTCATCAAGCTTTGTTATGTCAATATTAAACAATTCTTCTTTCTGTTTAATCTTCATAATATTTCTCCATTATTTCGTATAAAGCCTTGATATCAACAGAGTTTCTTATTACATCAGCCAGCTTATCGTATTCCTCATTAAGAATATCCTCATAGGCCGCATTATCTTCCTCTATTTTAACACCTTTTTTATCTGCAAGCGCAGATGTTATTATTCCGGCCGTATTTTCATTATCAAAAAATCCGTGAATAAAGGTGCCGTAGACATTACCTCTTTGTGCCAAGGCTTCATCATTTTCCGTATTTACACCCATGTGAATTTCATAGCCTTTTATGTTTTTCCCTGAAAGAGCAGAAAATATACCTTCTACATTTCCTAAAACAATATCTGTCTGCTTTGTAAGTTTCTCATCTTTAAATACTATATTTCCTCTCAAAAGTCCCATGCCCTCTTCCGCTCCACCGGTCTCAGCTCCTACATCGTCTCTTATTCTTTCGCAGAGCATCTGATAGCCGCCGCAAATGCCAAAGACAGGTAAGCCTTCTGCTGCTTTTTCTTTTATTTTGTCAAAAAGTCCGCTGTCTTTAAGCCATCTTAAATCTTCAATTGTATTTTTTGTGCCCGGGATAATAATCATATCGGGGTTTGAGAGCTCTTTTACAGATGAAACATACCTGATTCCCACATCATTTATTATTTCAAACGGATGAAAATCCGTAAAATTCGATATCTTAGGGAGCCTTATCACTGCAATATCCACTGTCTTTTTTTCCGTCTCTAAAAATCTGTCGGATAAAGAGTCCTCATCATCAAGCGAAAGAGTCGTATACGGAATAAGCCCGACCGTATCAATATCCGTCAGCTCTTTTAGCATATCAGTTCCGCTGTCGAGTAACGAAGGGTCTCCTCTGAACTTGTTTATAACAAATCCTTCAACCCTGGATTTTTCATCCTCTTCAAGCAAATCCACAGTTCCTTTAAGCTGCGCAAACACACCGCCTCTGTCAATATCCGCCACAAGGATAACCGGCGCATCTGTCTCTTTTGCAAGCCCCATATTTACTATATCGTTTTCTTTTAAATTTATCTCCGCAGGCGAGCCCGCCCCTTCAATCACAATAATATCGAAGCTTTCTTCAAGTCTGTAAAAAGCCTTCATTATCTCAGGCATTAGCTTTTTCTTATAGGAAAAATACTCTCTTGCGCTCATATTTCCTATGCTTTTCCCGTTTACTATAACCTGCGAGCCAACATCTGTTGTGGGCTTAAGCAAAACCGGATTCATATCGGATGAAGGTTTAATCTTTGCAGCCTGGGCCTGCATAACCTGTGCTCTTCCCATCTCTAGGCCTTCTTCTGTAATGTAGGAATTTAGTGCCATGTTTTGGGATTTAAACGGGCAGACCCTGTATCCGTCCTGTTTAAACACTCTGCAAAGCCCTGCCGCAACTATACTTTTCCCCGCTCCCGACATTGTGCCCTGCACCATAATTACTCTGGCTTTTTTTCTTCTTTTCACGGCATAGGATGAAGCTTTTTTTGCGATCAAAAAATTCTTACTAATATCGAAAAGTTCTCTTATATATTCATCGCTTAATATGTCTTTTCCGTATTTATCAGGCTTTCCGTCCTTTATCGCAAGCGTTTTATCCGCAAAACGTTTTACCAAATCGAGCTCATGCATGGACATGATAACCGATATTTTCTTTTGATCCGCAAGTTTTCTGACGAGGGAAAGAATCTCAAACTTATGCCTAATATCAAGAAAAGATGTAGGTTCATCCAGGATTAATACTCTCGGCTCCCGGCAAAGGGCTCTTGCGATTATTACTCTTTGCTTTTGTCCGTCGGAAAGCTCATCAAACTTATTCCATCTGATGTCATTTAGATTGGCAAGGTCAATTATTTCCTTTACCGCTTTTTCGTCCTCTTCCGATAAAATGCCCATAACGCCGGTATAAGGATATCTTCCGGCCGCCACCATATCGTAAACTCTCATATAGTCACCGGCCGCCTTTTCGGTAGAGACGGCAGAAACCTCTTTGGAAAGGACTTTCTGAGATATTTCCCTTATGTTTTTCTCCCCTATATATACCGCTCCGCCAAGGACATCAAGTTCTTTGGTAAGTGCCTTTAAAAGAGTGGATTTACCGGCTCCGTTAGGACCTATTACCGCAAGGATTTCTCCCTCTGCCACTTCAAACGAAGCGTCTTCAAGTATTATCTTTTTTCCGTAACCGGCAGAAATATTTTCACACTTTATATTATTACTCATGTTTCTTCCTCCTGCCGAGCATTATCCATATAACAACAGGCGCGCCGAATACCGCAGTAACAGTGCTTATGCTAAGCTCCGTAGGCGCAAAGGCCGTTCTTGCGATAAGGTCGCAGAACATGCAAAGCGCACTTCCCAAAAGAAAGCTTCCGGGCAGTATTACCAAAGGAGCAGATGTCGAGAAAAGCTTTTTACTAAGATGAGGAACCGCAACTCCAACAAAAGACACAGGTCCCGCAAAAGCCGTAACCGTCGCCGCCAAAAGTCCTGAAAGCAGAATAAGCAGGGCCTTAAAGGCTTTAATGTTTACTCCCACGTTTACCGCATGTGCCTCTCCTATCATAAAGGCTCCCATAGGCTTTGATATAAAAAGCGATGCTACCATACATAGTATTACAACAACCGCCATAACCCTTATCTGCTGCCAGCCTATTCCCGAAAAGCTTCCCATAGACCAGTTATGGAGATTAACAATATTCGAATCATCAGCAAAGGTGACTATAAAATCCGTAAGAGCAGAGCAAATATAGCCTATCATCACTCCGCATATTATCAGGACTCCGACAGACTTTGTTTTTCCGGAAACAAGAAGCACGAAAACCAGACTTATCATGGCTCCGACAAATGCCGCCGAAACCATAACAACAGAGCTTACTCCCATTCCTCTTCCCAAAAACGCTATCATAACGATTGCAACACAAAGCTTTGCTCCCGAAGATATACCGAGAACAAAAGGTCCGGCTATCGGGTTTGAAAAGAATGTCTGAAGCATAAAGCCCGATACCGAAAGTGCACCGCCAAGTATAAAAACGGCAACGGTTCTCGGCAGTCTAATGCTCCATACAATGCTTAAAACATCGCTTTCTCCCTTTTTTAAAAGCACAGCTTTTACAACCTCCGAAAAAGCGACATCTGTACTTCCCGAAGAAATATTTACAAGCATCAAAACTACGCAGGCCAAAACAAGGCCCGCAAAGCAGCATGCATATCTGATTTTTCTTCTTCTTATTTCTTCCATCTTCTAATCTGTTTTCTTTAAAAATTCAAGGTCTTCGCCACTTCCCCTTAATACCTCGTTAAACTCTTTTATAAGCTCGCAAATGGCTGTCGTCTGCTGAAAAGTGCTCGCAGACATACACCATACATTTCCTTCTTTAACAGCCTTAAAATCCTCAAAAACATCCGATTTTGCAATAAGATCGTCTATGCTCTCAAGGTCTCCCGTGACAGTGCTGTTGTATATTATTATATCAGCATCTTTAGCCGCGGTATAGAAAGATTCAAGATCCATATTCATGGTCGAAAGCGCATTTTCGTCATCTCCCGTATCTTTAAGAACATAGTTTCCTCCGGCCATTTCTATCATCTTTGGGATATAATCTCCTGTCTTTCTTACATTTACCTGACCACTTGAAGTCACATAAAAGAAAGCAACCGTTTTAGTCTCGGTCTCATCTATTTCAAGATTTTCGACTTTTTTAACTTCCTCGTCAAAAAAGCTTTCGGCCTCGTCTTCTTTACCGAGCAGCATGCCGTAGAGTTTTATCCACTCAAGCCTTCCGAGAGGATGAGCCTCATAACTCGACATTTCCACAAGAACGGGAATCCCGAGCTCTTCTATTTCCTCTTTAATCTCGGGACTGTGATATATCATCGTGTTTTCAACGGCAAAATCCGTCCCAAGATTAAGAAGCATCTCATAATCCGGTGCAGAATATTTGCCCACGTATTTTATATCCCCGTTTTCCACAAGACTTTTTACCTCATCTATGTACCAGTCGGAAGCATCAACGCTTACGCTCTTTACGCTACCTAAAGCCCCTATCCCTCTTATAAGATCAAGCACAGATGATGAGGCCGCATAGATATTCTCGCACCCCTTATTTATAACAACCGCATCTTCCTCACATGTGCAGCCTTCCGCTTTTATGTGGTATTTTTCATCGCCAATCGTAACAAGATAACATCCGTCGTCATATTTTATCGCAGAATACCCTTCGGCGTAGCTTAGTTCCACCTCTTCGCCGCCTGTGTGAGCATCTTTTTCTTCATCCTTTTCAAGCGTGCTCCAGTCAAAACTTAAAACATAGCTTATCTCATAAGGCTGGCTCATCGCAGTAGTATCCGCAACAACCTCAAGGCTTTCACGCCCCGTCTCAAGAGGCACCTCAAATACGCTGTTACCGTCTTCATTAACGGGATAGAGGGTTTCTTCTCCCACTATCATATAATCGTAATACGGGCTGCTCCACTCTATATAAGCCAGCGACTCATCGCCGTTTACCGTTATACTGCAGGGACTTGTCACAGAAGCTCTTCCGCTTCCGCCTTCAAGCCCCACCTCAATAGTATAGTTTCCGTCTTCCGTTTTAGCTTCCCCGCATGAACAAATAAGCATAGCTGCGCATATTATCGCAGCCATGCTTATTATTATCTTTGCAAAGAATGTATTTATTCTTTCCACTTTTTACTCCTCTACCGGAACAGGATTTGATACAACTACTTCATGATCGTACCATACTCCCTTTGTGCCGAGCAAGGCAAGATCAAAGTCTTCGCCTATAACCGGAACGGTTACATCAAAAGCATTTACAGTCTCAGTTGTGCCGTCCGAATAAGTTACTTCTTCAGCTGTAGGATTTATAAGCTCGGCTCCGTCCTTTTGAGCATCCTCAGCTTCTCCCAAATAAAGGTTTACGATGTTTTGAGATGTAAGAATGAGGTGAATTGTCATAACTCCGTTTTCAACTGTAAGTGTAGCCTTTCCGTCGCATACATCATTTACATGAAACATTGAGCTGTCTGTTGTAAATTCTGCCTCATATACTCCGTCTTCAAGCGAAGTAACCTCTGCTTCATCATCGTCATCCGCATCGTCCGCGTCATCCTCATCATCAAGCCCAACTTCAATCTCGCTTTTGCCCGATGCATCAATTGTAACTTCTGTTGTAGATTCTGCATCTGCGCTTTCTGCTTCATTTTCATTTCCGCATGCGGCAAGAGTAAGTGCCGCAAGAATGCTTAAAAGCAATAAATATTTTCTCATGTATAACCTCTTTTATTTTAATTCATCTATTGCTGCCTGTGTATGAGCAATGTAAATGCTCTGTACTGCTTCAATTTCGCCAAGTCCGGCAATCTGGAAATCAAGGCTTTCAAATGCACCTGACGCCTCAAACATTGACTTCCATGAGTCCTCATCATCGCCTGCCATATCATTGTTTGCATGGTCTCCGGCAACTACCATAAGAGGTCTCATAACAACCTTTGTATAACCTGCTGCTTTAACAGCCTCAATAATGTTTTCGCAAGCAGTCTCTTCAGGCTCGCCCTCAACTGTTCCGATAAATACATTCTCATATCCGAGGCTTTCCATTGCTGTCTGCATCTGAGAATATGTAACCTTGGCAGTATGTGATGTGCCGTGTCCCATTAAAACAAAAGCTATGCTATCATCTGCAGCTTCCGATGCGCTCTCATATCCTGCCCCGGCAGCTGTTTCAGCAACAACAGCTGCCGCAACCGCTGTCTTATCTTCGTTAATTACTGTAGCATCATCTCCGACTTCTCCTAAAAGAGGCTCGGCGATAACAATGTTTTCTATTTTATCGGAATACTCTTCTGCTGCCGCACAAAGCTCATCATACTCTGCGCCGTGCATAAGATGAGTCGGCTGGATAACAAGATTCTTTACTCCGTTACTTACGGCTCTTTCAAGTGCCTGCTCAACATTATCAATCTTTTCTCCGTCACGTGCATAAATATGATTGATGATAATCTGAGATGTAAACGCTCTTCTTACCGAATATTCAGGATAAGCTTCTTCTATTGCATCTTCCACACCTTTAATATCCGCTACTCTGCTGTCATTAAATGAAGTTCCGAAGCTTACAACAAGAATCTCATTTTCTCCAATATCATCTGAGCATCTTGCGTCATCTAAAGAAGCATCTCCCGTATCAAGTCCGAAATAATCAGGGTCAGCATAATTTCCTTCAACGAGTTCCTTTTGCTCATCACTTAAAGCATCCCATGCAGCTTTTGCCTGTTCGCAAAGAGCATCTGTCTCGTCTGTTCTTTCCTGTACGTAAATAGCATCGATAAGAGCGGCCACTTCATCTGCAAGCTCTTTATCGCTCTTTTCCGACGACGCATCGGAAGACTCCTCAGCTCCATCTCCGGATGCCTCGGAATTTGAAGCGCTTCCCGCACAACCTCCGAGTGCCATAGATGACATTACAGTCATTAAAAGTATTGCTACCAGTTTCTTTTTCATAGTTTCTCCTTCCTTTGGGCCTAATAAAGGTATAAAAAAAGCCCGATGCAAATCTGCAAAAAGGGCATAGTTATAGCACGCATTTACCCATAAGGTAAACCGATACCGTCAAGCCCTCGTGACGCGGAAATATTTATTTCCCGTATCCCAAGCTGTGGCAGGTCTCCTGACTTAAGTATCATCACCCATCTGCGCCTTCCCGGAATTATTCCAGTGACAATTTATGCAGACAGGCTCCTCTATCACAGTGACGAGTTCGTGCGGGATGTTCGCCCGCTTCCCTTTTAAGTCTTTACTAAAAAAGCAAAGCACACCAGAGCCGTAATTATTCAGATTTTATCGGGCAAGTCATTGCCCGAAGTATACTTTAACACCTTTCGTGCAATAGGTAAAGCAATAATTATTTGCGTTTTTCAAAGAAATCCTCAATAGTCTTTAGGATTTCCGCAGAACTCATACTCTTTAAAAGATAAGCTTCCGGTTTTAAGGAAATTCCGGTCATTACCGATTCTTTATCTCCCTTTGTGGTAAGAAAGATAACAGGAATGCTCTCTGTTGATATTTCGGATTTTATCATCTTTAAAAACTGCGGTCCGTCGGTTATCGGCATCTCGTAGTCCAAAAGTATAAGATCGGGCGTGTGGGTTGCAAGATAAGTAATAGCGTTCATGGCAGAATTAACTACTGCGACATGATATTTTCCCGAAAGCCATCCTGCGGCCGATCGAAGGAAAAGTCCGTCGTCATCTACTATAAGAATCTTTTTCTTCATGGCATCGCTTGTGACCTTTTCTTCGTATTCTTCAAGAATAACAACAAGATCATTTGCCTGGAAAGGTCTTTCTATTACTTTTACAACTTTTGTCTCCGGCGCAACTCTTAAAAAAGCTTCGAGCTCTTCTTTAAATCCAATCAGATAAAGGCTTTTTTCATCTTCTCTTACGACATCCGACAAAAATATAAGCGCATCTTTAGCCTCGGCAAGATAATCTCCCAGATAGATAATAACCAAATCCGATGAATCTTTTTTCTCATTAAGTTCCTTAATCTCCGGCTCACAGCTTATCACATCAAAGCCCGCCTTTTTTAAGGTTGAAGTAATTGTCCCGGCCATAAATCCGGCACCACGACTTATAAACAGTGCATTCTTATCCATAATTATTCTCCCACTACATTTTGAGTATACCTATAACAGCATCGGCATCCACATCCAAAACAGCCTGTTTAAGCTTGTCATACCTAAGTTTCTCCTCGTCCGGCATCTTATAAGAGGAAAGCTTATTCATAACCCACTCTACGCTCTCCATGTCGAATACTCCCGCCATCTCAAGCATCGCCGAATAAGCCTCTTTTAAGCTTTCATCATCAATAAGTTCTTTATCGTCTGCCTCCTCAATCTTAGGAAATGCTTCTTCAATCTGCAAAAGCAGCTCGTCAAACCACTCCATAACTACAGGAAAACGGCTTTTAACATAATCTATATCATTGTCATCTGCGGCTTTTTCAAGTCTTAGGCACATCTGCGAAAAATCCGGTGCGCCCACAAGCCTTGCCTCGCTTTTTAGTGCATGAATTTTAACCTCGAAATTTTTATAATCTCCTTTGTTAAAATACTCTTCCAAAAGCTCTTTTTTTGCATTGGCCCCGTCCTTAAACTCTTCTGCTATTTTAACATAGGTATCCGGTCCGCCACAAACCGAAATAGCGCTTTTTGCATCAATTTGCACTATATTTTCTATATTTTTAAGAATCTCTGCCCTCTCCGGCGTAAGCTCCTCATCTTCCTCAAATCCGTCTTCAAGAT
>JAILQM010000020.1 GCA_024698965.1 Eubacterium sp. | reverse complement strand
ACGGCTCCTATAATGTTTTCACACATCTTATTTCCGCCGACTTTAATAAGCTGGCTTATAACAATACCGCCCAATGAAAGAACGGAAATCTCTGTTGTATCTGCGCCCATATCAACTACAAACATACCTGTGGCAGTATTTATAGGAAGTCCGAGACCGATTGCGGCCGCAATAGGTTTTTCGCAGACCATAATGCTTCCGAACTTGATCTTACAGCTTGAAACAAGGTCAAAATAAGCTCTTTTTTCAACTTCGGTAATATCTGTCGGAACGGCAATAAGTATGTTTGCGCCCTTAAGCTTGTTGCTGAAATATTTTCCCAAAAGGCTGACCATAATGTCGCGCATGTTTTTGTAATCGGCAATAACGCCGTCTTTTATAGGAAATGTAACTGTAATATTATCCGGAGCTTTTTCATACATTTCGTATGCTTCATCACCGAAGGAATACATTTTTACATCATTTTCAAGTGCTATAACATTTTTTTCGCAGTAAATTGAATTATTAGGTGCTGCACAAATTTTTACATTTCTTGTACCTAAATCTATTCCGAGTATTGTGCCTTTCATAAAGACTCCCTCCGTAGTTTTATTTTTAACTTATATATTTTATCATAATTATCCGAGTTTAGCCACACCGCTCTCAATAATCTTTTGAAGAGACATCATAATTCCGAGCTTTGCATGAGGATAGGTAAGACCGCCCTGAAAATAAACAGCATAAGGCGGAGCAATAGGTCCGTCTGCGCTAAGCTCAATTGAAGAACCCTGTACAAAAGCTCCGGCAGCCATAATAACTTGATTGTCATAGCCCGGCATATCCCAAGGCTCCGGAACAACATGTCCGTCAACAGGTGCTGCGGCCTGAATACCGCGGCAAAATGCCTTTACTCCCTCTTCCGTACCGAAGGTAACGGCCTGGATAATATCCGCTCTTTCTTCTTTTCCGTCAGGAACAACGGCAAATCCTAACTTTTCGTAAATATTTGCTGCAAGAATAGCTCCTTTAAGAGCTGACGAAACAACTCCCGGCGCAAGGAAAAGTCCCTGATAGAAGCTTCTCATAACTCCGAGCGAAGCGCCGACTTCTTTACCGAGTCCCGGTGAAGTAAGTCTGTATGCGGCATTTTCAATACATTCTTCTTTTCCGCAAATATATCCTCCGATAGGCGCAAGTCCGCCGCCCGGGTTTTTGATTAAAGATCCGACAACCATATCGGCTCCGACCTCTGAAGGCTCAATTATATCCACGAATTCTCCGTAGCAGTTATCAACCATTACAATAACGTCGGGCTTAATGTTTTTTACGAAAGCTATAAGTTCACCTATTTGTTTAACCGTAAAAGAAGGTCTTGTCTGATAACCTTTTGACCTTTGTATAGTGATAAGCTTTGTCTTTTCGGAAATAGCTTTTTTAATGCTTTCATAATCAAAGCTGCCGTCCTTTAAAAGATCGGTCTGCTTATAGGTTATGCCGTATTCTGCCAAAGAGCCCTTTGACGGGCGGATACCTATCACCTCTTCAAGAGTATCGTAAGGCTTTCCGGCAGGCGAATAAAGCTCATCTCCCGGACGAAGATTTGACATAAGAGCAAGGGCGAGTGCATGAGTTCCGCAGGTAATCTGCGGTCTTACAAGAGCACTCTCTGTTTTAAACACATCGGCGTAGACCTTTTCCAAAGTATCTCTTCCGTAATCGTCATATCCGTAGCCCGAGCTTTGGTTAAAGCATTCGATACTTACCTTATTGTTTTGCATTGCTTTAATAACCTTTAACTGATTATACTCAGCCACTTCATCAATACCGGAAAATCTTTCAAGTAAATCTTTTTCCGCCTCTATTGCAAAGTTATAAACCTCGTCGCTTATTCCGAGATTTTTGTACATGTTTCTAATTTCCATATCAGACCTCAATTATGTTTTTTTCTTTTAATATATCAAGTATTGCCGAAAGCACTTTATCATCATCTCTTTCGTAGGCGGATTTATCGATAAATATCGCATCCTCTTCACGCCTAAACCAAGTAAGCTGTCTTTTGGCAAAATGTCTTGTATCTTTCTTAATATCGTCCACGGCTTTTTCAAGGCTTATTTCTCCGTCTATATGAGAATACATTTCCTTGTAGCCTATACCCTGCATGGAAGTGAGATTTCTCTCATATCCCATTTTTTTAAGATGTGCCACTTCCTCTTTAAGACCGGCATTTATCATTATATCAACCCTTTTATCAATCCTTTGATAAAGATGCTCTCTTTCGTCGGTAATAACAAAATAAGCCAGATTATAGGGTGATTTTCTTTCTTTTTGCTTTTGGTTATGCTCGGAAATCTTCATTCCGTTTTTATGATAAAACTCTAAGGCTCGAATAACTCTTTTAACATTATTTGCATGAATCTCTTTTGCAGCCTCAGGGTCTGTTTCTTCAAGTTTTTTATGAAGAGCTTCGGCTCCGTTTTCTTCGGCAAACTTTTCGAGCTCATATCTTAAGGCTTTATCCTCATCTTCCTTTTCAAAAGCAATATCTTTTGTAACGGCCTGGATATAAAATCCCGTGCCGCCGACAATAATAGGAATCTGCCCGTTTTTATATATTTCTCTTAAAGCATCTTTTGCCATTTTCTGAAATGCTGTAACATCAAAGCTTTGATCGGGATAAAGCTCATCAACAAGATAATGCTTTACTCCCTGCATTTCATCAGGCATAATTTTCGCCGAACCTATATCCATATATTTATAAACCTGGATAGAATCCGCACTTATTACAGCTCCGTTAATTTTTTTCGCAAGCTTAATTGAAAGTTCGGTTTTTCCGGCCGCCGTAGGACCGGTAAGTACAATTAGCGGTTTCAATTCTTACCTCCCGCAATTACTAAACGATTCGTTTAAACATTTTCTCAATCTCACTAACAGTCATAGATATCATAGTCGGTCTTCCGTGAGGACAATGATAAGGCTGCTCGGCGTTAAAAAGCTCTTTCAAGAGTTCTTCGGCTTCTGCAAACGAAAGTCTGTCGTGCCCTTTTACGCTGGCTTTGCAGGCTGCCGTCGCAATCTTATGAAGAAACATATCGGGCTCCGACTCTATTCTCACCGAATCCGAAAATTCATCAACCAAAGAATGGAAAAACTCCTTTTCATTCATACCGTATAAATCAGTCGGCACCGAAGATAAAGCATACTCCTTTCCGCCGAAAGAATCAATCTCAAAACCGTATTGTTTAAAAAGTTCGAGATGGTTTTTTACTATGTTTTCCTCTTCGGGACTAAGAGTTACAATTATCGGCGGAAGTATTTGCTGCGAAGAAAAAGTTTTGTTTTTAAACCGGTTTACAAATCTTTCGTAATTAACCTTTTCATGAGCAGCATGCTGGTCAACAATATACATTTTTTTATTGTATTCCATTATCCAGTAAGTGTCGAAAACCTGGCCGATTAGCTTAAAATAAACCTTTTCTGTTTCATCTATGGCAAAGCTTTCCTGCACAAAAGAAACCTTTTCCCTGGTCTTTGATTTATCTTCTTTTTCCTGAGGCACAACATCCCAGGCATTGTTTTTAGTATTTGTATAATCGGGCGAAACAATCGGAGAAGACTCGATAATATGCAGCGGCTCTTTAATCTCTTTTTTCTTTTCGGCAAAAGCTGTATTTGCCTTTTCCTTAACCTTTTGCAGTAACGAGTTTTCAAAAGGCTCTGCGGCTTCTTTAATCTCCGGCTTTTCGGGAAGAATTTCTGCCTTAGCCTGGATTGCTTCATCTTCCGATTTTACGCTTTTAGCAAGAGGAATATCCGGAATAAAGCTCTTTCCCGAAAGCGCATCTTCTATGGAACCTCTTATAAAATCATAAATTCCTCTTTCGTCGTTAAACCTTACCTCAGCTTTGGCCGGATGCACATTTACATCAAGATCGTGGCCGTCTAAGTTTAAGAAAAACAAAGTAAAAGGGAACTGATGCTGCATCATATAAGCTTTATATCCGTCATCAATTGCTTTACTTACAATTTTGTCTTTGACATATCTGCCGTTTACGTAATAGTTCTCGTAGTTTCTGTTTCCCCTTGAAATTACAGGCTTACCAATAAAGCCCCTTAAGGAATATCCGCCGGATGTCGAATTAATCTCAACTATGTTTCTTACAATGTCCATGCCGTAAATCTGATATAAAACATCGGTGAGCGATCCGTTTCCGGAGGTTTGAAGCTTAATGTTACCGTTAATCTTATAGCTGAATGATATTTCCGGATGGCAAAGAGCCATATGCTCTACAAGAGAAGAAATATAACTGCCTTCTGTTTGAGGAGTTTTTAGAAATTTCGCTCTTGCGGGAGTGTTAAAAAATATGTTTTTTATAATAATGGTTGTTCCGTTCGGGATTCCGATTTCTTCAAATTCCTTTTCGATTCCGCCCTCAATAACGTATCTGACTCCGGTAAAAGAATCCTCGGTTTTTGTAAGAAGCTCAACCTGAGAAACAGCCGAAATACTTGAAAGCGCTTCTCCTCTAAACCCAAGAGAATGTATTGTCTCAAGATCGTTTATTGTTCTAATCTTACTTGTCGCATGTCTTAAGAATGCCTTTTTAACCTGATCTTTTTCAATTCCGCAGCCGTTGTCGGTAATCCTTAAAAGAGATATTCCGCCGTCTTTGGCTTCAACCGATATTGCCGTGGCCTTTGCGTCTATCGCATTTTCTATCAGCTCTTTTGCAACAGACGAAGGCCTTTCCACAACTTCTCCGGCAGCTATTTTATCTATTGTATTTTTATCAAGTTCAAAAATCTGAGCCATAATTAATCCTCATTTTCCAACAAAGGTGTTTGCAATTCGTATAAAATATTAATAGCTTCAATAGGTGTAACCTTTTCAAGTTTAAGGTTTTTAAGCCTGTCTAAAACAGCAAAATCGTTGACCGATATTTCAGGAGAAGATGAAGTTTTAGGGGCTATATCAGTATTTTCCTCTGCCGAAAATTCAGCGCTTTTAATATTGTCTGTTATCTCACTATCCTTTTCCGATACAATTGCCAAAAGCACTTCTTTGGCTCTTTTAAGTACAGGAGAAGGAACACCCGCAAGTCTTGCAACTTCAATACCGTAGCTTCTGTCCGCTCCGCCTCTTATAATTTTCCTTAAAAATACAACGGTATCTCCGCTTTCTTTTACGGCAATATTATAGTTTTTGACATTTGGAAGCTTATCTTCCAAAGAAATAAGTTCATGGTAATGAGTCGCAAAAAGCGTTTTGGCGCAAAGTTTTTCGGTTTTACTAATATATTCCACAACTGCCCAGGCAATTGAAAGTCCGTCGTACGTACTTGTGCCTCGGCCTATTTCATCAAGGATGATAAGGCTTTTAGCGGTTGCGTTTCTTAAAATATTAGATACTTCATTCATCTCAAGCATGAATGTACTCTGGCCGCTCGATAAATCATCCGAAGCTCCGACTCTCGTAAAGATTCTGTCGCAAACTCCGATTGTAGCTTCTGCGGCCGGTACGAAAGAACCTATTTGAGCCATAAGTACAATTAAGGCGGTCTGTCTCATATAGGTTGATTTTCCTGCCATATTAGGGCCGGTTATAAGTAAGATTCTTTCTTCCGATGAGTTAAACACGGTATCGTTTTCCACGAAAAGCTCTTTATCAAGAGTAAGTTCAACAACAGGATGTCTTCCGGCCTTAATATCAATCATATCTTCGTCTGTTATTTCAGGCTTGCAATATCGGTTTTTCTCCGCAACATGGGCCAGAGAAAGTATTACATCAAGTTTAGCTATTGCTTTTGCGGTTTTCTGAATCCTTATAACCTCTGCAGCTATTGAATCTCTAATCATGCAAAAGGTATCATACTCAAGACCGGTAAGCTTTTCTTCGGCTCCGAGAATCTTATCCTCGATGCTTTTAAGCTCATCTGTTATAAATCTCTCGGCATTTGTTAAAGTTTGCTTTCTGATAAAGTAATCCGGAACCATCGAAAGATAAGAATTCGTAACTTCAAGATAGTATCCGAAAACCTTGTTGTAATTTATTCTTAAATTCTTAATGCCGGTCTTTTCTTTTTCATCTTCGGCTATTTTTGCAAGCCATTTTTTGCCGTCCACAGATGCACTTCTGTAATCGTCAATGGTTTCGGAAAATCCCTCTTTTATAATACCGCCGTCACGCAAGGTAATAGGCGGCTCATCCGTAATTGACTCATCAATTAAAGTGCAGATATCGCTTAAGGGATCAAGGTCTCCTTCAATCTCTTGAATAAGCTCATCATCATAGTTTTTAAGGAGTTTTTTTATTGCAGGAAGATATTCAAGCGAAGTCTTAAAAGCAATCAAATCTCTCGGATTTGCATTTTGATAAGCTATTCTTCCGATGAGCCTTTCCAAATCGTATACGGGATTTAAGTATTCCCTAAGCTCTTCTCTTCCGATTACGTCATTAAAGAATGTTTCAACTCCGCCTAGGCGCTTCTTTATTTCCTCTGATGAAATAAGCGGCTGCTCAATATAGCTTCTTAAAAGTCTTGAGCCCATGGCTGTTTTAGTCTTATCAAGCACCCATAAAAGAGAGCCTATTTTGCGCTTTTCACGCATTGTCTCTGTAAGCTCCAGATTTCTTCTTGTAGACGAATCAAGGAACATAAAAGAGCCTGTTTCATAAGGCAAAACCGCAGTAATATGTTTTAAATCGTTTTTCTGCGTATCCGTAAGATAGTTCATCAAAGCGCCCGCAGCAATCATTCCCGTATAATAATCCTCAAGTCCGAGTCCTTTTAAGGAAGCCACTTTAAAGTGCCTGATAAGTGCATCTCTTGCTTCGGTTTTATTAAAATATCTCTTTTGGCCTTCGGTTACTACTATACCGAGTCTTTCTCTTAAATCCTTTATTTCAGACTCATGAGTAAGGATGAGTTCGGAAACTATTATTTCCGAAGGAGAATATTTATTAACTTCGTCAATTGTCTTCTTAAAGCTTGTTAGCTGAGTTAAAGCAAAATATCCTGTCGATACATCGCTTACACATAGTCCGTATGAATCCTTTTCCTCGTAAAGACAGATAATATAGTTGTTTTTGGAATCGTCCAAAGCTCCTCCGTTTAAATTTGTACCCGGAGTAACAACCCTTATTACCTCTCTTTTAACTATGCCTTTTGCTTTTTTCGGGTCTTCAACCTGCTCACAGATTGCAACCTTATAGCCCTTTTCCACCAAACGGTTTAAATAGGTTTCGGCAGCATGAAAAGGAACTCCGCACATCGGCGCGCGTTCTTCCATACCGCAGCTTTTTCCCGTAAGAGTAAGCTCAAGTTCTTTGGATACGATTTTCGCATCTTCAAAAAACATCTCATAAAAATCACCGAGTCTGTAAAATAAAATACAATCCTTATATTCCTCTTTGGTAGCGAGGTATTGTTTCATCATTGGTGTAAATTCTGCCATCTTCCCTCTTCCTTTACGGACAATATTTATCAGCGATTGCCTGAGCGCATCTGATACCGTCCATTGCTGCCGAAGTAATTCCTCCGGCATATCCGGCGCCTTCCCCACATGGATAAATCCAATCAAAAGAGCCTGTCAAATCTTTATTTCTGTTTATTCTTATCGGCGATGAAGTCCTGCTTTCCACAGCAGAAATTATCGCATCGTCTCTGTCAAAGCCTTCGATAATTTTACCGAAATGCTCCATGCCTTCGAGGAAGGCTTCCCTCATATCTTCGGTAAAAATGCCGTTTAGATCCGCAAAGCATACATCTCCTTTAATCTGAGATGAAAACTCTCCGTATCCTGTTGAAATTTTTCTTTTCTTAAAATCGCCCAAAAGCTGCTGAGGTACCTTTCCGCCTCCCAAATCAAACGTCTTTTTTTCGATTTGTCTTTGATACAATACTCCGCCCAAAGCATCATCACTCGGAAAATCCTCGGGAGTTACCGTAATAATTACAGCGCTGTTAGCGTTTAGCCCGTCTCTTTTTGAATAGCTCATGCCGTTTATGGCAACCATGTTTTCTTCCGAGGAAGAATTAACCACAAAGCCGCCCGGACACATGCAAAAAGAGTATACTCCTCTGCCGCTTTTTGTTTTGGCCGTAACCTTGTAGGTCGCTGCAGGAAGATCCTTATAAGCCGCGCCTTTATAGGACGCAAAGTTAATCATGCTCTGCGGATGTTCTACCCTAAATCCCACGGCAAAAGGCTTTGGGCTTATGTTCATTCCTTTATTTACAAGATACTCAAAGGTATCTCTTGCGCTGTGGCCGGTTGCAAGAACAAGGGCGCTCGTTTTAACTCTCACATCACCGCTTAAATTAACAAAATTTCCGTCAGGCGTTTCATCAAACGATAAAAATTTGGTATTAAAAAGTATTTCTCCACCGCTATCTATTATATTTTGGCGCATGTTTTTGATAATACCGCAAAGCGCATCTGTTCCTATATGAGGCTTTGCATCATATAGAATGCTTTCTTTGGCGCCGTATCTTACAAATTCTTTTAAAACTCTTGTAATAAGCCCGTTTGTATCTTTTACAAGGGTATTTAACTTTCCGTCGGAAAAAGTTCCGGCTCCGCCTTCTCCGAACTGAACGTTCGAATCTTTATTAAGAGTGCCGCTTTCCCAAAACTCTGAGACGGTTTTAATTCTTTCTTCCACAGGCTCTCCTCTTTCCACTATAAGAGGTTTATAGCCTGCATTAGAAAGAAAAAGGCCGCAAAAAAGCCCCGCAGGGCCCATTCCTATAATAACGGGACGCTCCGGAATTTTTTCTTTACCGTTTATTTTAAACTCAAACTCTTTATTTTCGCTTTTTCTTACATCGTTGTTTTTCTTATTTTTTCCAAGTACGGCCGCTTCGTTTTTGCATATAACATCAATTGTATGCACATAAAAAATCTGCGGGCTTTTACGAAAATCAAGTGAGCGTCTTTTAATCGTAATTTTTTCTATGTCGTTTGCTTTTATCTTAAGCTTTTTTGAAACCGCATTTATAAGCTCATCAAAAGTGGCGTCAAATTCGGTTTTTACATTGCTTACTCTAAGCATTATTACCTCCCGATGCGGCTCTTGCAGCTATATTGCCCGTTGCCCAGGCCCACTGCAAATTATAACCTCCGCATTTTCCGTCCACATCAATCATCTCTCCGGCAAAATATATGCCCTTATGAAGCTTTGATTCCATGGATTTTGGATTAATTTCCGATATACTTACACCTCCCGCAGTTACCTGTGCTGCTTCAAAATCACCGGTTGAGATGATATTTGTGCGGAAGGATTTTATTATTTTGTAAAGCTTATCTGTCTTTTCGCCGGAAACGGTTTCGGCCAAAGCGTTAACATCGATTTTTGTGAGTTTCAAAAAAAGTTCTGCGAGTTTTTTGTTAAAAATACCGTTTAGAGCGTCTTTCATCCTTCTTTTGGGATTGTTTTTCATAATATTTTCCAAGGCCTCTTTAAGCTCATCTTCGGAATATAAAGGCGCAAAGTCAATTTCAGCATATACCTTTTCATTCCTTGATAATGCATAGGAAGCAAACCTAGATACCTGGAAAACAGGTATACCCGAAATACCGTAATTTGTAAGCTGAAGCTGGCCGATATCCGAGCTTAATAGCTTGTCATTTGAAAAAAGCTTAATTTTAGCATCAGTTCTTACGCCCGAAATACTTTTATAAAAGCTTTCCTCACATACAAGCGGGCAAAGCGCCGGAAGAGGTTTATTTATCTTATGTCCGAGACTTTTAATCAAAAAATATCCGCAGCCGTCGCTTCCGGTTTTGGGAGCCGAAAGTCCGCCAAGGGCAAATATTATCTTATCGGCTGAAAAGTTCGTTTTTTTTGTGTTTAAAACCCATGTGCCGGATTTATTTTCCATTGAGCTTACGAAAATATCTTCATAAACGCAAACGCTCTCTTCTTCCATTGCAAATCTTAGAGCATCAAGCACGCTTGAGGCCTGGTTACTCATAGGATAAACATATCCGTCTTTCTCATAAGTCATAATACCTATTTTTTCAAAAAAATCCAAGGTATCCTTATGAGAAAATTCATTAAGAACGCAAGAAACAAACCCCTCATCTTCGCTTCTGTAAAAAGAAGAATCGAGATTGGTGTTTGTTATGTTGCATTTACCGTTTCCGGTTGAAAGTATTTTTTTACCGACTCTCGGCATGTGTTCCAAAAGAGCCGTTTGGGAGCCGAGCTTTGCAGCCGTAATTGCTGCAGCCATGCCCGCAGCTCCGCCGCCGAGAATAATTACATCATATTTTTCCATCTTAACCCGTAATTTTTATAATAAATGTATCTTTTTAAACAGTCTTATAAGAGAGTTTCCTTTTGGGAAATTCCTAAGCTCAGCTTCGCTTAATCCACCGGATTTAATTAAAACCACAGCATATACCATAGCCCCGAAGCAAATTGAAAGAACTGTACTTATGGCATTTACATTGCAAAGCAGCATAAAGAACTTGTAAAGTCCGTAAACACATACTCCCATAATTAAAGATGCGATTAAAGGCATTATATAGGTGTATTTATATTCCTGTTTAAACCCGCTGTAAGCATGAATCGAAAGCTGGTTAAGAATGCACATTATAAGAGCAAATACAGCATTTGCAATAATAACCGAAAATACTCCGATCCTAAATGCAAACATTAATCCGACAAGTACAATTACATGTAATACCAAAGCCACAAATGCGTTTTTAACAGGTGAAGACATTCTGTCAATTCCCTGAAGTACTGCATTTGATACCGTAGATATCGAATAAAAAATAACTGAGCATGCTCCGACCTGCAGCATAAGAGCGCTAAGCTGCCTGCTGTCTCCGAAAAGGAGCGTAAGTATGGGAGAAGCAAGTACAGCAAGTCCCACAGCAGACGGAAAGGCTATAATCATTACAAATCTTAAGGCCGAATATATCTTTGAATTTACAAGTTCTTTGTCTTTAACAGCCATTGCAGAAGTTATTGACGGAACGCAGGATGCTGCAATTGCCGAAGCTATGGCAATCGGTACATTAATAAGAACCTTGTATTTTACCGAAAATATTCCCCACCAGGTAGAAATATCGCTCTCCGAATAATTCTGATAAAGAGCGAGGTTTTTAAATATACCCTGATCAACTATTGAGCTGATATTATAAACCGTTGTGCTTAAAAGAACAGGAATTATAGTTGAAATTAAAATAACGAAAATGCTTCCGTAGCTTTCGGTTCTTCTTTTGGATGTAAAGGATTTGGTTGATACAAATCCTTTCCTAAAGATTAAAAATACCAACATCAAAAATAAAAGCGCTGCCAATGCTCCCGCCGTTGTACCCAAGGTTCCGCCGGCCGCCCCATAGCTTTCGGAAAGCTCTTTTTCATTTCCCATTATCTTTCCGACTTTAAGTCCGTAGTTAAATAAAATATAGGCGGCGCCAACACTTACAATAGCGTTTATAATCTGTTCTATTATTTGAGAAACCGCGCTCGGAACCATAGTTCCCATGCCCTGGAAAAATCCTCTGATAACGCCCATTACCGCAACTATAAGAAGTGTTGGACCAAGAATTTTAAGAGCCAGATAGCTTTGCGGTGTCGCAAGAAGATTCGTAAAAAATCCCGCTCCGAAATATACTATAAGAAAAGCTATACTTCCGGTTACAAATGCGAAAATAAGAGCTCCCTTAAATATTCTGTATGCGTTTTTCTTTTCACCTTTTGACATTCTTGCCGCAACAAGCTTTGAAACGGCAAGCGGCAGGCTGTATGAAGATATAAGCAAAAGTATGTTATATACATCGTAAGCACTGCTGTAATAATTGTTACCGTCATCGCCTATTATATTGGTGAGCGGCACTCTGTAAATAAGACCGATTATCCTGCTGATTATTGAAGCTATTGCAAGGATTGAGCCCTGCAACAGAAAATCGGATTTTTTATTTTTTTCACTCATTACAATCTATCCATATCTATCTTGAAATATTAAGTGCCGTAAGCACCTGTTCTTGTCTTGAAGTCATTATCTCTTCTTCTTCTTTACTCATATGATCGTGTCCGAAAAGATGCATCATGCTGTGAGCTATCAAAAATGCATATTCTCTTTTAACCGAATGTCCGTATTCTTTAGCCTGGGCATATACCTTCGGAACGCAAATAATTATATCACCCAAAACAAGCTCTCCGCTGTCGGGATTAAAGCAGTCTGTATCTATGAGTCTTTGCTCGTCGAATTTTTCCGGCTCATCATAAAAGACCATAGGGAAAGAAAGCACATCCGTTACGGAATCTATGTTTCTGTAGGAAGAATTTATGTTTTTAATGCTTTCCTCGTCTGTCAATGTCACATTAACCTCGATTTCGTAAGGGCAATCCGTTATTTCTACGGCTTTTTCAATAACTGCCTCTGCCGTTTTTTCCTCATCAAAATCAAAATCCGTTTCAATTTCTTTATCAAAAATTACTGTCATATTCTTTGCTCACCCTCACAAGAATTTCTCTGATTTTCAAAAACTGATTCATCGAAATGCCGCTTTTATCCATTACACCGCTTCTCGATATCTGATTGGTATACTGATGAATATATATTTCATAATCACCGATCGGAATATTGTTTGCTCTTTTTTCATCAAGCTCGCCGAATACATTGTCTGTAATATAGGCTATAAGACTTTCGCCGTTTGACGGAAATCTGTATTTGGCTCCTATTTCATAGAGGTTATGAATCACGGACGCCGGGAATTTGTATTCAAGAGCTATTTTAACAGCGCTTTTATAGCTGCCTTCCGAATCGTTCATATCTCCGATATGATAATAGAGTCCTGTGCAAGTTGCGACATCCACATCGGCACCGATTTCTTCGGCCATGAGTTTGCAGACCTTTGCAACATAAAGACTGTGGTTATAATAGTCCTTGTCAAAATCTCTCATAATATTCTGGAGATCGTAGTTCTTGTCCAAAATTATGCCTATTCTGAATCTTTCCGCCTCTAAGATATATTTGTTATATACTGTAATAAATGCAAACAAAATCACACATTGCAAAAGAGCGCTCGAAACCGAATAAGTAATAAACATATAGTTTATTTCATTATTTTCAAGAAAATACAAAAGAGCGCCAACACTTACATAGTATGCCATAATAACAACATATGCCCAATATAATTTCTTGTATGTATTTACTTTAATCGATGAGCTTATCATTGCCCCCGCCATAACCGACAGGCAGATAAACATTATACCGTTAATTTCGATACCTGTATTTATTGCGTAAATAATACCGAAGCAAAGCCCGAAAACCATTCCGGTATAGGGTTCAAATATAATTCCGCATATTATACAGCATATCATTACAGGCTCCGTATACATAGGAAATACAATGCTGCAGGCCATAATTAACGCGCATAACAAAGACATCAAAAAAAACGATTTGTAACTCCTGTAAACTATATCATAAAGATCATGCCTTTGCTGCTCAAATATAAAGATGTATAAAACCAGTAAGAAACATATTATTCCTATTACGGCAAATCCGTAGTATTCGATATATGACGGATTGTAACCTCCGATCAAAAGAAACAAACCCTCATATAAAGCAAATACAACAGCCGTAAAAAAAATATAATATGCTTTTCTGTTAGGCAGTAGATCTTTATCTTGTTTTTGGCTTATTATGTCCTTTTCTCGTTTGTTTAGCTTCATTATTTTCATATGCTTTTACAATTTTCTGTACAAGCGGATGTCTTACTACATCTTTACTCGTAAGTTTGCAAACTCCTATCTCATCTATTCCCCTGAGAACTCTAAGTGAATCCTCCAAACCGCTTTTCGCATCCGGAGCAAGATCCTTTTGCGTGATATCACCGGTTACAACAACCTTTGAACCAAAGCCTATTCTGGTCAAAAACATTTTCATCTGCGCGGGAGTGGTGTTCTGCGCTTCATCAAGAATTATATATGCATTGTCAAGCGTTCTTCCTCTCATATAAGCAAGAGGAGCAACCTCTATGAGTCCCTTTTCGGAATTCTTTACAAAGCTCTCCGCTCCCATTATCTGATACAATGCATCGTAAAGCGGCCTAAGATAAGGATCGACTTTACTTTGGAGATCTCCGGGCAAAAATCCGAGCTTTTCTCCGGCTTCTATCGCAGGTCTTGTCATTATTATCCTGCCGACTTCGTCATTTTTAAAAGCCGTAATAGCCATTGCCATCGCAAGATAAGTTTTTCCGGTTCCGGCAGGACCGATTCCGAAGGTAATCATCTTTTCTTTCATGGTCTTTACGTAATTTTGCTGACCGAAGGTCTTTGCACAAACCGGTTTACCGGCAGTTGTATGACAGATAATGTCTTTGTTTATGTCCGCTACGGATAAATCATTGTTTTCCATGGCAAGCGATATTGCGTAATTTAAATTCTGTTCCGTTATATCTTCGCCTTTTTTCAAAAGATCAAGCATCTGTTCAATAACAGAAACAGCGGAAGCTGTATTTCCACTGTTTCCCATTATCTTAAGAACGCTGTCTCTGTAAACCAAAGTTACGCCGAAGCTGCGTTCTATCTTCTTTATATTTACATCAAAGTTTCCGCAAAGCGGAGCAAAATATTCTCCCGGAATTTGTAAAGTTTGTTCGGTAATTCCCATTAATATAAAGATTCCTTCCTAATTAAATCTCTCCCGAATATTTTATCATTATTCTCTCTAAAATAAAAGATGTTTATAGCTTCGTATAAGCCATATTCAAAATGAAAATACAGTCCGCCGATATGGCAGACTGCATTATTTTACTCACTGAATCTTGCAAGAAACTGTTTGGTTCTTTCTTCCTTGGGATTGTCAATTACGTCCTTGGCATTTCCCTCTTCCACGATATAACCCTTATCCATAAATACAACTCTGTCTGATACATCTCTTGCAAAAGCCATCTCATGGGTAACTATAACCATTGTCATCTTTTCACTCGCAAGCTGTTTTATAACTTTTAGTATTTCTCCTGTAAGCTCAGGGTCAAGCGCACTTGTAGGCTCATCAAAAAATAAAATCTTAGGCCTCATGGCAAGAGCTCTTGCTATAGCAACTCTCTGTTGCTGACCGCCCGAAAGCTGACAAGGATAATAATCTTCTCTGCCGGAAAGCCCCATCTTTACGATAAGCTCTTTTGCATGTGAGAACGCTTCTTCTTTGCTTTCCTTATTCACGCATAACGCCGCATCGGTAATATTTTTCATAACGGAATAATGCGGAAAAAGATTAAAGTTCTGAAATACAAGCGAATAATAATGCATAATGCTTTTAAGCTCCGACTTTGGAGCATAAACGCATTTATCGTTAACTGTTTTTGCGGCATATTTTCCTTCATAAATAAGCTCGCCCCTATCCATTGTTTCAAGAAGGGTTGCGCATCTTAAAAGAGTTGATTTTCCGGAGCCGGATGAGCCGATCACCGAAACAACCTCTCCTTCTTCTACATTCAAAGATATATTATGAAGGACCTCAAGATCGCCGAAAGATTTTTTTACATTGTTTATACTAAAAAGACTCATAGTTATCTCCTTATTCAAAGTAGTCAAGGGCCTTTTCCGCCCTGCTCATTACAGCTGCCACAACAAGGTTGAAAATATAGTAAAATGCGCCGGCGACAAACAAAGGAATAATTGTTGTCTGAGCCGCAGCTACCTGTTTGGCAATTGTAAACATCTCAGTATAAGCGAGAACGAATGCCAAAGATGTATCCTTTACAAGGGTAATTACTTCGTTTGTAACAGGCGGAAGTACTCTTTTGACCATTTGCGGAAATGTTATCTTAAAAAACATTTGAGTTTTGGAATAGCCCAAAATAAAAGCAGCTTCATGCTGTCCACTCGGTATCGACTGTATTCCGCTTCTGAAAATCTCTGCAAAATAGGCTGCATAATTTATTGAAAATCCTATTATTACAGCAAGTACTCTCCAACTTGCCGAAAGCGTTGCTCCGAAAAGATAATACGGTCCGTAAAACCATACTATGAGCTGAAGCATTAGCGGTGTTCCTCTTAAGATTGAAATGAAGAACTTAATAACCACCTGCACCGGTGAAATCGCATTTATTCTGCCTACTGCAAGTATCAGTCCGAGCGGGAGCGAAAAAACCAGCGTAAGGACAAATATCATCATTGTTGAGCCGACTCCGGTAAGTACCTGAAGAATCATCTGTGTAACATTCATTAAAAAAAACCTCTTATCCCGGCAATCTGTTGCCTGATTAATAATGGCCTGCTATATGACTATAACAGGCCGTTTTATTTAAATGTAAATCTTATTCTACATAATCTCCGATGCAAAGCATGCTAGGAATATTATAGTCTTCATAGTTGCTTGCAATCTCGTCGATTGTTCCGTCTTCATACATTTCAAATAATGTGCTCTGAACCGTCTCCATAAGCTCTTCGTTGCCAAGCTTAAATCCTACGGCATACTGTTCTGTTGTAAGCGCCTCATCAAGCTGACGGAATGTATCTCCGCGGCTTGTAAGCTGGTACTGAGCAACTCCAATATCAACAACAATACAATCAACCGCACCTGATTCAAGATCAAGGAAAGCTGTATTGTAATCAGCTACCTGCTGAAGAGCACCAAATGTAGCTGTAAGATCCGGATTCTCATCAAGAGCGGCAAGTCCGGAAGAATCAGCCTGAACAACTACTGTCTTTCCTGCAAGATCATCGGCGCTTTCAATATCCGAATCAGCCTTTACAACAAATACAATGGAATTGTCTACATAAGGAACTGTCCATGTATAATCCTCTTCTCTGCCTGTTACGGTAAATCCGTTCCAGATACAGTCAATTGAGCCTGACTCAAGTTCCATATCCTTTGAATCCCAGTCAATCGGCTGCTTAACAAGTGTCCAGCCGTTTCTTGCGCAAACCTCTTCTGCAAGATCAAGGTCAAAGCCAACGTATTCTCCGTCTTCATCCATATAGCCGTATGGTGGGTATTCGGCATCAAAGCCTACTACAAAAGTAGTATCATCATCTTCCGAAACTTCAGCTTCGGCAGATGCGTCTGCAGATGCTGCACTTTCTTCTGTACCTGCATTTGAACCGCCGCAAGCTGCGAGCGATAATACCATAGCGGCACCGAGCAACAAACTCAGTAATCTTTTTTTCATAAATTTTCCTCCTAATGCATTTAATAGATTAGCACTCTACCATGCTAAAATACAACAATGAGATAATAACATATAAAAACTTTATAATCAACAGATATATTAAAATCACTCGATTTATCTATATTAAAATCGCTCATGTTATGATAAACTCATGATATGAAGATTACAATAATTTGCGTAGGAAAAATAAAAGAAAAATATTTCACCGATGCCATAGCGGAATATTCCAAAAGAATGAGCAGATACTCTTCCTTCGAAATAAAGGAAGTATCTGATGAAAAAACGCCCGATAATGCCTCGGAAAAAGAATGCCTTCTTATAAAAGAAAAAGAAGGCGAAAGACTTTTAAAGCTTTGGGATGAAAATGCCTATAACATAGCCCTTTGTATTGAAGGGAAAATGCTTGACTCGGTTGAACTTTCCCATAAAATCGAAGACATTATGCTTAGCGGCAAAAGTCATATCTGCTTTATTATAGGAGGCTCTCTCGGGCTCTCGGAAAATATTGTAAAAAAATCCGACTATAAACTCTCGTTTTCCAAAATGACATTTCCCCATCAGCTTATGAGAGTCATATTATGCGAGCAGATATACAGAGCTTTTCGCATTTCAAACAACGAACCGTATCATAAATAGTACAATTTAAAAAGAGGCGAGAGGTTGTTTAAAACTCAAAAATATCTTATAATATATGAAATATTTACAACATCCGGAGGGAAAGCAAATTGAAACAGTTAGAAGAGAGAATTCTTGCAGAGGGTAATGCGGTAAGCAACGAAGTACTTAAGGTGGACGGTTTTATCAATCACCAGGTTGATGCTTCTCTTATGCGCGAAATCGGCAAAGATATTGCCGCTCATTTCAAAGACAGGGGTATTACAAAAATAGTAACAATAGAAAGCTCCGGTATTGCACCGGCTCTTATGACCGCTGAGGAAATGGGTCTTCCGATGATAATTCTTAAAAAAGCTCCTTCAAAGGTTTTAAACGAACATCTGGCTCATACAGTTGTTGTTTCATATACTAAAGGTACAAGCTACGACCTTACTTTAAACAGTGATTTCATTAATGAAAACGATCATGTTCTTATCGTTGATGACTTCCTTGCTAACGGCGAGGCCGCAACAGGTGCATTAAGACTTTTAAGATCGGTTCATGCGACAATTGCCGGGATTTCGGTATTGATAGAAAAGAGCTTCCAGCCCGGAAGAAGCAAGCTTGAAGCTCAGGGCGTTGAAGTATATTCTCTCGCGAGAATATCGAAGCTCGATAAAGGTGTTGTTGAATTTATACAAGAATAAGATATTTAAAGCCGAAAGCAATAATGCTTTCGGCTTATTTTTTATTCAAGCGTTTCAATATTGTCTGCAATAACAGGATCTACTTCAACCTCAGTATCCGTGGTTTCTTCTTCTTCCGGAATATACACATATGTTCTTGATGTAACAGGTGAGTAAAGTCCGTTCTTGTCACAAATCACAACCGAGAAAATATTATTTCCTTCAAGAATCTGAACAGGTCCGGTATATTCTATAGATGACGCGGTTGGCGTGCTGCCGTCCCAGGTATAATAAGCCGTAGCTCCTTCAGGAACAGTTACCGTAATTTCCATCTGAGTCGTATATGTTCCGGATGAAAGAGATACCGACGGTGCTTCGGGAGCCGTAAGCGTGATGTTGTATGTCTCCGTAGAGCAAAGGCTCATATGACCTTCCGAATCAACGCAGATTGCGTTTAATACAGTCTCTCCGTCTCCTATTTCAACAGCTTCGGAATATAGAGCAGAATCTTCGGTAGGCTCTGTTCCGTCTGTTGTGTAATAAATACTGCATCCGTCATCTCCGCTGAGTTCAACGGTAAGAGTTTCGGTATATTCTCCGCCTCTTACGGATATTATCGGAGAGCCGACCAAAACATCGTTAAACAGCTCAATTATATCTTCATCATCACTGCTCTTAGCAAGAGAAAGCAAAGAATCATAGTCATCCTGCTCGGTATAAATATCAATCAAAAGAATGTAGGCGTCTTTATTATCCGCTTCAAGCTCTGTTACTTCAAGAAGAATCTCTTCAGCGCTGTCATAATCTTCAAGCCCTATATAGCATTCTGCCATAAGAATTCTCGCATCAATGCTGGAGCCGTCAATAGAAAGCGCATTGTTTAAGTATTCAAGGGCTTTATCATAGTTCTCGTCGGAATATTGCTCTAAAGCCTTGTCATATTGGTAATCAAAAGATTTATTGTGATTGCCGGCTGTAACAGCACCTATTATTACGGCGAAAAGAATAATGAGCGCTACTAAAACACCAATGATAATCGTGAGTGTTTTCTTTTTTTTGCGCTTCTCTTCTTCTTCTTTTAAAAGCTTTTGTTTTTCCTCTTCTTCAGCCTTTAATTTCTCGTTTTTATCCTCGATAATTTCCCTAAACAAATCATCCTCGGAAATATTATATTCCGGTACAAGTTGAATCTCTTTGCCGCAGGACGAACAGTATATACTACCGTCTTTAATCTCGGCACCGCAATGCTTACACTTCATTGAAATCCTCCTATTAAACCAACATTATCCCCTATTTATAAATACTCTTCTTTAAACTGCTCAAACTGTTCCGGTCCCATAAGAATCTGTCTCGGTTTCGTTCCCTCTTCAGGTCCCACAATTTCAGCTTCGGAAAGCTGATCCATTATTCTTGCGGCCCTGTTGAAACCTATTCTGAATTTTCTTTGTAGAGAGCCTATGGAAGCTTTATCGGAATTAATAATAAATTCCGCCGCCTGAACAAAAAGCTCATCTCTGTCGTTATCCGGATCAGCCGACGAATTGGATGATGAAGACGCTGCAGATGCATGTATTTCATCTATGGCGCTGCCGACATCATCGGATTCGGATTCGTTAACATAATTTTCTTTTATATAGCTTACCACATTTGCTACTTCTTTGTCATCTACAAATGCTCCCTGTACTCTCTTAGGCTTAGAAAGTCCCTGAGGATAGTAAAGCATATCTCCTTTTCCGAGAAGCTTTTCGGCACCGTTCATATCGAGAATTGTTCTTGAGTCAACGCCCGAGGAAACCGAAAATGCGATTCTTGAAGGCATGTTTGCTTTAATAAGACCTGTAATTACGTTTACACTGGGTCTTTGAGTTGCGATTATAAGGTGAATACCGCAGGCGCGGGCCAGCTGAGCAAGTCTGCAGATTGCATCTTCCACATCTCCCGGAGCCACCATCATAAGATCCGCAAGCTCGTCCACTATTACAACAATCTGCGGAAGCTTTGCAGGCATCTCTTCTTCGGGAACACCGGTTATTTCATCCACATGTCTGTTGTACGCAAAAATATCTCTTACACCCGTGGTTGCAAACTTATTGTATCTGTCTGTCATCTCATTTACCGCCCAGTTAAGAGCCGCAGCAGCCTTCTTTGGGTCTGTTACGACATTGGTAAGCAGATGAGGAATTCCGTTATATACGGAAAGTTCAACAACCTTAGGGTCAATCATTATCATCTTAACTTCATCCGGTGAGGCATGATATAAAATACTCATAATTATAGTATTTATACATACAGATTTTCCGGAGCCTGTTGCACCGGCAATAAGCAGATGTGGCATCTTCGCAATATCAGCAATTACCACATTTCCTCCTATATCTTTACCCGCCGTAAACGCAATTTTGGATGTCTGTTTTTTAAATGTGTCAGACTCTAAAAGCTCTCTTAAAGTTACGGTTACATTTTCTTTATTCGGCACTTCTATACCTATAACGGATTTACCCGGAATAGGCGCCTCTATTCTTATATCAGCCGCAGCAAGCGCAAGCTTAATATCATCGCTAAGACCTACAATCTTAGAAACCTTAACACCTGCATTCGGTAAAATTTCGTATCTTGTAACCGACGGGCCCATCTCATAACCTGTAACCGTAGCATCCACTCCGAAGCTGTCCAATGTGGCCTGAAGCTTATCTTTAACCGAGGTATTATTGTTTGAAAGAGCTTTCTTTGAAGGCGATGCAAGAAGACTAAGAGGAAAACTCTTGTAAGGCTTTCCGCTCTTATCATTTTCGCTTATGGAAATTCCTTCATCCGCCGAAGAATTATCATCTTTAGGCAAAGTTTTTTGATTAGGAGCCTTTTGTACTTTAGGCTCCGGCGCCGTCTGCATTTGCGGCTCAATCTCGTAAGAATTCTCCGGCTCATATAAAGGCTCAGGTATATATACAGGTTCAGGCTCTGCCACAGGCTCAGATGTAACAAATACTCCGTTTTTATTGCAGTTAAGCTGTTCAATTATTGTATTTGAAAAATATCCGTCGTCCTTAGTTGGTAAATCTTCTTCCAAAGGAGCATTTAATGTAAGCTCTTTTAAATCATCCGATCTTAAAACAGTTGCAGATTGTGCCCCATCAGAAGGCCCTACTGTAGTATCAAGACTTACGCCGACTCTTTTGTTGTCCATTCTCATCTTTTTATCAGCTTTGTTTTCGGCAATAATGTTTTTTACGGCTCTGGTTTTTTCCTTAGATGCTTTATAAACGTCTTCTCCGCCTTTAATAGCTGCATCCACAAAAGAAATCTCCGTCAAAAAAACAAGACAGATTATCATTGCGGCCGAATCAATAATAAAGCAGCCCACCAGTCCGAATATCGGCCTTAAAACAACTTCCAAAATTCCACCGACAAAGCCTCCGCCCATATGGTTTTCGCGAGAATACTTTACAATGTCAACAATAGCCGAAGACATATCATAGCCTCCGGTAAGAAGTTGGAAAAACATACATAAAAGTATAAAGAATACCCAAAATACTACTACCTTGGGTATTCTCATTTTATTGTTTTTCATAATGTATAAATATAAAATACTACCGATAACGCAAATCGGAAATGCATATGCCAAAAGTCCGAAAACGGAAAACATTGCAAAGCGGCAAACTTCCGCAAACTTACCACCGATTCCGAGTATACCGATAAAAAGAAGCACAGCAATAACGGCTATTGTAATAACAATAGCATTATCTCTTACTACTGTTTCGTTTTTTCTTTTTGAATTACTCTTCTTCGTCCGGCTCATCCCAGTTGTGGTAAACCTCCTGCACGTCATCATCTTCATCAAGCATATCAAGTGTCTTGCGGATATGGTAAATATCCTGCTCGTCGGTAAGTTCTACATAAGTCTGCGGAATCATAGTTACTTCAGCTGAAGCCATTGGAATTCCGGCTGCTTCAAGAGCTTCTCTTACCTCGGAAAAATCATTTGGAGCTGTGAGAATTTCGAAGCTGTCGTCTTCTTCGTTAAAATCCTCTGCGCCCGCATCAAGAGCAGTCATCATAAGCTCGTCTCCGTCTCCGTCGAACTCTTCTTTAGCTACAATGATCTGTCCCTTTTCATCAAACATATATGATACGCAGCCTGTTGTACCTACATTACCGTTACCCTTTGTAAATGCACTTCTAACATTAGCTGCTGTACGGTTTTTATTGTCTGTAAGTGTACGAACGATAATTGCTGTACCGTTAGGACCGTATCCTTCATATGTAATAGTTTCATAGTTTACGCTTCCGATATCACCGGCAGCCTTTTTAATACCTCTTTCTATGGTATCGTTAGGCATGTTGTTTGCTTTTGCCTTTGCGATAACGTCTCTGAGCTTGCTGTTATTGTTTGGATCCGAACCGCCTTCTTTAACGGCTACGGCGATTTCTCTTCCGATTACGGTAAAGATTTTACCTTTTGCTTTATCGTTTTTCTCCTTTTTATGCTTAATGTTTGCGAATTTTGAATGTCCTGACATTTCTAACTAACCTTCCTTTTCTTCTTTTTCTTCGTCAAGCTTTACAGCCAAAACCGATTTAACGGTCTTGTTTTTAACAGATAATGCCTTAAACAAATATCCTTTATAAGATACTTCAAATCTTTCATTGTCTTCCGGAATCTTATCGATAAGAGCGACAATAAGACCGTTAAGCGTATCTATATCATCTATATCCGTTTCAATGCCCAAGGCTTCCTCGACATCATCAAGTTCTGCACGTCCGTCAATAATAAATGAACCGACGCCGCGCTTTATTATCATATTTTCCGCTTTATCATGCTCGTCTTCGATATTACCGAAAATTTCTTCAAGAATATCTTCCATTGTAACAATTCCCGAAGTCTGACCGTATTCATCCACAACTATAACCATATGCTTTTTGGTTTTCTGCATGGTTTTGAATAAAATATCGATGTTCTGAGTCTCCGGAATAAAAAGTGGATCCGAAACGAGCCCCGGGATTTCCGAAATTTTAAGCTTTGTATCCTTGTTTTTTCTATAGTATACAAAAGCATCCTTAATATGAAGAATACCTATGATATGATCTATATCATCCTTATATACCGGAAATCTCGAATAGTTTTCACCGAGCAGATAGTCAATGGCTTCATCAAACGAAGTTTCTTCATTAATACCTGCTACATTTTTCCTGACCGTCATAATATCATCGGCCTGAGTATCGGAAAACTCAAAAATATTGTTAATCATCTCGGCTTCACTCTGCAAGATTGTGCCCTGCTCATGGCCTTCATTGACCATTGAAATGATTTCTTCTTCCGTTACATCATCACCCTCAACATGTCTTGCATTTGCTTTTTTCTTCATAAGAAAATATATTATAAAACAAATTAATGTCGAAAGGATCAAAAGACCGGCTACCAGTAATACAATCAGAATATACGGCGCGGAATCATCCATAAATAAAAACACCTGCCTTTATTAAAATAAATTTACATACATACCGAAAATTTTACTATTTATGCCGAAAATAGTCAAGCATACTGCTTTATTAATGCTTCGACAATGCTTAATATCTCTTTTACCTGAGGATCGATTTCGCTTTTTGATGAAATAATTTTGTTAATCGACTGATATTCATCCTTCATATCCGCAACAACATTTTCTATCCTGCTTCGGCATTTTTGCCTCTGCTCTATAAAACGGTGTCTTACCTCAACCATTTCCTTATCGTCAACAAGTGCTGCCGCATTGTAAATCCAAATGCTCTCGTCAAAAAGCTTATAGGTTTTTAGCTCCCTTAAAAGCACTTTATTATAGTAGTCAAGGTCTTCGTTGGCCCTTTCGTAGGCTTCTCTTTCTCTTACCGCCTGTAAATACTGCTCCCAAAGATAACCAAGCTCATAGGAGCTTTTAACATCGTATTTTTCATAGGCGTAATTGACGGCATTTGTTATTGTCACATACTTGGCCTTCATCTGATTAAGCAACACAATTGCTCTGTTAATATTTACCTCTGCCTGTTTTAAATTCTTTTGGTTGGTCTGAATTCTCACATATAAAAGCATTACGATTACGGCAATTACCGCTCCGACGGAAAGAGCCGCAAGATTCATATCTATATTATAATGCAGTGTTGCGATTCCGCAGATTATCATCCAGGCAGCAAACAAAAAAAGTATTATATAAAGCACTTTATTAAGAAGCGACTGTTCCTCGGTAATTTCCGATATTTCAATTGCCCAGGAATGTTTTTCTCCTTCAAGGTGCTGCATATCGCGCTTAACGACATTTTGATAAGCCTCGTTTGATTTAATGGTATTTATCCTGTCGGGCATATCATCTTTTACGGTATCGAACTCACTCATTCTTTCATCTGAAATCTGAGCGCTCTTCATCCTGTATCTGTCTTTGGTAGAGCTTAGATTAATAATGTTTGAAGCCGTCTGAGCAAGATCGTCTTTATCTTCTTCCGCAAGATTAAGCAAAATCTCGGTATCATTTAAATAACCTGTAAGCACATCATACTCGGACTTTTCCTTTTTCAAATCCTTAACAAGCTCCATAATCTTTTCACAGCCCTCAATCACTCGCTGCTCACCGCTTACTTCGCTATTTTCATATGAGCGCATTTTGTCCTTAAAGTCATATTCTAAAGTCTCTTCATATGTATCTTTCTTTCGGAATCTACCGAAAATCTTACTAAACAGCCCCATACTCAGCCCTCTTTAAATAATCATCCTTAAACTCTTGAAGCACTTTTTCGTAAATATCAAAAAATGATTTCTCATCGCCGGATTTAACCGCCCTCATATTTCTTGTAATCTCGGCAATTTTATCCGAAACGGCCTCAGAATTTGCATTTTCTTTTTTAAGATCCGCAAAATCATACCACGTTCTTAAATCTATATCGTTAATATCCGTATCGTATTCACGATCACCGTACATTAAAAAGCTGCATAAAAGCGCTTCTTTTCTGCTCTCGGAAGAACCCGAAAAATGAAATGCCCTTTCAAAGCATGCCCCCGCAGTATCAAAAATAAACATCCTTGCGTAGCATACTCCCATATTATGCCACAGCTTTCCGAGAAGAGCCCTTTCCTCAAATTCACATTGCTCAATAACTCTTTTGTAAAGGGAAATTGCTGCAAAACATCTGCCTTCCTCAAGCATTTTATCCGCTCTTATCTTATCCCTTTCTTTAGGAGGAATATTTTCGAGCTTTCTTATTGTTACAAGTGCATTATTTACATCCTCATTTGCGCTGTATCCTCCGTAAGAGAGAATACTCACGGCAAACTTGCTAATGGGATGCTGGCCTTTGGAGAGACTTATAAGATTATCCGCAAGCTCTGTAAGAGTAAGCTCTGTCTTTATCCAGTTGAATAAATCTTCAGAAGCCAGTTGTCCGCTGACTTCTTCAGGGTAATTTACAATCACATAGCAAAGCTCTTCGTAGGAGTAGACATTAACATCCGCATCCTTAAAGAAATATGGATTTTCCGCAATTTTACCCTGACATAAAATAAGTTTCATAAATTCACCCTATATACTTATTCTGTACTCAAAAACCTGACCCGAAGATGGGAAAATTTCTCCGAAGCCTTTATCCGTTACCTTTAAATATATCTCTGTCTGAGATTCCGGTCGTGCGTAAAGTTCAAGCCTTAAGGTCCTGTCTTCTCTTTCCTTAAGCCCGTTTAAAACTATATTTTTTCTCTTGGTTTCACTGCCGTCCGGAGCAACCAAAATAATATCAAATTCGTTTCCCTCATCCAAAATAACATCTATTCTTCCGCTTGTTTCATACCAGTTTTCACCGGCTGAAATAAGAGTATACATTTCTTTGCGGTTTTTATTAAATACTTCAAGCAAAATATTAAGCTTGGTTTTGGATTCCCCGAGATAAATATAAGGCCATTCGGAAGAAGCCTCCAAAACGCTGCATCCGTAGCAGGCTCCTCTGCTGTAGAGATTCTTACCTACATAGGCATGTCTGTCTTTAACTATTGCGGCAACGCTCTTATTCATCCAGTCTCCGTCAAATCCTTCTCCGACAAGATAAATTACAGATACAAGCCTGCCTTTAACATCTTCTTTTACGATTTCTTCAAAGATGGCATCCTTTTCTTCGTTCTTTTTTGGTCTTCCCAAAAGTCCTGTTGCGAAATGCTCATGAACTTCCTCCTTTACCGTTACAACCTTTGGAACCGACTTTTCGTTTCTTTCAAGTCTATATAAAGAAAGAGTATCATCCTCATAGTTATAAAGGAAAATATCATGATGCTTAAGCTCCGGCTTTTGCTTTAAAGAATAGTAATAAAACGTCTCTTTATAGCTTTTTAACAGCACCTTATCCTTCGGAGCCGGCAAAAACTCGGCAATAGCCTCCACAAGATCTATAACCTGGGGCTTTAATTCCTTTGATGTAATAATAATCTTATCCGCCGTCATAAAACCGAATCTTTTTCCGGCTATCATAATAAGCTTTTGCAGATAAAGAGCAAATAAAAGCCTGCCGTTTGTATTCTCATCATCTATAACAAGCTGTCTGTTGGAAACGGCTGCGTCAAAAAGGTCCCAAACTCCGGCATATGACGAATCTGCCGAATAGCCTTCTGCGTCAAAGCCGCAAAGCCATTCGTCCGACCCTTTCTTTTTGCAGATACATACGGGGATTGAAAATACCTCGTCTTTTCCGGTCTGGGAAAGAGTCACTATCTCGTCTTTTGCGGTATTTAAAACGCTTATCTGTGTATATTTATTATTTATATCAATTCCGAGATATACTGCCATATTCTCTCCTACATCAGTTTAAAATGTCTGTTGGTAAAGCTGTCTGTTTCAACATATTCGCGCAGATACTTTTCCGCGGCGTTTCTGTTGGATATAACGCAGCTTACACACATATTGTTTATTCTTTCGAATCTGCTTATTCCGGCTTCTCCGTAGACTTCGTTTCTCTCGATAAAGCCGCTTGTCATAACTTCTTCGTCGTTATCTTCGCCCAAAGTAATATAATACTGAACTGTTTCACCGGAAAATACCGCAACATCTGTTACAAAAATACCGTATAACATATGCCTCATAGGAAGAGTCTCATACTCATCCTGAATCTTATCAAATCTGTAATGAATATAAGGTTTTTCATCAGGTCTTCCTATAAACTGCATATACATTCTGTCTTGAATTCTGTACTTGCATTTAAATATATTTTCGGCCTTTTCGTAAAATGCAAAATACATATTCCTGTCGAGAAAATACTCAAGAAGTTTTTCCTGAATCTTTAAGTCATCCGAATCCTTATCGGCTTTCTCAACGGCTTTTTTAAGAATTGCAATAAGGCAGATGTCCATGAGTTCATCATCAGCAAAGAATTCTTCTTTAAGCCTTTTATATACTTCATCGGACAGTTCTATTTCTTTTAGAATATATTCGAATGCCACATGGCTGTAATATGCATGCTTAAGCATATAGCTTCCGCCTCTTCCCGAATAAGATACGAAAATCTCATCGGCAAGCGAAATATATTCTCCCGTTGTAAGCATCTGCGTAAGTATTCTCTCCTCAAGATCAAATACTTCGATATCAAAGCCTCTGGCAGCCTTCCATATTTTTTGAAGGTTTTTGGTAGAGCCTCTGTAAAACTTTGCAAGATACATAAGAGTGCTCTCGGTGTAGAGGTTTTCGCTGAAAGCATAAAAGCAAAACTCAGTAAGATAGCTGTCTTCATCAGTCATCTTATATACATCAATCATGCTGTCACACATAATTACGGCTTTTGAAGGAACCACATTAGTATAGCCGTAGATTTTTACAAGCTCATATGCGGTTTCGGGCATGCCTTGCCTAATGCATTCTTCAATAATTCTTCCCTTTTCACCCGGACTTAAGATGGATAAATCAAGGGTTGAGTAGAATTTTTCGAAAAACTCCTCAGAATAATTAAAGCTCTGCTTAAAAAGCTCAGGAACAAGACTTTTTTTATACTCGCTTCTTACCTTATCCGAAATCAAAAGATAATAAAGCCTCTCAAAACCTGTATCCTCATAAATCGGATAAGAAAGCTTGTTGGCAAAGTAATGAAGCAAAATATTGATATTGGTCGGAGCAAGTTCAAGCAAAGTGTTTCTGTATTTATAATCCGCAAACAACGGCTCTGTTAAAACCTCGTCTTTAACGGCAAACCTTTTACCCTTCTCATCCTCGTAGATTACCACGAATTCCGGAGAATAAATAACTCCCGTGCATCTTCCGTCTTTTAACGCGGAAACATAACTGTCTTTAAGCTGTTCCTGAAGAATTATAACCTTTCCGTCGGACCTTCCGTTTTCGAGAATAATATTTCTCGCAAAAATTACCTCACAAAAATCTCCGGCGATAATTGCGGAAATACCGTTTCTTTCAATGAAATCCTCATAAATTATCTTAAGGTCGTTATTTATCTTATGCTGCTTAATCTGCTCAATCGCAAATGTATCAATAACAGGAAGATAGTTTATATATATGGTTTCTTCTGTTTTTTTATTTTCAATAACAAGTCTTATAAGGGACTCTTTAATATGCTCATCAAGGTTTGTGTTGTACTCAAAATAAAGTAAAAGTTCCTTTGTAATGGTAGTATTGTCAATGAGTTTTACGGATGCGATATAGTTTTCATACATACCGGCAATCTTAAGTCCGAGATCAATACCTGTCTTATATTTTTCTTCATATTCATGTCCGACTTTTCCGCACTTAATCATATAAACTATAAGCGCGCTTATGATATCCTTTTCCGGATATTTTTCGGCAATAGCAGAAAGCATATCGAATATATCCTTGGAAAAATGCTTTAACGCGGATGAAAGCCTCGCAAACTGCGCAGCTATTCCATGAGTAAGTCCGTTATGCCTTATTGCCCATTTTACAAGGTTTATTTCAAACACGCCGAGTTCGTTTAAAAGATAAGAATCCTGACTGATAATGTAATAAGCCTCAAAATATATAAAAGTGCTTGGGTTACCGGAAAGAATGTTTTCTTTTATCGCATTAAGCTTTCTGCTCTTACTTCTTTCAAACTCATCATCCATGAAAAGAAGAGCCCAAAGTATGCGGCAATCTTCAGCATTCTCCCTATAAATATTTCTTACATCCTTTAAGCAGTTTGCAAGGTATTCCGGTTCTGCATTTAAAAGAGTCGACAAATAAAGGTAAAACGCCCTCTTGCTCGGCTCTGCTTCCTCTATTCCTCTTCTGATTTCGCTTAAAAGCCACTCGGCATCATCTGTTCTTTCGTCAATAATGAAAACAAGAGTTTTCATCATCTTATACCAGAGATTTTTAGGGTATAAGTATCCAAGCTTATCAAGCCTTTCAACAGACTGATTTGCCCAACTTACACCGGTAATCTCATTCATTCTGTAATCTATGTAAAGCTTGGCAAGCTCTGTTTCAAGCTGCCTTCTTTCACGAGTTGGCGATAAAGTCTTTTCGCTTTCAAACGTTCCTTTCGAAGCTGTAATTTTATATATGAACTCTTCTGTATCTGTAACAATATATATTCTTCCGAGATTTTTTCCGCCGTGAAGCATTTCCGATCTTATAAAATAAAATACCTCACACTGATTACCGACAAAATCATCCTGTGTAATTATCTCTTTTTCAATATCTATAAAATCCGTATCGGAATAAACTCTTACGGCAAAAGTTCCGATTCCGTCTTTTTTAAGAAGAAACCGTTCCCTAAAATCCTGACTTACATGCTGATAAACTGTTTCCGATGACTTAGGGAAAACTCTGCACCTGTCTTTTACATCACAGGCATATAAAAACTCATCAAAGATTTCTCCTGACGGCATAGAATTTCCAAGAAGTCCTTCGTAATACATCTTTGCCCTGATATCGTTCTCATGGAAAAGATTGACAAACTCATCCGATATAAATATTTTCTTTGCTTCATCATAGGATTTGTCAGAAAGCTCAAAGAATCTTTCCAAGGTTTTAATCTTGCCGATTGAGCTTTGCGGATAATATCTTGAAACCACAGCCGAAACATTTAAGATGAATTCTTTATGTGTGCAGATAATATAAATCTCACCCGATACATAATCTCCTTCGTTTAAATCTTCGGCAGATATTTCATAGAAAATTTCGGCCTTTTCGCCGGTAAATGATGCGGTCTTTATATGAATACGCGCATTTGAAGATAATACTGTGCCTTTTACGGGTATACCATTAGAGCTCTCAATCGAAAAACTGCCTGAAAAGATTTCACCTTCAATCAGTTCGACTTCGAGAGCTTCAATACTAAGAGATGCCACAGGCATTTCATAGTCAATTATTCCCGCTGCTAATTTTTGAATCTGATTCTGCAAACTAACTATCCTCAATTCCGCGCTTATTTTTGCGCAACTTTACGACTACCATTATACTACATTTTGTAGTTGTTGCAAAGCATTATTCCTATATTTAGTACTTCCTAAGAAGTAAAAAAAGCCTGCCGGAAAACCGGCAGGCTCAAGTTTAAAATCCTATTCACTTGCATCTTCAAGTAAATCGTCAAGCGAAGCTGAAAAAGCATCGGTCAAATCACTTGAAACCGTATAAATAGTATCATCATCGTTATAAAGCATATAATAATCATAGGTTATTGCATTCTTATCTCCGATTGTAAATACATAAGTCTCATCGGCTGTTGTAATTGTAATAACATTGGTTGGCTCATCAAGTCCGTAAGACGATAAATCTTCGGCATCTTCGACAACTTCCGTATAAGCAACCGCAGAAACCGCAGAAAGCATCTCTTCTACAGCATCTGTTGAAATACTGAGGGAAGAATCTCCTTCATATACCCACGCTTCATCTTCCAAAGCAAAGGAATACTCGCTTCCGTCAAGCATATAAGAAAATGCGGTTATATCAGCCGAATCTATTTCACAGAGAGTTTTTTCGGCTTCGGATGCAGCCTCTTTATCACTCTGAGTTTTATTGTAAAACATAACGCCTGCCACACAGATGATTACAAGAACCAATATAACAAGCATTATCTTCATCTGTTTGATCTGTTTATTCATTAGCGTTTCCTCCTCTTAGCCCAGATTACCACACCTATAACAATAAGTATTACAGGAACAACTACGGCAAATACAAGAGAATAAACAATTATCATTCTGTTTGAAACCGTAAGGTAATCAATGCCGTAATCCTTAACAGCTACAGAAACACCTTCTGCCGACTGTACAAGCTGGCTTATTCCGTCACTGAAGAGGTCAAGGTTGTTGTCGGAAACCATACTGTTTGCCTCATCGCTCAAGAAATAGTAACCGTTTACTATAACAAGCTCTGAAGTAAGTGTCTCACTTGCATCACCCGAAGCATCTCCGGATTCTGTTACTGCTGTATCAAGATTAAGCTCTGCGTAAGCCGCAAGAACATATGAGCCTTCAAGGTCGCCCTCTTCAGCTTCAAAACTTTCCATAGTCTCAGGATTCATTTTAATAACCGTAGACTCAGAAGATGTTGCAATTTCGGTAACTGTTACATCGTCGGTCTCTTCATAGGTAAGTCCGGTTGACTGAGGAAGGAAAATATATTCTCCGGCCACAGACGAAGATACATCTGTGCTTGATACTTCAGCAATCGGATAATACGGATACTGAGTATAGCAGTTTGCGTCATTATCGCATAAAAGTCCACCTGTCGTAGACATGCCGTATACAGAAAGAATCTTGTTAAGATTTTCCATATCATCTTCGGTATAACTTACAACAACATAAAGATTTCCGCCGTTTTCAATATAGTCGAGAATCTTTTCCGTTACATCATCCGATAAATCGCTCATAGGCGAATTTATTATAAGAAGCTCACAGTCTTCAGGAACTGCATCGTAAGATAAAAGATCTATCTCTTCATAGGCTGCATTCTTTTTAGAAATAGCATCGGTAAATGAAGAACCTATCTCAGGCTCATCCTGACCTGTAAGTACATAAATCATAGGCATTTCAGAGCTTGTAACATAAGAAATTGCACTTGTAATCTGGCCTTCTCCGTCATAACCTGTGGTTTCGGATGTATACTGATAGGTTGTCGAATCCATTGAATACTCAACAACATAAATATCATAATAGTCAATTACCTTATACATATCTCCGCTTACAACAATCACCGAATTTGTGGTAGGTGCTGTAGATGCGTAAGATGAGTAGAAGTTTGGATAGGTAGTAGGATCCTTGTATTCTACGGTAACATGCTTTGACGCAGATGCATATCTTTCAACAGTCTTTGCAATTACGCTGTCGCAGTTAGCCTCTGATGCAAGAACATAAATTGTTACATCATCTTCAAGCTCAGAAAGCATCTCATAAGTATCGTCTCCGAGAGAATATAACTTATTGGATGTTACATCTATTGCCGTAATATCTTCCGGAAGAAGGTTTGCGGCAATATTAATTCCAACACAAATCACTATCATTACAGCAACATAAGCTCCGGAGAAAAGTCCGAGCTTGGCATTACTCTTTGTAATTTCCCATCTTCTCTTCTGGATTGACCAGGTAGTAAGGAAGCAAAATACAAAGATAATTGAAAGGTAATAAAGCACAGAGCAAAGGTCTAAACTTCCGTCCATTAAGTTAATGGCAGGACTCTGGAGGTCAAAGACCTCAAGGATGTTATATAAAATTCCTTCACCCGATGTAATAAGACCCGCAATACCGGACATCATAAATGTAATAAACATTATTGCAAATGAGCCTACTGCGGCAAGCACCTGGCTTTCCGTAACGGATGAAACAAACATACCTATTGCGATACAGCTTAATCCGTATAATAAGAATCCCAGAATAGCTACATAAGCCTGAGGAAAATCAACCGTTCCGAAAAACGACATTATAATCGGATAAATGCAGGCTACAACATTTACAACAGCGAAAATAACAGCCATTGCAAGGTATTTTCCCATTACAATCTTTCCTGTGGAAACCGGAGCCGTAAGAAGAAGCTGATCGGTTTTATTCTTGCGTTCTTCCGAAAGAACTCTCATTGAAAGAATCGGGAATGTAATTATAAACAAAAACAATGCGCCCGATAAGGTATAAGAAATCATCGGATATGCATTCATCAAGTTATATACGGTAAAATAAAGACCGAGCACAAAAAGATAAGCCGCAATAAAAAGCCAACCTATCACATTGTGAAAATATGATTTTAATTCTCTTTTAAATATTGCTTTCATCAGTCTGTGCCTCCTGTGTATTTTCTTCTTCGACGTCTGCGACATTTTCTTTATTAACGTCATCATCGCTTTCGGCTGAAAGAGCTTCGGATAATTCTTCCGCTTCTCTTTCGAGCTCGGAAGTGCTTCCGGTAAGCTCAAGGAATACATCTTCCAAAGACTTCTGCTCAAGAGTCATTTCAAGAACAGGCATCTTTTCAAGTGCCATCTGCATAGAAAGCTCTTCTCTTATATCCGCGTCTTTTAAAAGCTCAACATCAAAGCTTACTTCTCCGTCATTTTCGGATTCTATAAAGTTTACGCTCTTAACTCCGTCAAGTTTGGATACAATATTTTTAATCTTATCCTCTTCGCCCTTGGCTTTAACTTTAAGAGTTGCGCCCTGTTCCATATTTGCGGAAAGGTTTTCCGGAGAATCTGAAGCAACCAGCTTGCCGTGTGAAATAATAAATACATGGTCGCACACTTCACTGACTTCGGAAAGAATATGAGAACTTAAGATTACGGTGTGATCTTTTCCCAGTTCTCTTATAAGATCTCTGATTTCAATAATCTGTTTTGGATCAAGACCTACGGTCGGCTCATCCAAAATAATGATTTTAGGCATATTTATAATAGCCTGGGCAAGACCTACTCTTTGCTTATAACCTTTCGAAAGATTCTTTATGAGTCTGTTTCTCATATCTTCGATTTTTGTCATCCACATAGCTCTGCCAACCGAGCTTTGTCTTTCGGCCTTTGGAATTCCCTTTAATTCGGCACAAAAAATAAGATACTCATAAACTGTCATATCCGTATAAAGAGGTGGCAGTTCAGGTAAGTATCCTATGTCTTTCTTGGCTTCTTCGGGTTCGGACAAAATATTGTGTCCGTTAATAATAACTTCACCGGAAGTAGCTCCGATATAACCGGTAAGAATGTTCATTGTGGTAGATTTACCTGCTCCGTTAGGACCTAAAAATCCGTAGATTTTTCCCGGTTCAACCTTGAGCGACAAATCATCCACAGCAACATTGTTACCATACTTTTTCACAAGATGATTAATTTCAATCACGTCTGTTTCACTCCTTACATACATTTTAATCAAATGTAGTATAAGGATAAAATGTGTTCATATTGTGATTAATTATGCACTATTAATTATAATTCGTATCCGAACTTTTCAAATGCAAATCCGAGATTGTTACGAATCGCATTCTCGATATATTCTTCCGGATGATGCTTTGTAACCTTGTAATCTTCAAGCGAATCAACATATTCCCTAAAAGCCGGTAAAGCCTCATCAAATCCGTCTATATCAAGGGTTTCGTAAATCATTTCAGCATGCTCTATAGGCGATTTTACAAATTCCTCATATTTAATCTCTACAAGATTTCCTTCGGGAATAAGCTTTATATCATTAAAATACTGAGTATAGAGCTTTTTATAAAGACAAACGGCATTATCTACCGTATCTTCATGAGAAGGATTATCCTGAAGTGATAAAAACTCGCTTCCCATCTTAAACATGTTTACCATGGACGGAATTACCCTGTAAGGATTTCTGCAAATATGAACAAATTTGGCATTAGGGTATATTTTTAAAATCTCCTGAATATGGCTGGTATTGTCCGGACTTTTTACTAGAAGTCTTTTTTCACCGTTAATATAGGCAGTCTTTCTCATAACTTTATGATAAGCCCTGCACCAGTCATTTCTTTTTTTGGCCGGTTTATCGGCAAGAACAACATGATCGATATAATGAGCAGCATTCTGAGGGAATGCCATAATATGTACGATATTGTCTCCGCATCTGTTCGCAACGGCAAAACACTCTTCCGAAGGCGAATCAACCTCATAATCAAGGTTATCCATAGGACGGGACTGAGTTATAGCATCCTTTTGCACTGCCATAATCGGTTTATGCAAAAAAAGCGCATTATTGTTGGTATAGGTTGTAATAGGATCGAAATAAGCAAACTGCTCATCACAGCTTAAAAGATTCTGCAGATAAGTGGTGCCGCTTCTCCAGTGTCCGAGTATAAACACCGGATCTTCCTTTGTTTTTTTAGGATAGACAAATACACTGCAATAAGCTTCCTCCAAAAGAGCAGGTATAAATAAAACAAGCGAAACAGTCGAAATCAAAAGAGCTTGAGGAAGTCTGTTTACGGGGATTTTAAAATCGTTATCCTTAAAAAGCTTTATTAATTTATCAAATCTGCATCCGAGAAGAAAATGCATCATTGTTACCGACCAGTTTTTCATAAGTCACCTCGTTATAAAGTATATTTTACAATAGACATACTTATAGCCACGAGTAAAAGAATAATACCCGTAACCCTGTTAAGTACAAGGGGCTTTGCCTTATTGGCAATTTTAGATGCCACCCATGAGCCTATCAAAGTAAAAACTATACAAAGAATAAGCGCTGTAAAATTCGGTTTTTCACCGAGCATGAAATGCGTAATCGCACCGGTACCGGCAGTAAAAGTCATAATAAAAGTACTTGTTCCAACTGCAGGTTTAAGCTCATATCCGAGAACAATAGTAAGGATCATAAGCATCATCATTCCGCCTCCGGCACCTATAATGCCGCAGACAAGTCCGATATAGATACCGCAGACACCGCTAATTACGGTCTGTTTCATGGAATTTGAATCTCCCATAGACCATTTTCTGCCCTCGGGAGACGGTCTTACAATAAAGTTTATTCCCATAAGCCCGGTAATAATAAAGCTGACCCACCCCATTGTAACCTGAGGAAGATAAGCCGCAATAATGCTTCCTATGAGAGTAAATAACATAGTAAACATCATCATTACCACACCGTTTTTAAGATCGATATTTTTATGTTTATAATAATTCCAGGCTGCCGCAGCCGATGCAAGTACATCTGAAGCAAGCGCTATTGCAACAGCATCATAGGTCCTTATTCCCAAAAGGCCGACTAAAAGCGGCGTAATTACCGTTGCTGCCGAAAGACCTGCAAATCCTGTTGCAACGCCGGCGCCTATACCGGCAATTATACAGGTTATAACAGTTAGCATATTTTACCTCACTGTTTTATATGTTCTTTACCTTCGCAATATCTACAACATCAAGCTCTTTATGAACGCTTTCAAGCGAGTGAGCAAGAGCATTTGCAGTATCCAAAGATGTAAGGCAGTGGATGCCTGTTTCAATTGCGTTTCTTCTGATAAGAAATCCGTCTCTTGTCTTATCTCTTCCCCTTGTAGGAGTATCAATGATAAGGTCAATTTTATGTCCCAAAATAAGGTCCATGACATTAGGAGACTCCTGAGAAATCTTGTTTACTCTAAGAGCGTTTACTCCGTTTTCCTGAAGGACTTTCGCAGTACTTCTTGTCGCATAAATCTTATATCCGAGTGCCTCAAAACGCTTTGCAACGCCTATGGCTTCTCCTTTATCCGCATCTTTAACGGTAATAATCATCTGTTTATGCTTAGGAAGATTTATACCTGCGCCAAGGAACGCCTTATAAAGCGCCGTATCAAAATCTTTCGAAATACCTAAAGCTTCACCCGTAGACTTCATCTCAGGTCCTAATGAAATCTCGGCACCTCTGAGCTTTTCAAACGAGAATACAGGCATTTTAATTGCAATATAATCTGCAGCCGGAGCAAGTCCCGGAGTATAGCCGAGTCCCTTTAAAGTATTTCCGATAATAACCTTTGTGGCAAGTTTTACAATCGGAATACCCGTAACCTTGCTGATATAAGGGACGGTTCTTGATGATCTGGGGTTTACCTCAATAACATAAACCTGTCCGTCCATTACAATAAACTGTATATTTATAAGTCCGATTACATGAAGGGCTCTTGCAAGTCTTCCGGTGTAATCCACTATCATATCTCTTACTTCATCCGTAAGTGAAGGTGCAGGATATACCGAAATTGAGTCGCCGGAATGTACACCGGTACGCTCTATATGCTCCATTATACCCGGGATAAGAATGTCTTGTCCGTCGCAAACGGCATCTACTTCTATTTCCTTGCCTTCGAGATATTTATCTACGAGAATCGGGTGATCCTGCTCATACTGATTGATAACACCCATGAACTCTTCTATATCATCATCCGAAATCGCGATCTGCATACCCTGTCCACCGAGTACGTAAGAAGGTCTTACAAGTACCGGATATCCGAGACGGTTTGCAACTTCTTTGGCTTCTTCGGCAGTATATACCGTTCCGCCTGCTGCACGAGGAATGTTTGTCTCCTCCAAGATCTTATCAAAAAGTTCTCTGTCTTCTGCGGCATCTACATCTTCCGCTTTAGTACCCAAAATAGGCACGCCCATCTTCATAAGCGACTCTGTAAGCTTAATTGCAGTCTGACCGCCGAACTGAACAACAGCTCCGTCAGGTTTTTCTATATTTACAATATTTTCAACATCTTCAGGTGTAAGAGGTTCAAAATAAAGCTTATCGGCAATATCAAAGTCAGTCGAAACAGTCTCAGGGTTATTGTTTACGATAATTGTCTCGTAGCCTTCCTGAGAAAATGCCCAAGTTGCGTGAACAGAGCAGAAATCAAATTCAATACCCTGACCGATTCTGATCGGACCGGATCCAAGTACAAGAACCTTCTTTTCAGGTCTTGTTTCAACAGCCTCATTTTCTCCGTCGAAGCACGAGTAATAATAAGGAGTTGTAGCTTCGAACTCAGCCGCACATGTATCAACCATCTTAAACGATGCGCAGATTCCGTTATCATAACGCATTTTTTTAATCTCATCTTCGCTCTTTCCTGTAAGAGATGAGATAACGTTATCAGGGAACTCTATTCTCTTAGCTTCTTTTAAAAGCTCGACAGTCAAAGGTCCGTCTTTAAGAGCTTTTTCCATTTCTGTCAAAATAGCAAGCTTATCGATGAACCACTCATCTATCATTGTAATCTCATGAATATGCTCATAAGAAACGCCTCTTCTTAAAGCTTCCGCTATTACAAATATTCTTCTGTCATCGACAACGTAAAGCTGCTTGTCGAGTTCATCATCCGAAAGATTTGTAAAGTCGTATGACATAAGAGAATCTACATGCTGCTCCAAAGAACGAAGGGACTTCATAAGTGCACCTTCAAAGTTTGTGCAGATACTCATTACCTCACCTGTAGCCTTCATCTGAGTGGTAAGCTGACGCTTAGCGGTAAGGAATTTATCAAACGGAAGTCTCGGGAATTTAACAACGCAGTAGTCAAGCATAGGCTCAAAGGACGCATATGTCTTACCCGTGATTGAGTTAATAATTTCATCAAGGTTGTATCCGAGAGCAATCTTTGCTGTAACTTTTGCAATCGGATAACCTGTTGCCTTTGAAGCAAGAGCCGATGAACGGCTGACACGAGGGTTAACCTCAATTACGCAGTATTCAAATGACTCAGGGTTAAGTGCATACTGCACATTACAACCGCCTGTAATTCCAAGCTCGTTAATAATGTTAAGAGCCGAACTTCTGAGCATCTGATGCTCCTTGTCTCCCAATGTCTGAGAAGGAGCAACAACTATAGAATCTCCTGTATGAACACCTACAGGATCTATGTTTTCCATGTTACAAACAGTAATACATGTGCCGTTTGCATCACGCATTACCTCGTACTCTATTTCTTTCCAGCCCGAAATACATCTTTCGACAAGAACCTGTCCCACACGGGAAAGTCTGAGGCCGTTGGATAAAATTTCCACAAGCTCATGCTCGTTTTTGGCAATACCGCCGCCGGAACCGCCCAAGGTATAAGCAGGTCTTAAAACTATCGGATAGCCTATCTCCTGAGCGAACTTAATACCGTCCTGCACATTTTCCACTACTGTAGACGGCGCGCAAGGCTCGCCGATTTTTTCCATAGTATCTTTAAATTCCTGACGGTCTTCTGCCTTTTTAATCGTAAGAGAAGTTGTACCTATGAGCTTAACTCCGTATTTTTCAAGTATTCCCTTCTCTTCAAGTTCCATACCGAGGTTAAGTCCGGCCTGACCACCTAAGGTAGGAAGAAGTGAGTCCGGTTTTTCCTTGGCAATTATTCTCTCAAGAACAGGAACTGTTAAAGGCTCGATATAAACCTGATCTGCGATATCTTTATCGGTCATGATTGTTGCAGGATTGGAGTTTACAAGTACAACCTCGCATCCCTCTTCTTTAAGAGAACGGCAGGCCTGTGTACCCGCATAGTCAAACTCTGCGGCCTGACCGATTACAATTGGGCCGGAGCCTATTACCATTACTTTTTTTATGTTATTATTTCTTGGCATTATTTTGCTCCTCCCATCATATTAATAAATTTATCAAACAAATATCCGCTGTCTAAAGGACCCGGGCATGCTTCCGGATGGAACTGCACCGTATAGATGTTTTTGCCTGTGTATTTAAGTCCTTCGTTTGTACCGTCGTTTACATTCTCAAAAGCAGGTACGGCAATTTTCTCATCGAGATTTTCCGTATCAACCACATAGCCGTGGTTTTGTGAAGAGATATAAACCTTTCCGGTTTCAAGATCTCTTACCGGATGATTTCCGCCTCTGTGACCGTATTTAAGCTTATGAGTTGTAGCACCTGTCGCAAGAGCCATGAGCTGATGACCGAGGCAAATTGCAAAAATCGGAACATCCGAATCATAAAGCTCTTTTACTTCTTTAATTATATCCGTACATACCGCAGGATCTCCCGGGCCGTTTGAAAGCATTATGCCGTCAGGATTTTGAGCAAGAATTTCTTTGGCTGATGTATGTGCCGGATAAACGGTTACATTACATCCTCTCTCGTTAAGCGATTTGGCAATGTTTTTCTTTGCACCAAAATCAAGGAGAGCAACCTTATATCCGTCTCCTTTAAGAGTATATTTTTCACTGCAGGTAACCTTGTCAACAACATTACCTGTTTCATATTCTTTTAATTTAGGAATAATTTCATCAAGACTGTAATTTTCGTTTGTTGTAATCATGCCGTTCATTGTTCCCTTGTCACGAAGGAGCTTTGTAAGAGCTCTTGTGTCAATTCCGCAAATACCCGGTATATCGTTTTTGGACAGAAAATCCTGAATACTGCCTTCACTTCTGAAGTTGCTGTGGTTTCTGGAAAGCTCACGAACAATATATCCGTCCGGCCACGGTTTAGCCGACTCCATATCTTCGGCACAAATACCGTAATTGCCAATCAATGGATAAGTCATAACAACAGCCTGTCCGGCATAGGAAGGATCGGTTAATACTTCCAAATAACCGGTCATTGAAGTATTAAACACTATTTCGCTAATAACTTCTCTCGTTGAACCGATACTTTTGCCTTCAAAAACTGTGCCATCTTCAAGAATCAGAAATGCTTTCATTGCTTTCCCCACTTTCTTTAATATATGTTAATTATCAAATTGCTTCCATTTGCATTTTTCCAAAAAAAAAAGCGTAAGCTTTTTTTTGAAAACATCAAAATATAATTCGACTGATATAGAGTCTCTTTTCTTTCAAGACATTCTAACATAAAAAAGAGCGGATAGCAATGACTATCCGCCCTAAAAATAATTTTATTGATTATTTTTTGTAAACTTTAAGCTGTACAGTGTTTGTAATGTTGATTTCAGGAACTTCTGTAGTCTCTTCTGTTTCCTCTTCCATAGGTCCCATCATCATTCCTTCTTCTCCGCCTTCTTCGGCAACGAATACTTCACCGTACTCACCGGCTTCTACAGTTCCTGTGTAGGCTTTGCCGGCAATATAAAGTGTAGCACCGTCTGCAACAGTTACTGTAGAGCCTTCTGCAACATTAAGATATGAAATATAAGAATCTTCCGTCACATTCCATGTCGAATTATCAACAGTTACTTCAACGCTTCCGGCAGCTGCTGCAAAGTTAACCATATGACCCTGAATATAATATTCATTCATTGTATACTCTAAGAGCTGAATGTATGCAGCATTTGCAGCATCTTCGGTTACATTTCCTTCAGCATCTAAAAGTGCGTATGTAACTCCGTATCCACCGTCTGCATCAAGGCTTCCCTCATCACCCTGAACATTGTATGAATCGTTGTATGTAGCTGCAAGATTGTCAAGATATGAAGCAGCTTCTTCTGTATAAGGAAGTCCGTGAACAGCCTCTGTAGAAGAAATTGCTCCGTCTAAAGTTGCGTTTGTAAGATTTACAGCAAGTCCTGTAGCGTCTTTATCCTTACCCGATCCCGAACCGTTATAGATATTTCCGGAATATGTGCTGTCGGATAAGTTAAGTGTTGAAGTTACAACTCCGCCTTCCGAAAGCGATCCTGATGCAGAAGGAAGTCCTGCAGCGTTAAGATCTGTCCATCCGCTTGGGAATGAAGGCATTCCGAATGCATCTCCGTTAAATGCTGTTGCAGCAGATTCAAAAGCGCTTGTTCCGTATCCGTCATCATCATCCATAAGCTGGAAAAGAACGCCGCTGTTTGAATTAAGCTCTGCACCTGTTACCGTGTATGTAGATTCTCCGGAACCTTTCTTAAGAATAACCGCATCTTCTGTATTCCATACAGAGCCCGCATCAAGAGTAGCTGTACCGCTCTGATGATCCATAAGACCGAATACACCGTTTACAACGGTATCCTTTGCTTCTCCCGAATAAGTATACACTTCATTTCCTGTACCGTCATTTACGGTAAGTCCGTCCGAAGAAGGTCCGAAATACATCTCGCCGGTACCTGTCATAATTGTAGCTTCTGTAACACCTGTAAATGTTGCACCGTAGAAGTACTCGTTGGAAGCTCCGATATTATATGTACCGTAACCCGAACCATAGTTATAATCATAACCGAAAAGCTCAGCTCCGCCGTTTAAACCATACTCCGAATCTGCTGTAGCTATAGCAAGCTCTGAATTAATAACGTTAATTGTAGGCTCTGTACAATCATCTGTGGAAAGCACTGCCCATGCTCCCGATTCAACATAAGAATCAGCTATTGTAAGTGAGCTGTAGTCACCAAGTACGTTAGCCGCTCTTGCTCCTCCCTGGATACCTAAAATCCATGGCGGCGAAAGCATGAGTGCCTGGTTCGCACTGTTAATATAACCATCATAAGCATTGTTTAAAGGATCGTTTCCGTTTACAACAATGTTAGAATTCTCAACTACCGCATCCGCATAATCATCAACAATAATACCGTCACGCTCAAAACCTGTTGTTGTAAGGTTCATTCCGTCGATATTGAGTTTAATGTGATCTGTCTCTGTAGCTCCCGATGCTACAAGTGCAGCTCCGAGTCCGGTAAAGTCAGAAACATTGGATCCGTCATCAGATGCATCGGTAAGTGTGATGTCTACATTAGAAAGATTAACAGTTGAAGCTTCGTCAGCTTCAGTTCTTTGAATGGCAAGAGCTGTAAATCCGCTTCCTTCAGCTTCAATAGCTATATCGGAAATATTAACTCCTTCTTCTGTAGCTTCGGCAAATTCTCCAAGGTATGAATAATCTTCAACAACCTCGTTACCCTGTACATAAAGTCCAAGAGTATAAGAATCGTTTACTCTCTTCGCAAAAGTCGGAATGAGAGTACCGATATAATTAGGTACTACCTCCTCTTCGAAAGCCGCTTCGGATGTAACCTCCGCAGTTTCCGTTGCCGCACCGCTTTCAGTCTGAGCCGAATTGCCACAGGCCGCCAGCGCGCCAAGCATTGCGCATGTCATAATGACAGCTAACGCTTTTTTCCTGTTCATAATAAAATCCCTCCTTTAACATATATAGAAAAAGGGAGAATACGGAATAAGATCCATACTCTCCCATTCCCCCTTTGGTAATAAATACCGAATTAAATATAAGTATTATTTTTTAGCTGTAAATTTCTTTACTGTAGAGCTCCATGAACCGATGAGCTTTCCGCTGTCTGATTTATAGATAGCTCTTACACGTACATAATACTTCTTACCTGCTGTAAGCTTCTTAAGTGTTGTGCTTCTTCCGCTTGTTACGTTTACAGTCTTTGTTGTCTTCTTAGTAAACTTAGAAGATGTAGAGTACTGTACCTGATAGAATGTAGCGTTTGCCACAGAAGACCATTTAACTGTTGCTCTCTTCTTGGATTTTGCAGCAGCCTTAATAGTCTTAACAGTTCCGATTGAAGTTACTGTAGAAGCGTCAAGGGTAACATCCTCTGATGAGCTTCCGTATGTAAGGCTTCCTACATGAAGAGTGATTCCTGCAGGAATTACAACCTTAGCGCTGTCGGAAATTGAAAGTGAGTCAATGTAGAACTCATTGTAAGTAGCCGCATCGGCAACTGTAGATCCTCCGTCCGAAGCATAAACAGCTGATGAAGATGTGCTCTTAAGTGTCCATACCGCATCATCTGTAAGTACTACATTTGTAGTAGATGCAGAGTTTGCTGCAGGAAGGTTCTGAACATCACCAAGCTTTGTAGCTGCAGCTGCAGCTGTATCATAATCAAAGCCGTTTGACTCATCATAATATGTAAATGTCTTATATGTATGCTGGTAAGCAGCCTCTGTAATTGCAGATGTAAGGTTAGCACCTTCTCCGAGTGTTACAGTAAGAATAGCTCCCGGGTTAGCACTTGAGTAACCTGATGCGTTAAATACATCACCTGTAATTGTAGAATTAGTGATGTTAAGAGCATCTGTGTAGTTTTCAGGTCCCATCTCACCCCACATATTTACTGTAGCAACATAGGTCTGTCCCCAAGTATTTGACCATCCGTCGCTCTCTGTAAATGAGTAGTTGAATGTAGGCATACCGAATACTTCATCCATGAATGCTCCAACAGCATCATCATCATTATCGATGATCTGAAGAAGAACATCGTTGTCTGATGTGATTGTAGCATCATCAATATTTGTAGTGTTGTTAACCTTCTTGTAAAGAAGTGTTGCTTTACCTGTATCAATTGTAGTACCGCTCTCAATGTTGAGCTCATTAAGATTTGATGTACCGTTTGCATGGAACATAAATCCAAAGTTTTCTGATACTACAGAAGAGTTTGCACTCTTTGAAGCTGTTGTTGTTGCAACAGTCTCTGTGCCTGTCTTAAGGTCTTTAAGAGTATATGTCTGGCCCTTTACAGAACTTCTGAGATTTGCTGTACCACCTGTCATAATAATTGCATAGGTCTGAACATCAAATGATGTACCGACATAATCTTCAACAGTTGTATCACCGATTACATAAGCACCGTATCCTGAACCGTCAACCTTAACTGTATCGTTAAGTGCAAGTATGTTCATGTAAGAACCTGAGTCAGATGAAATTGCTCCCCAGTTAGCAGATTCAATTGTAGAATCCTGATAAAGGGCTGCAGTATTTTCACCCATTACGTTAGTTGTTCTTACAGATCCTGTGATACCCAATACCCATGGTGGGTTAATCATAAGTGACTGGTTTGCGGTTGATTTATAGTTAGAATAAATTGTTCCGCCGTTTGATTTAAGAGTTGAATCCTTTACAATGAGATTAGCTCCGTTATCAACGAAGGTTGCAAGCTTGGCAACACCTGTTGTAACAATTGACGAATCTTCGATTGTTGTAACGGTTGTTGTATCGTCTGCACCTGTTCCGTATGTAGCTACCGCTGCACCGTAACCTGCAAAGTCGTTTACATCCTGTCCGTCACTGTCAGAATTCATTGTAATTGTTGCATTCTCAAGTGTAAGATCTCCGCCACCTAAGTTAATAGCTGCAGAAAATCCGCTTGTTACCGCATTTACAACAGCATTCTTAATTGTAGAACCGCTTATTGTAGCAGATCCGAGTGCTTTCTCGGCTGAGCTCGCAACAACTTCAGCACCGTCTTTAAATACAGCTGCTGCTCTGTAGCCGAACTTTGTAAGTCCGCTCCATGAACCGATTGCGTCTGATGAAAGATATTCTGTTACATATACGGTATATGAACCTGTCATACCTTCCGTAGGTGCTACCTCTTTACCGCTCGAATTAACGATTGTGATAAGAGTTTCTCCTTCTGTACCGACTGTAGTCTCTGTTCCGCCGATTGTAAGTGTAGCTCCGTAGTAATCCACACCGTTTACAGTATCGGTAGAATCAGCTGCATTTGCAGGATTTTCTGTTGTAAGAAGATTTGAAATCTTCGTTACGCCCGTATAAACGGTAGCCGTATCCTCAGCCATAACAACGTTTCCGTTAAGCGCTGTTACAGGTGCAGCTGTAAGTACCATCGCTGCCGCCATCATGCAGGCAAGTACTCTTTTGAATTTTTTATACTGCATTATAATCCTCCTCTTCTGCGAAAAATTTTCGCTATCATATTCCCCCTTTGGGAAATGCAGTCCCCAAAAGCAACTACCCCTATTGTACATTTTAAAAAATAAAAAAAAAGGACATTTTTGAGGAAAAATGTGCCTTTTCTTTCTTGTATTATTTTATATACATTGCATCCTATTTATAGGTATCCGGGTCTATAGAAGATAGCGCCGGAATAAGATTATCATAGAATAACACTATATCATAATCTGTGTATTCATCTGTTATTTCAGCGTCCGATTCGCTCATCCACTGCTGGAGATATTCGTTCATTTCATCGGATGATGTATCTGCGTCTTCTCCCAAAAGTTCTGTGGCAAGGTTCTCGTAAAGCATGTTAACCGTATTCATATAAACCATAAGAGCCGCACTTGAAGAGGATTCTTTAAGCTGAGTATAAAAACCGCTCTGTCCGTACTCTTCAACCTGCTCCTTCTCCCAGCTGTTAAGCTCGGCAATCTGGTCCTCGGTTAAGGTTACATCATAATCTTCGGCCTTCTTTTCTATTAAAAGAAAAGATGCGGCCGTCTGCATTGCGGCGGATTTTACATACTGTTCAAGAGTAATACCGAGAGTCTGATCATATGTCATATCCCAGGTAACATCTGCTTCTTCCCCGTCATAGGCAGCATATACCATCTGGTCGTAATAGGTGAGCCAGTAAGCGTAAAGCTCTGCTGTAAGATTATATCCGTCCACCGTAGCCAAAACCGTATCCCCGGGCACACCGGCATATTCGAGTGAATAATCCGTGCCGATTCCGTATGTTCCGTAAACGGTACAATAAGCACTGCTTAAAGTAAGTACTCCCACAAAAAGCAGGCACACAACTGTTTCTGTAATTTTCTTTTTCATCTTTTGTCTCTTCCTAACACTAATTTTGCGGATTTACTCCGCAAAGTATATTTTACTATATTTTTGTTAAAATAAAAGGACACTTTTTAGGGAAAAGTGTCCTTTATTTATTAACCTTTTGAAAAGGGAAAAATTACATTCCCATTCCGCCCATGCCGCCTGCAGGCATAGCAGGAGCATCTTCTTTAATGTTGGCAACAACAGATTCTGTAGTAAGAACTGTAGCTGCAACAGATGTTGCGTTCTGAAGAGCGCTTCTTGTAACCTTAACAGGATCAAGGATTCCGGCTTTAACCATATCAACATATTCTTCGTTATAAGCATCAAATCCCATACCGGCCTTTGATTCTTTAACGTTGTTAACGATAACCGCACCTTCAAGTCCTGCATTTTCAGCGATGTGATAAAGAGGAGCCTCTAAAGCCTTTAAGATAACTCTTCCGCCTGTCTTCTCATCTCCGTCAAGCTTATCAACAAGCTTAGCAACTTCTTTTGAAACGTGGATGTAAGCGCTTCCGCCACCTGAGATAATTCCTTCTTCTACAGCAGCTCTTGTAGCGTTAAGAGCATCTTCCATACGAAGCTTAGCTTCCTTCATTTCTGTCTCTGTAGCAGCACCGACTCTGATTACAGCAACACCGCCTGAAAGCTTGGCAAGTCTTTCCTGAAGTTTTTCTCTGTCAAAGTCAGATGTTGTCTCTTCAATCTGTCCCTTAATCTGAGCAACGCGGGCATCGATATTGATCTTATCGCCTGCTCCGTCAACGATAACTGTTGTATCCTTCTGAACCTTAACGCTCTTAGCAGAACCGAGCATATCAATTGAAGCTTCCGCAAGTGAAAGTCCGACTTCTTCCGAAATAACCTGTCCGCCGGTAAGAATTGCGATATCCTGAAGCATTTCTTTTCTTCTGTCGCCGTATCCCGGTGCCTTAACCGCAACTACATCAAATGTTCCTCTGAGCTTATTGACAATAAGTGTTGTAAGAGCTTCACCTTCAACATCTTCAGCGATAATAAGAAGCTTTTTACCCATCTTTACGATCTGCTCTAAGAGAGGAAGGATTTCCTGGATGTTGGAAATCTTTTTGTCTGTAATAAGAATGAGCGGCTCTTCCAAAGTTGCTTCCATCTTATCCATATCTGTTGCCATATAAGCTGAAATATATCCTCTGTCGAACTGCATACCTTCTACAAGGTCGAGCTCTGTGAGCATTGTCTTTGATTCTTCGATTGTAATAACGCCGTCATTTGAAACCTTTTCCATTGCATCGGCAACCATGTTTCCGACCGTTTCATCACCTGCTGAAATAGCGGCAACTTTGGCAATCTGATCCTTACCCTTAACAGGAGCACTTAATTTTTTAAGAGCCTCAACTGCTTTATCTGTAGCTTTCTTCATACCTTTACGAAGAACGATCGGATTTGCACCTGCTTCGAGGTTCTTCATACCTTCGTTAATCATTGCCTGTGCAAGAACTGTAGCTGTTGTTGTACCGTCACCTGCAACATCATTAGTCTTAGTTGCAACTTCTCTTACAAGCTGAGCACCCATGTTCTCGAATGCATCTTCAAGCTCGATTTCTTTAGCGATTGTAACACCGTCGTTTGTGATAAGAGGTGCACCGTAGCTTTTATCAAGAACTACGTTTCTTCCCTTAGGTCCGATTGTTACTCTAACTGTATTTGCAAGTGCATTTACGCCGGCGCCGAGGGCTGCTCTGGCGTCTGCTCCGTATTTAATTTCCTTAGCCATTTTGTATTACCTCCAAATGCTTATTTATTTCTCAATAATTGCAAGAATATCATTCTGCTTTACAATAATGTATTTTTCATCTCTTGAAGCTTCAACTTCTGTTCCGGAATACTTAGAATAAATAACCTTGTCTCCGACCTTAACTTCCATCTTTACTTCATCTGTTCCCGGTCCAACAGCAACAACTTCCGCCTGCTGTGGCTTTTCCTTATCCTGTCCCGGAAGAACGATTCCGCTGGCTGTTGTCTCTTCTGCCTCTAAAGGCTTAATAACTACCTTGTCACCTAATGGTTTTAATTTCATTTTAAAAGAACCTCCTTATATAAATTGGTTTAATTTTTAATCCTTGTTAGCACTCAATAAATCAGAGTGCTAATATCCACTAACATAATGTAACACCAATTCAAATAAGTGTCAACACAATATTGAAAGTTTATATTTTATTTATTTTTACCTACTATGCCAACCCATTCGCCCTGATGTTCAACCGATAAAATCTCAAATCCGGCATTTTTCATGGCATCCACAACTTCATTTTCCTTAAAGTCTATAATTCCGGATACAATGTAAATTCCGCCTTTTTTAAGTCTCGCCGGAATAACAGGCGAAAGAGGTATAATTACATCTGCCAAAATATTGGCCAAAACTATATCATACTTATCTTCGCCTACCGTTTTTTGAAGTTTTTCATCATCTATAAGGTTTCCGACATAAAAGCTGCCCTTATCTTCGGGTATTGAATTTACCTCAAAATTTTCGGCAACCGAGTTTATGCAGATTTCGTCGAGGTCTGTTCCGGTAACGTGAGATGCGCCCTTTTTAAGAGCCACAATGGACAAAATTCCGCTTCCGAATCCGACATCCAAAACTTCCATCCCCGGTTTAATATACTTGGTAAGAGCTTTAATGCAAAGCTGAGTCGTTTCGTGTTTTCCTGTTCCAAAAGCCGTACCGGGATCTATTTCTATAAGAATCTTATCCTCGTCTTCTTTTTTAATATCTTCCCATGTAGGTTTAATAAGAATATCCTCAATTGTAAAAGAATGAAAATACTGCTTCCAGTTATTCATCCAGTCGATATCTTCCGTCTCGCTCTCGGTTATTGTTCCTTTACCTACCTCAACAAAGATACGCTGCTCATCTATTCCTTTTTTGATATCTTCGATAAGAGCGGAATTGTCCTTGTCAAAATCAAGATAAAAGCTTACGCGGCTTGTGCCGTCATTTGCCGGAAGCTCCGGAAGAAAGTCTATAAACATCTTGGTCTGATCTTCTTTTGAAAGAGGAACGTTATCTTCGATTTCAATTCCTTCCACTCCGAGCTCATCGAGCATGGCCGAAATATAATCCTCAGCCTCTACAGTTGTTTCAATAGTATATTTTTTCCATTTCATAACCGATTTTCCTTTCACATCTTATAAGATAACAAAAAGCCTCCGACTTCTATCGGAGGCTCATATAATAGCGAGGGAGAGACTCGAACTCTCAACCTCCCGGGTATGAACCGGACGCTCTAGCCAGTTGAGCCACCTCGCCATATAAATGGGACCTACAGGGCTCGAACCTGTGACCCTCTGCTTGTAAGGCAGATGCTCTCCCAGCTGAGCTAAGATCCCATTATTTAGCAGCCGTTTTGCGACTGCCTATATAATATACAATACATTTATACCTAATGTCAACAATAAAATTTATATTTATAAAACTTTATTTAAAAAGTCTATTGTACGCGGTTCTTTAGGGTTTAAAATAACCTCTTCCGGTGTACCTTCTTCTACAATATAACCGCCGTCCATAAATATAACTCTGTCGGCAACTTCCCTTGCAAAACCGATTTCATGAGTAACGATTACCATTGTCATTCCTTCGGATGCAAGCTTTTTCATAACGCCCAAAACATCTCCGACCATTTCCGGATCCAAGGCACTTGTAGGCTCATCAAAAAGCATAATATCAGGTTTCATTGCAAGAGCTCTCGCTATAGCAACCCTCTGCTTCTGTCCGCCCGAAAGTGAAGACGGAAATACATCCTTTTTATCAAGAAGTCCTACCTTGTCTAGTAAAAACTCGGCATGCTTTTCAGCCTCCTCTTTAGTGGCCTTTTTAAGCTCAACAGGAGCAAGCGTCATATTGCCCATGACATTAAGATTGGCAAAGAGGTTGAAATGCTGAAATACCATTCCGATATTCTCTCTGAACTTATTGATATCAATAGATTTATCCGTAAGATCGTATCCGTCGACTACAATCTTACCTCCGTTTGTCTCTTCAAGAGCATTCATACATCTTAAAAATGTAGATTTGCCCGAACCCGATGGCCCGATAATAACTACAACTTCGCCCTCGCAGATATCATATGAAATGTCTTTAAGCACCTCAAGCTTACCAAAGCTCTTCTTAAGGTGTTCTACATGGATTTTGATATTATTCTCATTAACGACCAACGTTCCATCTCCTTTCGATATACCTTGATAAGTTTGTAAGTAAAAGAATTACCACAAGATACATAACAGCTACAATTGACCATGTCTCAAACGACATGAAAGTAATTCCGATAACGTTCTTTGCCGAATTTACAAGTTCCGGGAAACCGATTGCCGATAAAATAGATGTATCCTTAAGGGTAATAATAAACTGGTTAATAATAGTAGGAACCATTGTTTTAACAGCCTGAGGAAGAACGATTTTTCTCAAGGTCTTAGAATAAGGAAGTCCTAAAGAACGCGCTGCCTCAACCTGTCCTTTATCCACCGATAAAATACCGGCTCTTATAATCTCAGCCATATAAGCTCCGCAGTTTAAAGAAAGCGCTATAACGCCAACCTGAAGCTGCGATATAGTAAAGCCGCCGCCTGTAATCGAATTAACAAACATAGGTATTCCGTAGAAAAGATAAAGAGCAAGTACGATAAGCGGTATTCCTCTTATAATATCAACAAAGATAAGCTCAATCTTTCTGCAAATCTTATTGTCGAGAACACCCAAAATACCAAAAAATACGCCAATAATACTGGCAAAGAATAATGACAAAAGCGCAAGAATAAGCGTCTGTCTGAAGGCTGCAAAAAGCAGCGATCCGTAATTTGTAATAATATATGCCATATTTAAAACCTTCCTAATATAAAAACAAGGTAACGCACTAAAGCGCTACCTTGCTATAATACCACTATAGTATATTGTTTGCAATACAAACAATTGTTACTCGCCTAAATACTTGGCAATAATTTCATCATACACACCGTTTGCTTTAATGTTGGCAAGACCTGCGTTAAACATGTCTATAAGCTCCTGATTCTCCTCATTAAAGATGGCAAAACCGTATTCTGCAGGCTCATTTTCCGTACCTTCAACAAGTTTCATGGCAATATTGTTTTCCTTAATATAAGCAGCCATTACAGGTGCATCATCGAAGCATGCGGCATCCTGTCCACCGATGATTGACTGATACATTGTAGCGGAATCTTCATAATATGTAATTGTGAATCCATACTCATCTTTAAGGCTCTCTGCATAATCAGCCGACATAGTAGCTGTCTTTACTCCAACAGTCTTTCCTTCGAGACCTTCGAATCCTGTGATATCGGAATCATCTTTTACAGCCATACACTGTGCTGCATCATAATATCCGTCTGAGAAAATCCATCCGTTGTTCTGACGTTCTTCTGTAATAGATGCTCCGGCAATCATACCGTCAGCCTGACCTGCCTGGCAAGCAGCGATGGCAGCATCCCATCCGAGTGACTGGATTTCAACCTTAAATCCCTGATCTTCAGCGATTGCATTCATGATATCTACATCAATACCTACAAAGTCACCGTTTTCATCAGTGTACTCGAAAGGCTTAAATGATGTATCAGAAGCGATAATCCAAGTCTTTTCATCTGTGGATTCAGCTGTATCTTCTGTAGCTTCAGCTGACTCTGCAGCAGGTTCTGCAGTCTCTTCTGTAGCAGATGAACCGCATCCTGCAAGAACACCCATTGTCATTCCCATGCACAATAAAAATGCAACGATCTTTTTCATTTTAAATATCCTCCTTCTTCGGCCTTTGGCCATTAATAAAAAAGGGCAAAAACAGGTGCAAATAAAAACACCGTTGTTTTTGCCCGTTTAATATTTTAATTTATTACCTTATACAAGTCAATATAATAGGTATTATTTTACTATAACAACTCTGATAACATCATCTAAAGCTTCAATTTCCTTAACAGCCTTTTCTGTCATCTGACGGTCAATATCGATAAGAGAATAAGCATATTCTCCCTTTGATCCGTTTGTCATGTTCTCGATGTTAATATCATCGTCTCCTAAAATTGCAGAGTATTTACCGATCATACCCTTTACATTCTTGTGAAGAATACCGATTCTTCCGGCAGTCTGGCATACACCGAGATCTGTGTTAGGGAAGTTAACAGAGTTCTGAATATTTCCGTTTTCAAGGTATTCTCTGAGTTCTTCCGCTGCCATTACCGCGCAGTTGTCTTCAGACTCTTCTGTAGATGCTCCGAGATGAGGAATAACTATAACTCCCTCTTTGCCTGCTGTCTTAGGTGTCGGGAAGTCAACAACGTATTTTCCGAGCTTGCCTTCTGCAAGTGCCTTAACAACAGCATCTTCATCAACGAGTACGTCTCTGGCGAAGTTAAGGATTACAGCTGTATCTTTCATCATTTCAACAGCTTCTGCGCTAATCATACCCTTTGTTGAATCAAGAGCAGGAACATGAATTGTGATATAATCGCATTCTTTAAAGATATCGTTTACATCTGCCGCATGCTTACAATCTCTTGAAAGATTCCAAGCTGCACGAAGAGAAAGATAAGGATCGTATCCGTAAACTTCCATTCCGAGTGCAAGTGCTGCGTTTGCAACTCTGATACCGATGGCACCAAGTCCGATAATGCCGAGCTTTTTGCCCTTAATTTCTGTACCGGCAAAAGCCTTTTTCTTCTTCTCTGTTGTCTTTGCAATGTTTTCATCTGTTGCTTCAGACTTAACCCACTCGATTCCGCCTACAACATCTCTTGCAGCAAGAAGCATACCGCAAAGAACGAGTTCCTTAACACCGTTGGCGTTTGCACCCGGTGTATTAAATACTACAATACCCTTGTCTGCGCATTTATCAAGAGGAATATTGTTTACACCGGCACCTGCTCTTGCTATAGCTTTAAGAGATTCCGGAAGTTCCATATCGTGCATAGCCGCACTTCTTACAAGTGCTGCATCTGCTCCGTCCATATCTTCAATAATCTTGTAGTTATTGTCAAAAATATCGAGTCCGACCTGTGAAATCGGATTCAGGCATGTATACTTAAACATTGTCATTCTCCTGTTCTAATGTATTTAATTAAGAATTCTTCTTTTCAAAGTCAGCCATAAATTCTACAAGTCTTTCTACACCGGCCTTTGGCATAGCGTTGTAGATAGATGCTCTCATGCCGCCAACTGTTCTGTGGCCTTTGAGGTTTTCCATGCCTGCAGCCTTAGATTCAGCTACAAACTTAGCATCAAGTTCATCGTTTCCTGTAACGAAAGGAACATTCATAATAGAACGTGAATCCTTTTCTACAGTTCCCTTAAAGAGTTTACTCTGATCAAGGAAATCATAAAGAATCTGAGCTTTTTCAATATTCTTCTTCTGCATAGCCTCTAAGCCGCCGTTATTAAGAAGCCACTTAAATACCTTACCGCAGATGTAGATACCCCAGCAGTTAGGAGTGTTATATAATGATCCGTTATCTGCCTGAGTCTTCCATTTAAGCATTGTAGGAGTTCCCGGAAGAACATCGTCAGTAATAAGATCCTCACGGATAATATCTATTACAAGACCTGCAGGTCCTACGTTCTTCTGAACGCCGCCGTATACAACGCCGTATTTTGTTACATCAATAGGCTCTGATAAAAAGGATGATGAAACATCAGATACCAAAAGTTTGCCCTTTGTATTAGGAAGGGTTTTATACTTTGTACCGTAGATTGTATTGTTTTCGCAAATATATACATAATCTGCATCTTCTGAAATAGGAAGATCAGAGCAATCCGGAATATATGAATATGTCTTGTCCTCAGATGATGCAACAATATTTACTTTACCGTAATTTTTAGCTTCCTGAGCAGCTTTCTTAGCCCACTGACCTGTCTGGATATAATCAGCAACACCGTTTTTCATAAGGTTCATAGGAACTGCGGCAAACTGCTGTGAAGCTCCTCCCTGAAGGAATAATACCTTATAGTTATCCGGAATATTCATGAGCATTCTGATATCAGCCTCAGCCTCATCTATAATAGTCTGGAACATTTTTGAACGATGGCTCATCTCCATAACGCTCATACCGCAACCGCGGTAATCCATCATTTCTTCTGCTGCTTCTTTAAGTACTTCTTCAGGCAGAACAGCCGGTCCTGCAGAGAAATTATAAACTCTTGACATTGATTTTACCTCTTTTCTTTTAGTTTTCTACATCGTTTTCGTCAAAGACTTCATCTAAAGCCTTACCCGGTGCCACCATTGGGAACACCTTGTCATCACTGTCAATAATGCAATCAACAACATACGGGGTTTTACATTCGAGAGCTTCCGAAAGCGCCGCTTTAAACTCTTCTCTCGACATTACTCTTTTAGCCTTTGCTCCCATTGCTTCAGCAAGTTTAACAAAGTCAACACCGTCATCAAGTACAGTCGCCGAATACCTCTGTCCGTAAAAAAGCGACTGCCACTGTCTGACCATTCCGAGCACGTGGTTATTTACAATAACTTCAACGAGCGGAAGCTCCTGCCTTACAGCAGTGGCTATCTCGTTCATATTCATTCTGAAACATCCGTCTCCCGCAATATTGACAACAGTCTTGTCAGGATTTGCCGTCTGCGCCCCTATTGAAGCTCCCAGACCATAACCCATGGTTCCTAAGCCGCCCGAAGAGAGCAGGGTACGCGGCTTGCCGTATCTGTAATGCTGGGCAGCCCACATCTGGTGCTGACCAACCTCAGTAACAACAATGGCATCTCCTTTTGTTTGTTTATATATTTCATCCACAATATAAGGCCCCGAAAATCCGTCGGGAATAATGAGAGGGTATTTTTTCGCATATTCTTTAATATGGTTAACCCATTCACTATGGTCTGCCTTTTTAATCCTTTTGTTAAGAATCTGCAAAACTTCTTTTGCATCTCCTACAATGCTCGAATCCACAACAATGTTTTTGTTGATTTCGGCCGCGTCCAAATCTATATGTATTATCTTTGCGTTTGAAGCAAATTTTTCTGTATTTCCGGTAACTCGATCCGAAAAACGTGCGCCAATGGCAACAAGTAAATCACATTCGCTTACTCCGTAGTTAGATGCCTTAGAACCGTGCATGCCAAGCATTCCGGTATATCTTTCATCGGTTCCCGGGAAAGCTCCCTTACCCATGAGCGAGTCACAAACAGGTGCATCCAAAAGCTCCGCAAACTTCTTAAGCTCTTCCGAGGCTTCCGATATAACGCATCCGCCGCCGACAAAAATAAAAGGTTTCTTACTTTGGTTTATAAGCTCAACGGCCTCATCTAAATCTTTTTCTTCCGGCTTAATATTGTCTCTTTTATTAGGCTTTTGTGGCTCATACTCACATGTATTTGCCGTAGCGTCTTTTGTAATATCCACAAGAACAGGTCCCGGTCTTCCGCTTCTTGCAATTTCAAATGCTTTTCTGATTGTTGCGGCAAGCTCATTTACATCCTCAACAATGAATGCGTATTTGGTTACCGGGGTAACAATACCGGCAATATCAACCTCCTGGAAAGAATCCTTTCCGAGAAGCGAACTTGCAACATTACAGGTAATCGCAACCATAGGAACCGAATCCATATATGCGGTTGAGATTCCGGTAACAAGATTGGTTGCTCCCGGTCCGCTCGTGGCAAAACAAACACCCACCTTACCCGAGGACCTTGCATATCCGTCAGCCGCATGTGAAGCGCCTTGTTCGTGAGATGTAAGTATATGTTTTATCTTGTCTTTATATTTATATAACTCATCGTAAACATTTAATATCGCACCGCCCGGATAACCGAATACCGTATCCACGCCCTGTTCAATCAAACATTCCATAAGTATTTGTGAACCGTTAAGCTGCATTTTTTCTACTTCCTGCCTTTAATATTTTTTAAATATTTAATCAAAATAAGTAATGCTTTAATGTATTAAATTTTACACAAAGATAATTATAACACACTGCACCAAAAAATCTACTGTAAAATGGCTCCCTTTGCACCCGATGTAACCATTTTTGCATATCTTGCAAGATAACCTGTTTTAACCTTAGGCTCTCTCGGCTGCCACTTGGCTCTTCTCTTTTCAAGCTCTTCGTCGGTAAGATCAACGTTTATAGAGTAATTAGGGATGTCAATCTTAATTATATCTCCCTCTTCGATAAGAGCGATATTTCCGCCTACGGCAGCTTCCGGAGAAATATGTCCGATAGAAGCTCCTCTTGATGCTCCGGAGAATCTTCCGTCTGTAATAAGAGCAACTGAAGAACCGAGTCCCATACCCGCAATAGCCGATGTAGGATTGAGCATTTCTCTCATTCCGGGACCACCCTTAGGGCCTTCGTATCTTATTACAACGACATCGCCTTCTTTAATCTTTCCGCCCAAAATAGCTTCGATAGCATCTTCTTCAGACTCAAAGACTCTTGCAGGTCCTTCATGAACAAGCATTTCCGGAACAACGGCAGAACGCTTAACAACGGAGCCGTCAAGTGCAATGTTTCCGGAAAGAACGGCAAGTCCGCCGGTCTTAGTATATGGGTTGTCCATAGGTCTTATTACCTCAGGATTTCTGTTGGCAACATCTTTGATATTTTCTCCGATTGTATTTCCTGTAATTGTCATACAATCCGTATGTAAAAGTCCAGCTTTTGCAAGCTGATTCATTACCGCATAAACTCCGCCGGCCTCGTTTAAGTCTTCCATGTAAGTAGGGCCCGCAGGTGCAAGATGGCAAAGGTTAGGAGTCTTTTCCGAAATCTCGTTTGCCATTCTGATATCGAAATCAAATCCGATTTCATGAGCAATTGCAGGGATATGAAGCATTGAGTTTGTAGAACATCCGAGTGCCATATCAACGGTAAGAGCATTTAAAATTGCATCTTTAGTGATAATATCTCTCGGTCTTATGTTCTTTTCAACAAGATTCATTACAGCCATACCTGCATGCTTTGCGAGTTTTATTCTCTCAGAATATACTGCAGGAATTGTACCGTTACCCTGTAATCCCATTCCGAGCGCCTCTGTAAGACAGTTCATAGAGTTTGCTGTATACATTCCCGAACATGAGCCGCATGTAGGACAGACATTACATTCATACTCCTTAACTCCTTCTTCCGAAAGAGTACCTGCAGCATGCTCTCCTACAGCCTCAAACATTGATGAAAGCGAGCGCTTCTTTCCGCCCACATGACCGGCAAGCATAGGTCCGCCCGATACAAATGTTGTAGGAATATTTACTCTGGCTGCAGCCATTAAAAGTCCCGGTACGTTCTTATCACAGTTAGGTATCATTACAAGTCCGTCAAACTGATGTGCAATAGCCATAGCCTCTGTTGAATCCGCAATAAGATCACGGGTTACAAGAGAATACTTCATTCCGATATGTCCCATTGCGATTCCGTCACATACGGCAATTGCAGGGAAAAGAATCGGTGTACCGCCGGCTTCGGCAACTCCGAGTTTTACGGCTTCGGCAATTTTGTCGAGGTTCATATGACCCGGTACAATCTCATTATAAGAGCAGACAATACCGATGAGAGGCTTCCTAAGCTCTTCATCTGTAATTCCGAGCGCGTTAAAAAGTGAACGCGCAGGTGCTCTGTCGATACTTGATACTAATTCTTTACTCATAATTATATCCTTTCTGCGATAATATCGCCCATTTCTTTTGTGCCTACCTGTTTAATACCGTCAAGGCTCTCGCCTTTCTGAGGCATAATATCTATTGTTCTAAAGCCTTCCTTAAGTGCGCTTCTTACAGCTCCTTCGATAGCGTCGGCTTCTTTATCGAGGTCAAACGAATATCTGAGCATCATAGCCGCACTTAATATTGTTGCTATAGGATTTGCAATTCCTTTTCCGGCAATGTCAGGAGCAGATCCGCCGCTCGGCTCATATAATCCGAATTTTGTATCGTTAAACGATGCCGATGAAAGCATTCCTATCGAGCCTGTAACCATTGAAGCTTCGTCGGATAAAATATCTCCGAACATATTCTCTGTAAGGATAACATCGAACTGCTTAGGATCTTTGACAAGCTGCATAGCCGCATTATCCACAAGCATATGCTCATATGAAACTTCCGGATAGTCTTTGGCGACTTCCTCAACCACATTTCTCCAAAGTCTTGAAGAATCAAGAACGTTTGCCTTGTCCACACTTGTAACCTTCTTTCTTCTCTTCATTGCTATATCGAAGGCTTTTATGGTTATTCTTCTGATTTCTTCCTCGTTATAGGTAAGAGTATCGGTTGCCTGACGCACACCGTTTACTTCTTTTGTTTCTCTCTCTCCAAAATAAAGTCCGCCGGTGAGCTCTCTCATTATTGCCATATCGAATCCGTCTCCGATAATGTCTTCTCTGAGTGGGCATGCGGCCTTAAGCTCTTCATAAAGATAAGCAGGTCTTAAGTTTGCAAAAAGATTGAGAGATTTTCTGAGTTTTAAAAGTCCGGCTTCCGGTCTCTTTTCGGGCGGAAGCTTGTACCACGGAGATGTTGCGGTATTTCCGCCGATAGAACCCATGAGTACGGCATCTGATTTCTTTGCCTGCTCAATAGCTCCGTCTGTAAGCGGCTCACCTGTTTTATCAATTGAGCAGCCTCCCATAAGTATGTCATCATATATAAAACTGTGGCCGTATTTTTTTCCGACGGCATCAAGTACTTTCTTTGCTTCTCCGACAATTTCAGGTCCGATTCCGTCACCCGAAATTACGCCAACTTTATATTCCATTATAATTTCCTCCAAGTTAAAAAAAGTCCTATCACCTATGATAAGACTTTTTCACCGCAAATTCAATTGATGAAGTTATTTTATTTTCTCATATTAGCATTAACGACAGGTTATATCATATATATTGTAATATAAATCATTTGTATACCTTAAGATGATTAAAGTTCAGCCGAATCCAATATTATCGTAAAAGGTCCGTCGTTTAAAAGAGACACCTTCATATCCGCTCCGAAAGATCCCTTTTCCACCTTAAAGCCTTCTTTTTCAGCATACTTAATACAGTAGTTATAAAGCTCTTCTCCTTTTTGAGCTCCGGCAGCCTTTGTAAAAGACGGCCTGTTTCCTTTTTTACAGTCGGCATAAAGAGTAAACTGTGATACCAAAAGAAGCTCTCCGCCGACGTCGGTAAGACCTAAATTTGTCTTTCCGTTTTCATCGTCAAATATCCTCATCTTGCAAAGCTTGGCCATCATTTTGTCGGCCACTTCCTCGCTATCCTCTTCACCAACGCCTATAAGTACAAGAAATCCCTTTCCGATTTCTCCTATTATCTCATCATCCACGCAAACAGATGCGTGATTTACTCTTTGAATAACAAATCTCATTTTTATACCGCCTTTTATAATTCAAACGCAAAAGGAAGAATATCTTCAAGTCCGTACATCTTATAATCTTCCGCTGACTTTGCAATTATTATCTTTGTTTCACTGTCTCCGAACTCCGAAATCACCTGCCTGCAGATTCCGCACGGCATACAGTATTCTTCTACACCTACAGATTTAGGTCCGCCGCAGATTGCGATTGCTTTAATCCTTGTTTCGCCTTCCGATACAGCCTTAAAAATCGCACATCTTTCCGCGCAAACAGTCGCTCCGTAAGAAGCATTTTCAACATTGCAACCGGTGTATATTTTACCGCCTTCCGTAAATACGGCAGCTCCTACAGCAAAGCCCGAATACGGAATATAAGCATTGTCTCTGGCAAAAAATGCAGCATTTATCAGCTCTTTAATAAGTTCTTCAGACATCATATTACCTCCGAATCTGCAGGAATTCTTTCAATCAGATTCCTTACGCCAACTTCATATTCGCTATGATTTTTAGCTTTTTTTATTTTTTTAATCTCTTTTTCAAATCCCGGAAAAATATTTTCCCAATATACCCAAAGTTCCTTCATCTTGTGGAGCACATTATTATCACCCATAAATATTGTGCAATAATCCTTGTAAATCATATTGTGAAATTTCAAAAAATCGTTTACATAAAGCGAATTTTCTCCTGCAATTATTTGTGCAAGTGCAGGATTTATCAGCATTCCGCGTCCTATCATAACTTCTTTAATATCCGGAAAACGCTTAACGACACTTTCAAAATTTTCTTTTGTATATACATCTCCGTTATATACTACAGGAGCTTTAGATGCCTTAAGCGCCTTTTCGAATGCATCATACCTTGGTAAACCGTTATAAAAGTCGTCTCTTACCCTCGCATGAATGATAAGTTCCGATAAAGGATAGGCATTATATATCTCAATAAGCCTGTCCATCTCACTTTCTTCATACATTCCGAGCCTTGTCTTTACGGAAATATTAATGCCTTCATTTGAAAGTCCGCTAAATACTTCGTCTAAAAACGCATTCATCTTATCCGGATTTTCAAGCATTCCGGCGCCTCTCCCTTTAGTAACAACAGTGGCCGATGGGCATCCGAAATTAAGATTTATCTCGTTGTAACCAAGCTCTTTCATAGCCTTTGCGGTAAAAACAACATCATCTGCATTGTGGCCTAAAAGCTGCGGAACTATATTTATCCCGACATTGTTTTCCGGCAGAGCATCGCGCCTTTCTCTTGTCTTTAAATGCCTGGTCTGATTTGCAACAATAAAAGGCGTAAAATATCTGCTTACGCCTTTAAAGCATCTGTTATGAGCATTTCTGTATATATAACCCGTGATTCCTTCCATGGGTGCAAAACTAATATCCATGTCTACAGTATAACCAAATTTTTCTTCAAGTACAAGAAAAGCGGCAAAGTATTAACTTCGCCGCTTTAAATATTTTTAGCCTTCCGCAAAAGAACCGGTATAAAGTTTATAGTAAGTTCCCTTCTGGCCCATGAGTTCGTCGTGGTCTCCTCTTTCAATAACCTTTCCGTTTTCAAGTACAAGAATAACATTTGCATTTTGTACCGTCGAAAGTCTGTGGGCTATTACAAATACGGTTCTGCCTTCCATAAGTCTGTCCATACCCTGTGAAATAACAGCCTCGGTTCTTGTATCGATTGAAGATGTAGCTTCATCAAGGATAAGAACAGGAGGATCTGCAACCGCTGCTCTTGCAATAGCCAAAAGCTGGCACTGACCTTGTGAAAGTGAGCCGCCGTCATCGTCGATTACAGTATCGTATCCGTCCTTAAGATGAGAAATAAAGTAATGAGCATTTGCAAGCTTAGCAGCATTTTCGACTTCTTCATCTGTAGCATCAAGTTTACCGAATCTGATGTTTTCTCTTATTGTTCCTGTGAAAAGATGCGTATCCTGAAGAACTATTCCAAGAGAATGTCTGAGGTCATCTTTCTTTATATCCTTAACGTTAATTCCGTCATATAAAATCTCGCCCTGATTAATATCATAAAATCTGTTAATAAGATTAGTGATAGTTGTTTTACCGGCACCGGTATGACCGACAAAGGCAATTTTATTACCCGGTTTTGCAAAAAGATTAAGGTCTTTAAGCACGAGCTTTTCATCACTGTATCCGAAATCTACATTGTTAAATCTAACATCTCCGGCAAGCTTAACATATTCTCCGTTATCCTTTTTCCATGCCCAGTGATGTGATTTATCGTTTGTTTCTCTTATTGTGCCGTCTTCACTTATTTCAGCATTAACAAGAGTAATATTACCATCATCCACCTCAGGCTCTTCATCTAAAAGGTTGAATATTCTTTCGGCACCGGCAATTGACATGATTACCGAGTTTATCTGCTGTGAAAGCATTGCTATAGGCTGCATCAGGTTCTTTGTAAATGTAAGGAAAGATGCAAGAATACCAAGGGTTATAGGAAGTGTTCCCGTAACAGCAAAGGTTGCTCCCACAATCGCAATAATAAGATAAGTCAAATTACCGAGCTGAGCCATAATAGGCATCAGAATATTTGTAAGAATATTTGCCTTGGATGCATTATTAAAGAGCTCGTCGTTAAGTTCTTTAAACTCTTTTTTGGCTTCTTCTTCATGACAGAATACTTTAATAACCTTCTGTCCGCCAATCATCTCTTCCACAAATCCGTTAACCTTACCGAGAGACTTCTGCTGCGCTCTGTAATACTTAGCCGAAAGTCCGCCGATTTTTCTGGTAAGAATCAGCATAAAGATTATAAGAAGAACTACAACTCCGGTAAGCGGGATACTTAAGGTAATCATCGATATAAATACAGAAACTACTGTAACTATACCCGAAAGCATCTGAGTCATACCACGGCTTAAGAACATTCTTAAAGTATCCGCATCATTCGTATAACGGCTCATAAGATCACCGTTTGAATTTGTATCGAAATACTTAAGAGAAAGCTTTTCCATATGAGCAAACATATCTTTTCTTAAGCGGTTCATTACACCCTGGCTTACGGTAATCATAAGTCTGTTATAAATATAGGTTGTTGCAATTGTCGTAACATAGGCAATTATCATGGCTCCGACAATGAGATAAAGTGTAGAATAATCAGGATTATCCGAACCTATAAAAGGTGTAATATAATCATCAATAAGATATCTGAGAAGGTAAGTACCCGCAACCTGTCCTATAGATGCCAGGATGAGGCAAATACATACAATAATAAAATGAATCAGATATCCGTTTTTCAAATATGAAAGAAGTCTCGCAAGTGTTTTTCCTATAGAAGGTCTTTCTCCGAGATATACAGCTCCTCTCTGAGGCGGGCCACTTCTTCTTGCAACGTTTTTAAGGTCTTCTCTTTCACTACTGCTCATCAAAATCGCCTCCCTTCTGCTGTGATTCATAAACTTCTTTATAAATCCTGTTTCCTGCCATAAGTTCATCATGCGAACCGAATCCGACGATTTCGCCTTCATCGAGAACAATTATCTTATCCGCATTCATTACCGAAGTAATACGCTGCGCAATAATAAACTTGGTTACATCAGGTATATAACTCTTAAAGCCGGCCTGAATTTTAGCATCTGTAGCTGTATCAACTGCGCTTGTCGAGTCATCGAGTATAAGAATCTTAGGATCCTTAAGCAAAGCTCTTGCAATACAAAGTCTCTGCTTTTGTCCGCCCGATACGTTTCTTCCGCCATGCTCTATATAGGTGTCGTATTTATCATCAAATTTTTCGATAAACTCATCAGCCTGTGCAAGTCTGCAAGCATTAATGATTTCATCATCGGTCGCGTTTTCATTTCCCCATCTTAAGTTCTCTTTAATTGTGCCTGAGAAAAGTTCATTTTTCTGGAGCACAACCGCCACTTTATTTCTAAGGGTTTCAATATCGTAATCTCTTACATCCACTCCGCCTACTTTTACGCAGCCTTCTTTAACGTCATAAAGTCTCGAGATAAGATTTACAAGAGATGATTTTGAACTACCGGTTCCGCCGATTACGCCAATCACCTCACCTGAGTTAATGTGAAGATTTATATTTCTTAAAATATATTTATCTTTTCCCTCACTGTAACCGAAGTTCATATCCAAAAAATCTACCGATCCGTCTTTAACTTCCATAACCGGATTTTCCGGATTTGTAAGTGTGCTTTCCTCATCGAGAACTTCAACAATACGGTTTACAGATGCCATAGCCATAACAATCTGCACAAGAACCATCGAAAGCATCATCATACTTGTAAGAATCTGTACCGCGTATGTGAAAAGACTCATCAAAGCTCCGGTTGTCATTGTTTCGGAAACAATCATTCTTGCACCAAAGTATGAACAAACCAAAGTACATACATAAATTGCTCCAAACATTACGGGATCCATGAGCACCAAAAGACTCTCGGCCTTTGTTGACCACTTAACCATAAGATCGGAAATAATATTAAATTTTCCGATTTCTTCTTCTTCTCTTACATAGGCCTTAACGGTACGAACACCGATTAGATTTTCTCTTACTACAGTGTTTAAGTTATCGTACTCATCAAACATTTTCTTAAAGTAAGGATGCGCATGAGTTGTAATGTAATATAAAAACAAAGCAAGTACAGGAATTGCAACGAGGAATATCATAGATAAGCTCTTACTCATCATAAATGCCATGATAAGCGAGAATATCATCATAATAGGGCCTCTTATGAGCATTCTTATCACCATCTGGTATGCATTCTGCACATTTGTAATATCTGTGGTAAGCCTTGTAACAAGTGATGCTGTTGAAAACTTGTCGATGTTTTCGAATGAAAACTCCTGAATTTTATAATAGACATCCTGTCTTAAATTCTGGGCAAGACCACTTGATGCGATTGCGGCAAATCGGCCGGATAAAATACCGCAGGCAAGTCCGCCTATTGCACATAAAAGCATCCAAAATCCAATTTCTTTTATATAAGGCAAGTCTTCACTCGAAAATCCGTTATCAATCATAAGTGCCATAAGATAAGGGATCATTACTTCAAAAAACACTTCGCCGATAGTAAAAAGCGGAGCAATTATAGAATGAAACTTATACTGCCTTATACTTTTAATCAGCTTCTTTAACATTAAATTTAAGTCCTCCTTTTTCGTTATTCTTTAATCGCACATTCTCATCAAGTCTTTTAATAAATGAAATGAGCTGTTTTCTTTCATCATCAGAAAAACCTCTGAGCAGTTCTTCTTCTCCCCTTCTACGGTTAATGTCTGCTCCTTTAACAAATTCGCAGCCTTTTTCCGTAACTACAAGTTTCTTATATCTTTTATCCTTGCAACTCGGCAGTCTTTCAATAAAGCCTTTTGCTTCAAGCCTTTTGACTATACCTGTAATTGTAGGATTAGAACGGTTCATAGCCTGTTCTATGTCAATCTGATTGACTTCGTCTTCATCCTGACACACCAAAAACATAAGCACTTCAAACTGTGAAGAAGTAAGCTCAAATTCTGACATTCTTTGATTTCTGCCGGCTTCCATATGGTTTGACAATGTCTTAAGCCAAAAGCCGACGTCTTCGCTTTCCGGAAGAATTTTTGGCATCAGTCTTCTCCTTTCTCTTAAAAAAGCATAGCACACTAATTAGCGTGCTATGCTTTATATACATTCTATGCTATGTATTATTATATGTCAAGGAATTTTTCAAAAAATTCATCAAATTTAATCAATTTATTTTCCGGACAAAAGAATCCCCAAAACTAAACGCCGAGCTTACTCTTTAAACTGTCCATCTGGTCAACAAACACAAGGATTTCAGCCACAACCTCGTAAAGCTCGGGAGGAATGGTATCTCCTATTTCAAGCTTCGATAAGGTATCGGCGAGTTTATGATCTTTATAAAAAGGAACATCCGCCTCTATACCCTTTTCCACTATCTTTTCGGCGACCGCTCCCTTACCTGTTGCCAGAATTTTAGGCGCAGCATCTCCGGGCTGATAAGCAAGAGCTACAGCCGTCTTAACCTTTTTAGGGTCAACCCTGTCTTTTTTTAATACATTGTTTCTTGAAGCCTGTGCCATTACACCGTTACGTCAAATGAATATCTGTGAACCTTTCCGACATTTTGTCCCTGCTTTAAAAAGTCATTCACAAAATCCACCTGTTCCTCCTTGTTCTCAGCTGTTACATTTACATTATAACCTTTGTTTTTAAGCCTTTCCGTAAGAATATCCAAATGCTGCTCTATGAAATCAAAGGCCTTTTCATCCTCAAGATAAAAATGTGTTCCGACGTCTTCGCCCTTCATTGTAACCTTTACATCCGTAGATCCCAAGTGGTCCATATCAAGATGCAAAAATGCGGTAAGAGTGCCGTCGGTATCACCCATATTCTTTTTGTTTGTATACACATATAAATCGCTGTGAGCATTCTGCCCCATCATTCTAAGCGGAATCTGCACATAGGAATACTGCTGGTTTATCTGATTTAAAAACGAAATATTCTGCCTTACATCCCCTGCCGCCTTGGCAAGAGTTTTGGTATCGGGCGAATCAACCTTATTAAACGCTTCGGCAAAACGCTCCATCTGGCGGTCGAGCTTTTCATAGAGATTTTCAATCTTCTTTTCCTCACCGACTTCTTTCGGTAAAAGCGTCCACTGTTTTTGCATAATGTCTTTTAAAACCGCGGTAAACGCATTGTCGCCCAAAAGCTCTTTCATCTGTTCGGGAGAAATGCTTTGCGGATTCATAAGAACCTGCTCAATTGCATTCATAAGCTGTGAGCCTGAAATATTAGCCTTTAAAGAGCCCTCTTCAAACATAGCCGCTATTTCCGGATAAAAATCCGTAAGACCCAAAAGTGTGTTTTCAAGAGATGAAAACTGCGACTCCGAAACAATGGAAGAAACCGGTGACTTTAAAGCATCATAGGTCACATAATCGCTTTCGAGCTGCATTATTATCTGCTCTTTTTCGGAAGTCAAAAGTTCGGAACTAAATAAAGCCGTATCCGTCCCCTTTTGATAAACAACGCCTTCCTCTGAGTCCTCTAAGACAGAAAGAATGCTGTTATCTGTTGCTAAATCTCCATCATCAGTTATTAATGATGCGACCTTTTCCGGCGAAACCATGGTTTGAGCTTCTTCCAAAGAAGAAGCCGGATTATCAATTGTATTTACGATAACATTACCAAACTCATCTATCTTTGTTCCGGGCGGCATAGAAGGAATCTCGGGATTGGCCGCATTTACATTCAAAGCATCATTTCCCAAAATCTTTGCCAAAGATGGATGATTTTCGCTTGCCGGAATAGATTCTCCGGTATCTTTAAAAGTCTCTATAATATCAAGAGCAACAGATGCCGCCTGCTCTTTCGTAAGGCTCTCTCCCGCCAAAAGCTTAGGCAGAGAGTCCATCATATCCTGCATCTGAGTAGTTACGGCATGCTGGTCGGTTCTGTAATTTTCAAACTGGGAAATATTTGTCTCATTTAAAGGAATTCCAATCTTAATCATATCGACAATAGTCTTTGGATTGGTATCTTCAAAAGTCATAATCTGATGAGCCATCGCAGATATTGAATCTTTATCAATAGGCATAGAATTATCCATCATTGATTCTACCATCGCAATCGTACTCTGGTTTACTCCTATGCCCGCACTCTTAAGTGCAGAAAATATAGTATGATTGTTTGTGCCCTCTCCCTGATAGAGCTTAAGTTGAACCTGATTTGAGCTTGAAGCGGTATTTTTCACCTCAAAAAACAGTGATTCCCCTGTTTTAATACTTACGCCCGAATCAAGCATAGCCCTTAGAGTGCCGCCGTTTTGAAGCTTTATAATAACATTTCCGTTATTGTTTGCGCTGACAGTTCCTTCAAAAATATTTCCGGGAGACAACAGAGAATCGGAAATGCTGTTTTTGGCACCGGAAGAAGCCTCGACATTTTCCCCTTCCGAAAACACCGAGGTTAATGCATCCTGAAATCTGTTTAACACATCACCTATCTGCATCCTTTTCCCCTAAATAAAATTCCCAATAAAACTGTTTCTGTGTATAGGCGTAGGCCCGTATTTTTTAATGGCTTCTATATGAGCCGCAGTGCCGTAGCCTTTATGAGAGGCAAATCCGTATTCGGGCATTGCCTTGTCATATTCATACATAAGGCGGTCCCTTGTAACCTTCGCAATAATACTTGCCGCTGCAATCGATATGCTCTTTGCATCACCCTTTACAATAGGCACCTGTTTAATATCAACCGAAGGAATGGTCACCGCATCGTTTAATAATATATCGGGCGATTTTGTAAGATTGTTTATAGCCTCTCTCATTGCCTCGTAAGTCGCATTTAAAATATTTATTTCATCTATTCTTTGAGGCGACGCCATACCGACGCCCACACAAAGAGCCTCTTTGTAAATAATATCATAAAGCTCTTCTCTTTTTTTCTCGGAAAGCTTTTTGGAATCATTGACATATAAAATTTCGCAGCCCTTCGGCAGAATAACGGCTCCTGCCACAACAGGCCCCGCCAAAGGTCCTCTTCCCGCCTCATCAATGCCGCAAATAAGCTCATAATCGGAGTATTTTTCTTCAAAGAAACGCATTTTTTTAATTCGCTCTTTTTCTTTTCCAAGCTTTTCCATGCGTTTTTTAGCGCTTTCTACAGCAGTTTTTACTCCGCTTCTTTCGTCTGCTTCGTAATTTTTTATCAAAAAAGGCAGCTCATTGATATTTGCTGCCTTAAGTTCATTTTTTATTTCAGATATACTTTGCATAATTATCTTCCCTGTTACTCCGGAGTCTCAAGAGTTATCTTCCCAAGCTTGCCGCTTCTGAATTCATCGAGAATAAGAGTCGCTGCCTTCTCATAATCAAGCTCACCGCCGCCCTTAAGGCATCTGCGGTTTTCTGCTATGCCCATAAGAATGTCTGTAGCACTTTCATCCTCATCCACATCATATCTGTCTTTTATTGTACCACAATAATTCTCTTTTAAAAAGTCAATAAGATTTAAAGCAAGCTCTTCGCTCTGCAAAAGTTCATCCTTGATAGACCCTATTAAAGCCAGTCTCATGCCGACCGTCTGATCCTCAAACTTAGGCCAGAGAATTCCGGGAGTATCCAAAAGCTCAACGCTTTTATTAAGCTTAACCCACTGCTTGCCCTTTGTAACTCCGGGCTTATTTCCCGTCTTTGCCGTAGCCTTTCCGGCAAAGGTATTTATAAAAGTGGATTTTCCTACATTCGGAATACCGACAATCATAGCGCGCACAGGCCTGTTCAGTATACCTCTTTTTTTGTCTCTTTCCTTCTTTTCAGCCGACGCTTTATCTATTACGCTCTGAATAGACTTCATCTGCCCTTTGTTTCTCGAATCCGCCGTTACGACAAAATAACCCTTTTCTTCAAAGAAAGCCTTCCATAGCCTGTTTTTACCCTCATCCGACAAATCACATTTATTCATAAGAATAACTCTGGATTTATTCTTACCGAGTTCATCTATATCCGGATTTCGACTCGAAAGCGGCACTCTGGCATCCACAAGCTCTATTACCATATCCACAAGCTTTATGTCTTCCTGCATCTGACGCTTTGCTTTTGTCATATGTCCGGGGTACCATTGAAAATTCATATTTACCTCTATCTTATAAATCCCAAATGACTGCCTATTGATACAGCCATATAAACTTTTCCTTCTATATCACTCATTGTTACAATACCGACGCTGCCGTGTCTGCTGTCCTCAGAGCTGTTCGGATTATCGCCTATTACAAAATATTCTCCGTCTTCTAAGGTAATAGGCTCCGATGCGTTTCCGGCAACAAGAATCTGTCCCGTAAGCCCGGCAAGAGATACTATCTCATCATTTACATACAGCTCTCCGTCGCTTACCAAAACCGTATCACCCGGAATACCTACAATACGTCTTATATAATAATGCGACTTTGTATTCGAATCCGGTCTAAAAGCCACAACATCTCCTCTTGAAGGAGAAAGCAGTTTATACTTGAGTCTGTTTACAAGCACTACATCGGAATCACTCAAGGTCGGATACATTGCATCGCCTACCATGGAAGTCCTGAATCCAAAAGCCGCTACAATAAGATAAGCCGCCAAAATAACTCCCAAAATTTCAGCCACCCATATGGTTACATATAATGCTTTTCCTTTATCGATTGATCTTCTTCTTCTCTTAAACGATAATCCCCTGCTCATTTTTAGCTCTCCCGATAATAATTTTAAGCCAAAAACAAAAAGCCTGCAAAATGCAGGCTCTTTGAATTACATTATTTTACAAGTTCTTTAACCTTTGCAGCTTTACCTACACGGTCTCTTAAGTAGAATAACTTAGCTCTTCTTACTTTACCCTTACGAACTGTTTCGATTTTCTCAACATTAGGGCTGTGAAGAGGCCATGTCTTTTCAACGCCTACTCCGTTAGAAAGTTTACGTACTGTAAATGTCTCTCTGTTTGAAGAACCCTGTCTCTTAATAACGATTCCTTCGAAAACCTGAATTCTTTCGCGGTTTCCTTCTTTGATTTTTCCGTGTACTCTTACAGTATCACCTACAGAGAACTCATCGATCTGTGCCTTAAGCTGCTCTGCTTCAATATTTTTAATAATGTCGTTCATTTCGAACCTCCTATATATAAAACTTCGACGCTCTTAAGAATATCTTCCCAGCGGAACATCAACATCACATACCCGAATAATATATCACAGCTTTCTCTCTTATGCAAGGGTTTTTTGCCTATAATCCTCATAAAAATAGACCGAAGCAAAAGCTTCGGCCTATTTTGTCCATTTATTTTATTCCTTATCTCTTAAGATTGATAAGCTCTTCAAGAAGCGTATCCGAAGTTGTTATAATTCTTGAGTTAGCCTGGAAACCACGCTGAGTTGTAATCATGTTTGTAAACTCGCTTGAAAGGTCTACGTTTGACATTTCAAGAACACCTGTTGAAATCGAACCGCCGTCAGCCGAAACATCCTGTCCTATTCCGTCGAACTCTCCTGAGTTAAGTGTCTCTGCGTAGCAGTTATTACCGAGAGACTCAAGACCTGAAGGGTTAGTAAAGTTAGCAACCGCAATCTGTCCCAAAAGAAGTGTTGTACCGTTGTCATACGATCCGTAAATAAGACCGTTACTTGTTGTTGTAAGAGATGTCATTGTACCAACTGTCCAGCCGGCTCCGTCTCCGGAAGAATCTCCTCTGTCCATAGCGGCTGTTGATGTACCGCTGTTGTCATATGAATATAATGACGATAAGTCAATATTGATGTTTTTAAATCTCATGTTAGCGTAAACATCTGCTGCAGTATCATCTTCCGATGTTGTATTTGTAAGGTCAATAACACCGGTTGTATCAGCAAGGTCTGTATTTTCCGCAAGAGCAACTCCTGTGCTTGTAACCGTATCCAAAATAAGGTTCGGTACATATGTTCCGGCATCTTCATCAACGGCACCGAAAAGTGCAAGAGTTAAATCAGTTGCGCCTGATGTTGTAATTCCGGAATAAACCGTAGCTGTAGCAGATGTTGCTGTAACTGTTGAAGAGGAAGCCAAATCAACGCTTTCAACCAAACCCGTATCATCATTGAATGTAATATAAGCTGACGGGAATAAAGATGCAAGGTTATCATTTGTTGAATCAAGTGCATTACCTGATGAATCAAGTAAAGTATTTCCGTCAGAGTCAAGGATTTCAGTACATGAAAGAAGAAATACACCGTCCGGAAGAGCCAGCTGAGTGGTAACATTGTCAGCCGTATATGTTTCATAATTTACAAGGCTGAATTTAGCAGTATATTTGTAACCGAGATTGTCATAGAATGTAAGACTTGTAATATATCCGTCATCCGATGATAAGCTTGTTGAATTGGCATCAATAATACCCGACATTGTAGCTTCTGTTGTTGCCTCAGGAGCAGAAACCTGGTTAGCGGCGCTCATTACCTGAAGAGCAGAAACAGTATCTTTTACAATAGTTCTTTCGCCTGTTGCATCATCTACGCTAACCTGCCATCCCATTACATTGTAACCGGTAGAACTCATAACAAGGTTGCCGTTTCCGTCAATAGTAAACGAACCGTCTCTTGTAAAGAGGTTTTCAGATCCGTTTGATACTACGAAGAACGAATCTCCGGAAATCTTCATATCAAGACCTGAACCTGTAGTCTGTGAAGCACCCTCTGTGCTAATATCTATTTTCATTGCTGCTGTGCTTGATCCAAGACCGATCTGCTTGGCATTGACACCACCTGTTCCTGTAAGTGCGTTTGTACCTGACGCTTTTGATGTTGTCTGATACATTACATCGCTGAATGTAACTGAAGTGGATTTAAAAGCAACTGTGTTAACATTGGCAATATTATTACCGATAACGTCCATTTTTGTCTGGTGTGTTTTAAGACCTGATACACCAGAGTAGAGT
>JAILQM010000017.1 GCA_024698965.1 Eubacterium sp. | reverse complement strand
AAAAAACCAGGTAAATACGCTGATTAATCTTATCCGAGTGCAGAAAATGCGTGAGGAAAAGGGGTTAAAAAGTGCCGATGTGTCAAAGCATATGGTATTTATGGGAAATCCCGGAACCGGAAAAACAACGGTTGCAAGAATCCTTTCCGAAATATACAAGCATTTAGGCGTTTTAAGAAAAGGCCAGCTCATAGAGGTTGACAGAGCATCTTTGGTAAGAGGCTATATCGGGCAGACGGCAACGCAGACCCAAGAGGTTATAAATGAGGCTTTGGGAGGCATTCTTTTTATCGACGAAGCCTACTCTCTCACCGTCGGAAAAGGCGAGGGGGATTTCGGTCAGGAGGCTGTAGATACGCTGCTTAAAGCTATGGAAGATCACAGAGACGATCTTGTTGTTATAGTTGCGGGATATACAAATTTGATGGAAGAATTTTTAAGCTCAAATCCCGGGCTTCGCTCAAGATTTAGTAATTTTGTGCTTTTCGAGGATTACAGTGCACAGGAAATGCTCGAAATTCTGCAGAATAATTTAAAAAAGCAGGATTATCTCCTCTCACCCGAAGCAAAAGAAAAAGCAAGGGAAATATTTACCGACAGAGTTAACAATAAACCGGAGAATTTTGCAAATGCAAGGGATGTAAGAAACTTTATGGAAAAGGCGATTTCTTCGCAGGCCACAAGGATTGTATCGCTGCAAAATCCGACTAAAGAACAGCTTAGCTGTATTGAAGATGTAGATTTAACGCCTATTGTATAATCAGTATTTTCAGTACAATCGGTAGTGTGGCAAATGTTATAATTAAATGTTATAATTGTGCCATAGATAACTGTTTAAAGAGGTACGCTATGAAACCAAGGATTAAATTTATAAGAACAGTAGAAAATTGTTATGGAGAACACTTTATTTTAAAGGTCGAGGCAGGAGTTACAGAAAAGCTTAATGCCTTTAAAATGGAGCATTTTCCAAAAACTCATTATCAGAAAGAAAACGGCGAGTTTTTCTTTAGCTGCGATACCGATATTGCGTTGGATATGCTTGAAGCTGTAAAAGAAGAATATGTGCCGGATGAGGCATTTAAAGAAGAAATTAAAAAAGTTCTCGGTAAAGAGATTTAAAATAAAATGAGTAATCTTAAGGTTACTCATTTTTTTATTAAAGCACGAGGAAACCAATGGATAAAAAAATCGCATTAAAAGAGGTTGCGGAAACCGGAAGAATATTGCTTAAAGAAAAGCTGGTTGCCCGAACATGGGGTAATTTCAGTGCCAAAATCGGTGAAAACAGGTGCGTTATAACGCCAAGCGGACTCGGATATGAAAACATGGAGCCGAAGGATTTGGTTGAGCTTGATATTAACACGGGAGAGTCTGTAGGGATTCATAAACCGTCGGGTGAAAAGGCTGTACATATGGCAGCTTATAAGGTCTTTAAAGATGCAGAGTTTGTAATCCACACTCATCAAATTGCCGCTACCGCAATAGGTCTGGGCGATATATCAAGCCTTGATTTAACAGCTGATGAGAATGAGCTTCTAGGAGGCGTCAATATCGCCGCTTATGGCATGCCTGGGTCTGACGAGCTTGGGAAAAATGTGGAAGAAGCACTTAAAAACAACGCGATGTGTATACTTATGGCTCATCACGGCGTGCTTATAGTTGCCTCATCAAGAGAAGAAGCCATTAAAAAAGCACTTTTACTTGAAAAAATATGCGAAAGAAATCTAAAGGGACAAAGTAATGTTAAATATACGGCTTTAGATGAGCTTTTTAAAGAGTTAAAGTCACTATGTGAGGGGAAACACATTATCCAAATTAATTCTTCAAATGTGCTTGCTCTTGCTGAAAGAGATTGCGATTTTTGGGCACAGATAGATGATATGGCAATGATGATCGGTGAGAAAATGCCCATCTGCGCTCCGAATGCCCATGAAATAATGGGGCTTTTAAAAGATTACGGGGCTGTTTTGGTAAAAGGATATGGAGCCTTTGCTTTAACAGAAGATGAGGAAGATGCGGCTGCGGCCGGCATTCTCATAGAAAAAGCAGCTACAGCCGCTCTGCACGCTAAGGCTTTGGGAGTTAACGCAGATTTAGATAGAACTGATGCCGCCTTTATGAGAAAAGATTATATAACCAGGTATTCCAAAGAAAAATAATTACCAAAGCATGAGTTTATTGGCTTCGTACCTAAGTTCTTCCCTAAAATCCGGGTGAGCTATGTTTATAAGCTGCTCTACCCTGTCTTTAACGGATGCGTATCTAAGATGCGCGATGCCGTATTCTGTAATAATGTAATCCACCAGATTTCTGCTTATAGAAACTACCGCACCTTGGGTAAGCTGTGGAACTATTCGGGATATAGTGCCTTTTTTGGCGGTGGAAGAAATTGCGATTATTCCTCTTCCGCCCTTTGAATGATATGCACCGTATGCGTAATCGGTAGCTCCGCCCGTGCCCGAATACTGCACAGAGCCCATGGACTCAGAGCAAACCTGGCCGGTAAGGTCAATCTGGAGCGCGGTATTAACGGAAACCATATTATCGTTTTGCGCGATAATCATAGGATTATTTACATAGTTTGCCGGTAAAATTGAAATCAGGGGATTATTATCCACATAATCATATAAAGCCTGATCGCCCCAAATAAATGTGGCTACGGAAACGCCCATATGAAGGTTCTTCTTCTGGTTTGTAACAACGCCGGCCTGCATGAGCTTAGCCATAGCAGAGTTAAACATTTCCGTATGAATTCCAAGATCTTTTTTTTCCATAAGCGCGTCGGAAATAGCATTTGGAAGCCCGCCTATACCAAACTGAATCGTATCACCGTCTTTAATGATTGAGGCAATGTTTTTTGCAATCTTTCTCTGTACCTCTGTAATTTCATATTCCGGAGGCATGGAAAGGTCACAGTCTGCCTTAACAAAACAATCCACCGTACTTGCCGGGAAGTGAACCGTACCGTTTGTGGTCGGAAGCTTGTCGTTTACCTCTAAAATAACGAGATCTGCCGCTCTCATAAGCTCAACTTCGGTCTGCTGACTTAAAGAAAGAGCTACATTGCCGAATCTGTCCATAGGCGTACAAGCAGCAATAAATACCGTAGGTCTGCAAGCACCGAGTGTAACTTCTGATACAGAATGCAGGTTATTCGGCACAAAACTGCATCTTCCGCTCGGATGCATTTTTCTGTGCGCAGGGCCGTAAAACGGAGCAAGGATATCTATTTTACCTTTTAAATCTTCCCTATAAAACAAAGGATAGTTTTCAACGGGATTACCCGACCAGATAATAACATCTTTAATACCGTTATCGGCAATGGTATCAAGTTTTCGCATAATCGTTCTGGGCTCACAGCCATAATAACCAACAGCTATTGTATCTCCGCTCTTTATTTTTGAGATAGCATCCTCCACCGTTGTAAATTTTGCTTCATACTCTTCTTTTGTAAGTGACATTAATAAGCCTCCTATATGTTAATGTTTTCATTTTGTAAAATATGGTCAAAAAGTGCACTGCAGCCCGTTACGGTATCGTTCCAGGTTGCATCAAAATCATCCGTATACCAGGGATCTGCCACATCTCTTTTAATGCCGGCAAAATCCAAAAGTTTATATATCTTTTTGTCAGGGTCTCCTCCCGATATACGATTCATATCCTGAATATTTGCACTGTCCATGCCAATTAAATAATTATAATACATATAGTCATCTTTTGTCATCAGTGTAGCCCGATGATCTACTATGGGAATACCCTTTTCCTCCAGTTTTTCCACTGTTCCGTAATGCGGACTGCTACCTAAAACATCACGATGAGTCGCCGCAGAATTTATTTCAAATTCTTCCGACAATCCTTTTTCGTTTATTAAATTTTGAAAATAACTTTGTGCCATTGTTGATCGGCAGATATTGCCGTGGCAGATAAATAGTATTTTTGTCATAGTCTTGTAAATCCTCTGTTTTCCTTGATTTTACTGAGCCTTTGATAACCGCTCCATCTTTTCTTGAGCATCTGATGTTCGCACAGAATCAATTTGTTTTGCGCCAAAGTCATCGGTGTTATTTCGCCACACATCTGCATTGTAGACGGCAGATGACCTGCCGCAAATAGAAGTGCTGATATGATATTTGCTGCAATTATGACGCCCTTGGGGGGATTTGCTTCTCTTTGGAAGAAAATCTTCCATAATAAAAGCGATGAGCGGCATCATAAACAATCTCAGCATGACCTCTTCAATCACGCCTCCGTTGAACACCGATGCCATCCAATATGAAAATGACGGCTTTCCCCGATACGTTTCTGCAACCTGCGGGATATGGTTCTTAACATCATCTGTAAGTTCGGTCCAGCCATAGACTCCCGTAAAATATCTGCCTACAATTGCGATGGGAATAAGTGCCAAAACAAACTGCAGAGGTTTCTTGAATTTTTCAGAGCTGTCATCATTTTCCATCACCTCCCCAGACTTCTACGCAGAAGCCCTTGTGACCACATTGGGTGCAAGTAAGCTTACGGGTGGTAGGGGTATGATTAGCCCAAAATGCTTCTTTAAATGTGGGCTTAAACACCTCGTGACATTCGGG
>JAILQM010000098.1 GCA_024698965.1 Eubacterium sp. | reverse complement strand
AGGATGTAACTTACTTTGTTATGCAGGAATTAGAGTATATGTTAGACTTTCTTTCAAATAACAGCATGCAAAGAGATTATTATACATCCATTGTGTTTGACAGATTGTTTGGCTATTTTAATAACATCGTTGGTGGCAAATATTTAAAAAACGATGATGAGAATTTTGAAAGCAGGGTACAGGAACTTAGAAATCAGATAACGAAATTTGTATCAGACTTACCAAAAGGTCAGAAATATGACCTTTTGCATAATAAATCGCTTTGTCTTTTCTTGAACTCCCCGGATGTGTATAAAAGCGAAAGAATGTGCTCTTTTAAGGCATATGAAGATGAAAAAAAACAATTTGGAAAAATAATGGAAAATGAAAATCGGGTAGTCATCTTTGGGGCGGGAGAAATGGGACAGAGCCTGGATATTCTTTTGCGTTGTAATAATTACAACGGAAATATTGTATTTTGTGACAACAATGTCAAGCTTCAGGGAACAGATCTGATGGGGACAAAAATATATTCCGTGCCTGAGGCGGTGGATAAGTATAAAGATGCAGTGTATATAATATCCAACAGAAGGTATGAATTTGAGATTTTGAATCAGCTTTTGGAGATGGGCATTGAACGAGAAAAAATTTGTTGCGGACTTGATGTATCACCTCACTCAGCGATGGAAATAAAATGGAGATAGATTACATATGAATGGTAGTTTTAATGGAAAAGTTTCAATTGTTATACCGATTTATAATGTAGAAAAGTATTTGCGAGAATGCATAGACAGTGTGCTTGCGCAAACTTATGAAAATATTGAAGTAATCTGTGTGGATGACGGATCGGAAGATGACAGTTACCAAATTCTAAGTGAATATAAGGAAAAAGATTCCAGAATTATTACGCTAAAGCAGAATCATATGTATGCGGGAGTGGCCAGAAATTACGGGTTTGAGGTTTCAAACGGGGAATATGTGATTTTCCTTGATGCGGATGATGTTTTTCATCCGGAACTGATAGAAAAAATAGTTAACAGGGCTGCTGAAACAGATGCTGACATAGTAATATATAAAGGCATGGGTCTGGATGATGTGAGCGGACAGACGCATAGATTGTATGCAAAAGAGCTGGAAACAGAAGCTTTGGATGCGGATATAAACGGCTTTTCCGGGAAAGATATTTCGAAAAATATTTTTCAGCTTACCGATACATGGGTGTGGGATAAACTGTATAAATCAAGTTTTATCAGAGAAAAAAAGATTAAGTTTCAGGATACAGCAGTTATCAATGATGCTTTTTTCTGTTGCCTGGCTTATGCCGAGGCGGGAAAAATCGCTATTGTAGATGAATATCTTATGAAACACAGAACAAGTGTAATAACTTCTGTTGAATATACCAGAGCGCCGCATTGGAAGTGTACATTTAAAATGCTGGAAAAACTGCGTATCGAGTTGGAAAGCAGAAACTTATATAAAGAATTTGAGCAAAGTTATATAAATCTGGCTGCAGAGAGAGTTGTTTTTTATGCGATGTCAATTGCCGAAGGGCAGTATTTCCATGAGGCATTTTCTTATTACCGGAATCATGCAAAGAAAACATTTGGTTTTATGAAGCACTCAAAGGAGTATTTTCATAATGAATATGTTTATGAAAAGATAAAGATTTTAGAAGAAAAAGATGAAATAGCGTATCTTAGCGAAATAAGAAAAGAGAATAAACAAGGGATAGAGGATAGGGATCGCGCAATTCGATATCTAGAAGGGGAAGTCCGGGATTCGAAGAATATGGCTGAGTGGCTCAAAAATAAAAAACGCTGGACTTTTCCGGCAGAAGATTTGCCCGGTGATAAAAGAATTGCTGTCTACGGGTTTGGAGACGTTGGACAGGACTTTTGCAAAGAAATCTCGGCTATTGACAGATATTCTTTGGTAGGAGTAATTGATAAAAATGCCGGTTCTCTAAAAGAGACTCATTCGGAAATTTTGTTTTATGAAATAGAAGATATCTCAAGGTTGGATTTTGATGTGATTATCATTGCTATTATTAACAATGATGTGGCAGACAAAGTAAAAGAAGAACTGATAAAAAGAGGGATTGGTGAAGACAGAATAAAGTGGTTTAACTATTTGGATTAAAAGGACAGTGGGCAGAGATGTGTATGAAGCAAGATGTTTCCTTTGAAAAATTTAAAAATACAGTCCTAATCTACGGCGCCCATCTCGTTGCAATTTCGGCCATGAGATATTTAAAGCAAAAGCGCCCGGATGTTATGATTTTAGGCTTTGCCGTTACAAGTATAAAGGATAATCCCCAAGAACTTGACGGGCTTTTGGTAAAGGAAATATCCGAGTGGCCAAAGGAGGCTAATCCAAAGGATGTTACCGCTGTAATTGCGATGCCTAAAAAATATCACGAAGAAGTGAAAAAGACACTTTTGGAATACGGATACACAGACGTTGTTTGCCTGGATTTATATGAGCTTTCGGCCTTAATCGGAGAGGAGCGCATTAAAAAAATGCGTTCTTTGGGTTTTGACGTAAGAAAAAGTGAGAATGATATAAGCTGGCTCGATTTATACATAGATGATATACATCTTAAATTCCCGACTTTATTTTATATAGGTGATGAAGAGATATATGAAAATCTTGACAGGGCAAGGATTAAAAGCTCCTATGAAAGCTTTATAAGTTCGAAAGGCGTTTTGGAAAAAAACCGGTGCGGCAGCAGGACAGGCTTTGATGACGGAAAGATTTTTATGGCCTGCAGTGAGTGGGACGAGAAAGCGGGCAGCGGAGATTTTGCCCCTTGGATAAAACCGCTTCAGCTTGGAGCAGCCTTGTCCGAGAGAACAGTTGCCGATATTACGGATGATTGCGGAGAAAATATTTCTGCATTAAACCGCAGTTTTGCTGAGATGACAGGTGCATACTGGATATGGAAAAATGAAAATTCCCTTAAGTATAAGGGGCTTTGCCATTACAGAAGGCATTTTGTATTTGAGGCTGAAGATGATTTTTGCTGCGGAGAAGCGGACGTTATTCTTACGACGCCAAGATATGTTCCGGGCGGAGTAGAGGAAATGTTTTTGGTGGAGACGCCTGTTAAAAAGCCGGTTATGGAAGCTTTGAAAAAAAGCACGGCAAAGCTTTACGGCGAAGATGTAAAGAAGAAGCTTGAGAAGTATTTAAAAGAAAACTTCTACTGCCCCAACAATATGGCGGTAGCCAAAAACGAGATTTATAACAGCTACTGTAAGTTTGTTTTTCCGATACTTTTCGAGATGAAAAAACAGGATGAAAAAGCCGTATACGGACATGAGGGCGACAGACATATTGCCTATGCCGCAGAGCTTTTGACTTCGTTTTATTTTTATTTTCATAAAGACGAATTTAAAACAGTTTTCAGAGATTATAAAATGTTGCAGTGATGGATATAAAGAAGAGTTTTAAGACAAACTACATATTTGGCGCGAAAGCTACGGCGACCGGATTATATAAAGCTTTAGGGCTTTTGTATCCGGATATTTTTGTTGAGGCTTTTGTGGTTTCTCAAAGGAGCAACAACCCGGACGAAATCTTTGGCTGCCCGGTAAAGCTTTTGTCCGACATAGCTTTAAAATCCGCCGATGAGAAAAACGATGTGAGAATATTTGTCGCGGTGCCGGAACTTATTCATAGTGAGATAGAAGAGATTTTAAAGGAAAACGGATTTTTTAATCTTGAATTTTTAGATTCGAAAAAAGAAGCCGAAATTATGGAGAGG
>JAILQM010000072.1 GCA_024698965.1 Eubacterium sp. | reverse complement strand
GATGGCAGAACAAAAATGAAACCTCTTAAATATTCTACAAGTGATATTCATGCATATATTTTTCTTTTTATGTATCTTATTCTTATGATTATTAGTCGTATAATCTGGGGCAGGTTCTTTTAGAATCTGCTCCTTTTTTTTGACAAAAATTTAATATTTTCTGCATTTCGTTCCTTTTTTTGACCGTTCGTTCCTTTGTGGTTGAAATGACTGTATATTTGGTATATGGTGAATATGAGTTTTGTTCTCCGTTGGGAAAGGACGAGGAGGCTGGTGTTGATATGCAAATAGTGCTGGATGATGTTTCGCTGGCACTGTACCCAACATTTGAAGATAACGATGAGGCTTTAACAAATATAAAAGAAAAATGTAGTAATGTGCTTAGTAAATTACAAGAGGATTATGAATTAGATGTGTTTTCTGCTGATAATTGGGAGGAATATAGTTTGGTGTTATTAGAGTTTAAGGGGATGTCAATATGAGGAAAAAAGTATTAGTTTTAATTATATTGGTTATTACTTTTATAATAGCATATATAGTATTTGCCCAAAGAGGTGATAAAGATATTGGCAAGGTAACGGGTATAAACAATGAGTACTTTGAAAGCTGGGGAGATGAGTTTGAACTCGTAGAAGATGAGAGTGGAACGATAAGCTTTAAAGACCCGGATGCTGCATTTGAAAAGATGGTAGAATTATGTGGCGAGGGACTTGCGCAGATCCAGAAAGAATATGAACTGGATGAAATCAGCAAAGCTGATTATGAGGCATACAAGGTATACGGGTGGCAACTTACAGGTGGCACCGATGAAGCGAAAAAACAGGCAGCATTTGTGAGTTCATTTCTTGATATATATGAGAATAAATGATATAGGGAAAGGGGCCCTCTGAGTTAGGGTAGTTGGACAAAAGGAAGCTTGATATATGGTTCGGAATGGGAGGGCGCTGTTACGTATAAAAACTCGACGGCAAAACGTTATTTTGATGGAGAAAAAATAACGGCCACATTACCATTTAGAATTGGATGTTCAGGTTCAACAACAACTTTGTATGCATTTTCGTTAAAATTAAATATGTACTAGGAGGTCGTTATGAAAAAGAGGATAATTATGGTATCGGTATTGGCGTGCGCTATATTGATTATAAGTGGTTCAATTGTATATGGACAGAGATATAATAAAAATCTAGTAGAATGGGGGAAGGATATGGCTTCTGTGGCAAGCGAGGATGACGGGACGGAGGTAAAAGCCGGTGTTATAACTCGGCAGGAGCTGCAGGTTGCAACCTCTTACTATGTGCAGATGGGTTATGAAGAAAATGAGGCGCTTGATGCAGCCAAAGAGTATCTGTTAAAGAGAGAAGCTCTTTATATGGAAGCGGTTTCAAACGGATACAGTGCGTCAGATGAGGAAGTGTGGGAGTATCTTGATGAATTAAAGGAAACCGTTAAAAATGCGGATAATTCTGCGGATGTTTATGCGGTTATAGAACAGTTCGATTCTGAAGAAGATTTTTGGAATTATGAATTCATTGTGTACAAAAAAGACTTGCCGGCACAGAATTATGTTTCTGATATGGAAAACAGTTATGGAGATACCGCTTCAAATAAGGATTTAACAGAAAATCAATCCGATACTACATGGGAAACATATTTTGAGAATTTAAAGGATGAGCTTCAGGAAAAATATGAAGACAAAATAGTATTTGAGTAAATGAGAAAAGAGAGGAGATAATCATATGTTATGTGGAGGCGAAGGATTGTTTTGGGAGTGGTTTAAGAGTTTATGGCCGTAAACAATCATATTTATGAAGTGGCAATATGTGATGATGAAAAAATATACACAGATGAAATAGAGAAGGTTCTGAAAGCAGAACTGGGTAAGTATTGCGAAGAGTATAATATAAAAACCTTTAATACTGCAGATGATTATCTGGCACATCTTGAAATCGCAGGGGAGAGCGATTTGCTTGTTTTGGATGTTGAGATGCCCGGGATGGATGGCATTGGGCTAAAAGATCGTCTAAATGATGCGGGCAGTATATGCAGCATTATTTTTGTGACTAATCATTCGGAAGCGATGCCGGATGCATTTGGGAAAAATGTGGTCGGATTTATCGACAAGGCTGTGCTTCGTGAAAAACTGCCGATATACCTAAAAAAAGTAATGAGCCATAAAAGAAGTGACAAAAAACTTATTGTTGATACGGCGAAAGGGAGCATTGTAAAAGCGTCAGATATTGTGTATATTAAGGCTGATAAGAAATATACTGTCATATATTGCAAGGACAAGGAACACCTTTCCAATAAGTCTATAACGGAGTGGGAAGAAGAGCTTAAAGGGGTTGTTTTTTTTCGGTGTCACAGGAGTTATATTGTTAACTTCAGTCTTGTAAAAAAACTTAACACAGATAAGGTTTACTTATATGGCGATATAAGTGTTCCGATTTCAAGGAAGCTTAGAGGAGAGACGGAGAGAAGATACAGTGATTATCTGATAAAAAGTATATAGGGGAAAGATATTGAGCATTTTACTTAGTTTGTATGAAATTGTAATGATGTATCTAATAGTGCGGTTTGTTTTAAACCGCACTATTTCGCATTTTGTTTTGATGATGGGGACTGTCCTGGTATGTGACGGATATGTGGTTGCGCATGATGTGATTTCTCATCCTGCGATATGGTTTGTGGTAATTATAGGATTGTTTGGATTATGTGTTAATGAGAAAAGCATTATAAACAGAATAGGTATAAGCACAGTGGCATGCCTTATTTTGGGAAATTACGACTTGTTTATGGCTGCATTTGAAGCAGCGTTTAATAATATAGGCATTCATGAGCGTATGTATGCTGATATTGACGGGTATTATGCTTGGCGCATTGCAGTATTGGCCACAATATGCATTTTAATATATTTTGTAAGAAAGAAAAATGGCAGAAGCATAATGCCGGATAAATATGCGTTATGGGCAGTAGTAAAGGCAGTTTTCTTTTTTGTAATAATGCCTGTAACAGATATGGTGGATGTATATGAAAAGAAGGGTCTGCAATATTTGACGGTTTTATCGTTTGTAATATTTGCGCTTGTTGTTGATTGTTTCATTATAATGTTTTACTACCTTATGGAAGTAAGGGATGAACTAAAGGAAAGCAACCTCGCCAAGGATTATTATATTGAAGCGGTAAATGATTATTATGAGAAGAATATTGAAGATGCAAAAGAGGTAAGAAGGGTAAGGCATGATATCAAAGCGCATATAAATGCGGTAAGGTACTATGCTAAATCCGGCGACTGCAAATCTATAAAAACATATACCGATAAACTCCTTGACGAACTTGAAGGAGAGCATAGCAATATAGTGGTTTCGGGACTTTCTTTTTTGGATGCAATAATTGCAAAATTTATAGATACGTATAGTGATGTTGATTTTACCGTGTTTGGTACTATCAAAAATACTAAAATGTCGGATTATGATATAAGTATAGTGCTTACAAATCTGCTTAATAATGCAGTGGAGGCGTGCGAGAAATATAAAGGGAAAAAATATGTCGAAATCAATCTTGCAAATCCGGGAGATAAATGTGTCATTAAGATTGCTAATCCTATAGATGAGAGTTTTAGCGGAATAGAAAAGACCAGCAAGGCCGATAGTGATAGCCATGGGTATGGACTAGGTCAGGTAAAAAGGATTGTCGAAAGAAATGGCGGCAGGCTGGATATTAATATAGGGGAAGATGCTATTGAATGCTCGGTAATTATATAAAAATGAGCAGATGAATGAAGAAAAACTGCATTTCGTTACTTTTTTCAACCGTTCGTTCCTTTTTGGTTGCTATGTGTGGGTTATGATGTTATAAGTGAATTAAGGATAAGATGCTACAAGCGGACATGGTTTTTAAAGGAGGAGTTTTAGAATGAAAATAGTATTAAAGAAAATGAGCGCCTTGATAATTGTGGCTTCAGTTGTAATTTCGAGTTTTGGTACTACAAGAGTAATTGCATCAACCAATGGTATAGAACAAGTAGATTTCTATGAAAGTGGTTATAGTGAGAGTGTTACAATTGAAGGGATAGATTATGTTTTTGTCTATTAAAAAGGAGCGTAGGGGCAGTTGTTACCGATAAATATTATATGTTGTCATCAGGAACTCAGTTTAAAGATACATGGACAATAAAACTCCCGAGTAATAACAAAACATATGGCCCATATACATATTATATCTACACTAATTATTGATGATGACACGTTCAAGAGAGAGAAAGCATAATAATGAATGGAGGCAAATGAAGCGAAATGAATAAATTTAGTAAATTAAACATATTTGAAAAACTTAGCGTTTTATTAGCTTTATTTTTATTTGTGGGCGGCTTGGCCATGGTGTTTTTTGTTGGATTAGGAGAAAGCGAAAATCTGAAACTGTCAATGCAGCCATTGTTTGATATTTATTATGTTGTTGTAAAGGTATTTGTTTTATGTGAGGGAATATATTGGATATTTCTTAGAAAGTATTGGTCAAAAAATGACAATTAAAATGGAAAACTGTTATATATTGTAAGGATAGCGAATGCTTTTCGAACAAATCAATAACAGAATGGGAATCGGAGCTTAAAGGTTACGATTTTTTCAGATGTCAGAGAAGTTATATTATAAATCTCAGATTTGTAAGAATGATAGAAAGAGGCAGGGTCGAAATATATGGCGGCGCCAGTATCCCTGTTTCAAGGAGACTGGACGCTCAGTTTGATAAAGTTTACGATGATTATTTAATAAGGAGTATATAGGGCAGGATTTTGAGTGTAATTCAGGGAATATATGAGATTATAATGATGTATATGATAGTGCGGTTTGTTTTAAACCGCACTGTTTCGCGTTACATTCCGGTGGTGGGGATAGCTGTGTTATTAACAGGATATTATTTTATACCTGATATATTGCGAAAGGTATAATGGAAAAAAGTATGTGGAAATCAATCTTGCAAACAGGGGAGGAAAATGCGTTATAAAGATTGCCAATCCCATAGATGAAAGTTTCAAGGGGATACAATGTACGAGCAAAGAAGACAGGGGCTCTTATGGATACGGACTTGGGCAGGTAAAAAGAATAGCAGAAAGAAACGGTGGGAAACTGGATATAAATATAGAAAAAGATGTTATAGAATGTTCGGTGATTTTATAAAAAATTCTGCTATGCTTGCATTACCTGAATTTGCAGGGTATTGTTATGGGGATGAGCAAAGTGCGATTGGAGACATTTATGAGAAGAATAAAACTGACGGTGGCATATGACGGCACATCTTACTGCGGATGGCAGGTGCAGCCAAATGGAATTACAATAGAACAGGTGTTAAACGAGACATTGTCTTCTTTTTTTAAGCAAGATATTCGAGTTGTGGGGGCCAGTCGTACCGATGCCGGCGTACACGCTCTTGGTGCGGTATGCACATTTGATTTTGACCATACCATGCCGGCGGATAAGGTGGCATTTGCCATAAACTCTTATCTGCCCGATGATATAGTGGTACAGTGCTCGGAAGAAGTAGGCCCTTCCTTTCATCCGAGGTATGATGCTAAGGAGAAAACCTACATATATAAAATACTTAACAGAAAAATGCCACTTCCGTTAGAGCGGTTTGACACTCATTTTTATTATTACCCGTTAGATGAAAAGAAAATGAATGACGCGGCATCCCATCTTGTGGGTGAGCATGATTTTACATCCTTTGCCTCTCCGCATTATACCGCAAAAACCACGATAAGAAATATTTATGAATGCAGCGTAAGCCGCTCTGATGAAGATATTATAACCATAAAAATACGGGGAAACGGCTTTCTTTATAATATGGTTAGGATAATTGCCGGAACGCTTATGGAGGTCGGAGGAGGGAAAATAAGCCCTGAGGATATTCCTTTAATACTTGAAAAAAAAGACAGGGATGCGGCCGGACCTACCGCTCCGGCAAAAGGACTGACGCTGGTGGAAGTAAGATATTAAAAAATTGTTTGGAAAGGGGAGACTCCTTTGAACGAGGATTTTTTACAACCGGAGGTTCGGGATGGTTTTTATGTGCCCGGGGTGATGAAACAGGCATGGGCAGCAGAATTGACTATTTTGAAGGATATTGACGCTTTGTGTCTCAGACATGGCATTGGCTATTTTGCTGAATGGGGGACAATGCTTGGGGCCGTAAGGCACAGGGGGTTTATCCCATGGGACGATGATCTGGATATTTGTATGATTCGGTCTGACTTTGAGCGCTTTCGTGAGATTGCAGCAAAGGAGATGAATGGGTATTCTTTTTTAAATATTCATACGGAGTTGGATTACGAAGAGTTTCTCAACCGTGTGGTAAACAGCAGAGCAATTTCTTTTGATAAGGAATTTCGAAAGAAGTATCATGGATGTCCTTTTTCGGTGGGAATCGATGTGTTTCCGCTGGATTATCTGCCCAGAGATGCACAGGAGCAGGAGAGAATCCGTAGCAAGGTTTTAAGCTTGCTGGATAATGCGGAGAGCAGTAGGGAGGCTCAGAACCTATGTCGATTGGAGATTGAGCGGGTATTCGCGTCTTGCCGGGAGGAGGACGCGGATGAACTGGTGAGTATGCCGCTCTGGCTGCAGGGCAAAGGTTCCGAGATGCGGAAGGAATATTATCAGGAGATGGTGCGAGTGCCTTTTGAGGACACTACTATTCCGGTGCCGGTTATGTATGACAGTCTCCTGGAAAAGAAGTTTCCAAATTACATACAACCGATACGAGACTGGGATTCTCATGGTTTTCCTTTTTATGGGGAGCAGGAGACAATTCTCATGGAACATACCGGGCAGGCTTATGGTAAGTACTTGTTTCGGAAAGAGGATTTAAACCGTCCTAAGGTTCGCAAGCCTGAGGGACTTCGGGGGCTTCGGGAATGCGTGAAACGGCATCTGGCAATCTGGGAGATAATTCTGGATAAGGAAGATGAACTTTTGCGGGAGGGACAGACCCAAAGTTTTCTGCAACTACTTGCAAAGGTACAGGAAATGGCCATCGGCCTTGGGAATGAACTTGAACAGTCCGGAAAGGGCAGAGGGGTGGAAGAGACTGTCCATTCCATTGAAGACTTTTGCGAGGACTTGTATTCTTATTTTGGGAAAGTGAAAGAAGGGCAGGCTTCGGACGGAGAGAGCCTGAGGGCTTCTATGATGAAGATTGGGGCAGCTGCTGCCAGGAGTCTTCCAAAGGAGGAGGCCATCGCTTTTTTCTATTCCCGCATGGATGAATGGAAGGCATTGGAGCCTTATTACCGGAGAGAAGTACAGCTTGCAGAGGAACAGGAAAATTCTGCAGAGATTCTTGTAGTCCCGGTTCCTTATTATAAAAAGGATTTGGATGGAAAGCCGGATGCAGAGTTTTGGGAAGCAGATCCGCCGGATGAGGGAATTTCCGTAACGGATTACCGAGCC
>JAILQM010000052.1 GCA_024698965.1 Eubacterium sp. | reverse complement strand
GAGATCTTGCCGATATAGATGATATCGAAAAGGTATTTTCCGACTATGAGATAGAAGCGGTATTCCATTTTGCGGCGTTTGCTTATGTGGGAGAATCCGTATCCGAGCCCGAAAAATACTATTACAACAATGTGGCAAATACTTTAAATCTCTTAAAGGTTATGAGAAAACACGGTTGTAAGAGAATAATATTTTCATCTACGTGTGCAACCTATGGGGAGCCTAAGAGTGTTCCGATTACAGAGGATATGCCGCAGAATCCTATTAATCCATACGGAGCCACAAAGCTTATGATGGAGAGAATATTTAAGGACTATCATAAGGCTTACGGGCTTGAGTTTGTTGTGCTTAGGTATTTTAATGCGGCGGGTTGCGATCCCGACGGCGAGATAGGAGAAAGCCATAATCCTGAGACACATATTATCCCGCTTGTGCTTGATGCGGCAGGAGGTCAAAGACCTGATATAAAGGTTTTTGGAACGGACTACGATACGCCTGACGGAAGCTGCATAAGGGATTATATACATGTAGCGGATTTGGCAAGCGCACATCTTTTGGCATTGCACCATCTCGAAGAAGGAAAGGAAAGCGACTTTTTTAATCTTGGAAATGCAAAAGGAACCTCTGTACTTGAGGTGGTAGATGCGGTAAAAAGAGTGACCGGAAAAGATTTTAAAGTAATATATGCTAACAGGCGTCCGGGAGATCCGGCCAAGCTTGTCGGAAGCTGTGATAAGGCAATGAAGGTTTTGGGATGGAAACCAAAGTATGCCGATATAGATACAATAGTTGAGCATGCGTGGAACTGGCATGAGAATGCTAAATATTAATACTCCATAATGACTTAAGGAGGTAAGCAATTGAAGTCACCTAAGGATATGAGAATAATTCAGATAGATGTTACAAATGCGTGTGTTTTTCAGTGTTCGAACTGTACGCGATTTTGCGGGCATTACAAAAAACCTTTTTTTATGGATTTTGAGACCTTTAAGAAAGCGGTAGACTCACTGGACGGATATGTAGGAACCATTGGAATGATGGGAGGAGAACCTACGCTAAACCCTGAGTTTGAAAAAATGGCTGAGTATCTGGCATCTAAAAAACCTGAAATGTTAACGGATAAAATGCTTAGACCACAGAGACACTTTATGGATGGAATCCATGATTTGGAGTTTGAGCATACATTTTTATATCCATGCCAGGATGTGATGCGTCAGACTGTTGACGGACCGGGACTTTGGGCTACAACCAAAGGTAATTATAAAAAATATTATGAGACGATTCAGGATACGGCACAGTATCAGGCGTTAAACGATCATTCGAGACCTATGTATCATCAGCCGTCGCTGATTACGAGAAAAGATCTTGGGATATCTGATGAAGAATGGATACCTATGAGAGATAAGTGCTGGATTCAAAATGAATGGAGTGCATCTATTACTCCTAAAGGAGCTTTTTTCTGTGAAATGGCAGCTTCTTTGGATATGCTTTTTGACGGACCGGGTGGCTGGCCGGTAGAGCCGGGATGGTGGAAACGTACACCTGAAGAATTCGGAGACCAACTACAGTGGTGCGAAAAATGCGGACTTGCCTGTAAGACATTTATGAGAAATGCAAACGAGCTTGTATATGATGTTTCGCCTAGTATGTTTGATGAACTTAAAAAGACAGGAAGCAGATTGGTTGGAACAGATCATATCAATGTTGTTGAGATAAATGACGGAATAATCACCGAAGAAAGTAAGGCAGAAGGAAAAAGGTTCAGCGCTGCTATGCCATATACAGAAAGTTACAGCGCAAGATTTGATGAAGAAAATACGAGCCTTACAAAAAAAGAGATTATAGGCTTTATTGTAATCGACAAGCCTGAGGAAGTGGATTGCGCGGCAGAAAATATCAAGCACTTTGATAATGCTGTGGTATATGTACCAAAGGCATTGTCAGATGAAATTATGGAAAAATCGGATAGCTTGGTTAAGTATTACAATTCTGAAGAGGCTTCTCTAGGAGAGGCTCTTGATAGTGTTATCGGAAAAGGCCATTACGAGCAATATGTAATGATTATTGAGGGAAATGTAAAACTTAGATATGTGCTCGAGGATTTAAAAGAGTTGGTATTAAATCCGGGAACACTGCTTTTTAGCGCATTTGGTAAGGATACGGAAAACGAATACTTTAAGGCAGAAAACGGCGGATGTGTAGCGCTTTTGTCCGGAGCTGCAAAGTCATATGCCGCCATTTCCAAGGAACAGCTTTGTTCGTTCACAAAAATTAGTGAGATAGCAAAAATCTGGGAACAAAGAAAAGTATTTGAGTTCTCGCCGGAAACGGTTTATACAGCACCTACAGTTAATATAGAAAAAGGAAAACGCTACGTTATTTATGGTTGCGGCATGGGACTTAGAGCTGCAATTGACAGTGTGATAAATGGCGGAGCAAAGGTCGTTGCTCTTGTGGATACAAATGAAAAGATATGGGGAAGCAAGAAATACGACTATGTGATTCAAAATCCGGATGAGGTACTCAGTGACAAGGATTCCTTTGATAATGTAATGATTGGAAGTTTTATTTACTACAGAGGAAGAAAAAAAGTTCTTTTAAATAAAGGAATTGAAGAAAGAAAGATGGCATGGATATGATTGATATAAAAGTTTCCGTAGTTATTGCAGCTTATAATTCAGAGAAATATCTGCCTCAAATGTTGGATTCTGTTATAAGCCAGACATTGAAAGATATAGAGATTATTTGCGT
>JAILQM010000004.1 GCA_024698965.1 Eubacterium sp. | reverse complement strand
AGGGATCCTAAAACCGATGAAAGAATTGATTTTGTAGGAGGAATAAGGGGAACAAAAGAGCTTGAGAGAAGATGCGGTCTTGATGCAAAGGTGGCGTTTTCGATGTATCCGACATCAATAGGAGAGCTTTTTGCTGTTGCCGACGCCGGTCTTCTTATGCCTCCAAAATCAACATGGTTTGAACCAAAGCTTCGCAGCGGCCTTTTTATTCACAAAATTTAATCCGTTTTAGCAAAGGTAGACATACACAGGAAAAGAAAGATAAAAAGAGCTAAATAGCAATGGATGAGTAATAATAAAATTTCACATGACGGATGTGGCATAAGAGAAACCTTTGTGGTAAAATCATTTATTGAGTTATGATTTTATCACAGAGGTTTTTTATGATAACGGAAGAAACAATTAATAAAGTGATTCAGCTTGGAATAAAAGTAGTCATTGCCGTAGTTGTACTTATAGTCGGCATTAATCTGATTAAGTTTATAATAGGACGAATCAGAAAACATTTTAAAAGAATTGGGATAGAAGACGGTCTTGCACAGTTTATTTGTTCTGTAATCAGATTTGTACTGTATTTTGTTCTGGTTTTAAGTATAGTATCCACTTTTGGTATTGCCACATCATCTGTTGTTGCGATACTCGGATCAAGCGGACTTACCTTAGGTCTTGCACTCCAGGGAAGTTTGTCAAACTTTGCCGGAGGCGTACTTATACTATTGCAAAAGCCGTTTGTTGTAGGAGATTATATAAGAGAAGATACTCATGGGAATGAAGGCACGGTTTCCAATATTTCCATGATTTATACAAGACTTACCACTATTAACAATAATACGGTAGTAATACCGAATGCGGTGCTTGCAAACTCATCTCTTGTAAACTACACATCACTCGGCGTAAGACAGGCAGATATAACAATCGGTATCAGCTATAATGCGGATATTAAAAAGGCCAAGGATATACTTGCTGACATTGTAAAAAATGACGAGCGTATTATTAAAGACAGAGATCTAAATGTATTTGTAAGAGCACTTTCCGAAAGCTCGGTCGATCTTGGCGTCAGATTTTTTGCGCCGGCAGATATTTACTGGAAAACATATTGGGATTATCTTGAGAAAGCTAAGATTGCTTTGGATGAGGCAGGCATCGAAATTCCTTATCCGCAAATTACCGTAAGCTACGAAAAAGACAAGCAGTAGCAAAAATGTCATCCTGAGCGTAAGCGAAGGATCTAAGGAGGATTTAATGAACATAAACAACATAAAAGCATACGAACTCATAGAAAAAAGACGTCTCGACGACATATCATCGGACGGATACCTTTTAAAACATAAAAAAAGCGGGGCGAGAGTCTTTTGTGTATCAAACGACGATGAAAATAAGGTCTTTTCAATCGGCTTTCGTACTCCGCCTATTAACAGCTGTGGTCTTACTCATATTTTAGAGCATTCGGTTTTATGCGGCTCAAAAGACTTTCCTGTTAAAGATCCTTTTGTTGAACTTGCAAAGGGTTCTTTAAACACATTTTTAAATGCAATGACTTATCCGGATAAAACCATGTATCCGGTAGCCAGTGTAAATGAAAAGGATTTCCAGAACCTTATGCATGTATATCTTGACGCTGTTTTTTATCCTAATATTTATAAGCGTGAAGAGATATTCAGACAGGAGGGCTGGCATTATGAGCTTGAAAATGCCGATGATGAGCTTAAAATCAACGGTGTTGTTTATAATGAGATGAAAGGCGCCTTTTCTTCACCTGAAGGAGTGCTTGAAAGAGAAATTTTAAATTCTCTTTATCCGGACAATGCATACCGTTTTGAGTCCGGCGGAGATCCGGAGGTTATACCTGAGCTTTCTTATGAGACATTTTTGGAATTCCATTCCACATATTATCATCCGTCAAACAGCTATATCTACCTCTACGGTGATATGGATATGGAAGAGAAACTCAACTGGATTGATGAGAAGTATTTAAATAACTTTGAATATAAAGAGGTGGATACCGTAATTGTGCCTCAAAAGCCTTTTGATAAAATGCATGAGGTTTATAAAACATATTCCGTAACAGAAGATGACAGTATAAAAGACAATACATATTTATCTTATAATTTTGCTGTTTCAACTTCTCTTGACAGAAAGACATACCTTGCGTTTGAAATTCTTGATTACTGTCTTTTATCGGCTCCGGGCGCTCCTCTTAAGCAGGCGCTTTTGGACGCGGGCATAGGCAAAGATATAATGAGTTCTTTTGATAACGGTATTTATCAGCCTATGTTTTCTATTGTTGCAAAAAGTGCCAACAAAGAAGACAAGGATAAATTCTTAAAGGTTATAAGAGACACTTTATCTGATATTGTAAAAAACGGCGTAGACGAAAAATCGCTTCTTGCCGGTATTAACGCAAACGAATTCAGATACAGAGAAGGCGATGCCGGAAGATTTCCAATCGGCCTTTTCTACGGACTTTCGGCTATGGACAGCTGGCTTTATGACGAAAACGATCCTTTCATGCATTTGCAGGAAAATGAGATATATGCATTTTTAAAAGAGCAGGTAAACACCGGTTACTACGAGGAGCTTATTAAAGAATATCTTCTCGAGAACAACCACTCAACAGTTGTTATTATCGAGCCCAAGCGCGGTCTTACTGCCGAAAACGATGCGAAATTAAAAGAAAAGCTTGCCGCATATAAGGCTTCGCTTTCCGATGAAGAAATAAAAAATATAGTTGAGCAGACAGCGCATCTTAAAGAGTATCAGAGCATTCCTTCAACTGATGAAGAACTTAAATCGATACCTCTTTTAGAGCTTTCGGATATAGAGAAAAAGTGTCAGCCGTATTATAACAGGATTGTAGATGAAAATGTTCCGGTTATTTACCATGATATAGAGTCAAAAGGTATTGCGTATTTTAATCTGCTTTTTGACACAGACAATGTACCGGCCGAAGATATGCCTTATCTTTCAATACTCACAAGCTGCCTCGGATATGTTGATACCAAAAATTATACCTTCCGTGAGCTTGCAAACGAGATTAATATTCATACGGGCGGAATAGGAACATCTGTAATGGTTTATACAGATGCGGATGATGCTACTCATTCAAAGCTTAATATGAGGGTTAAGTCGCTTTTTGAAGAGCTTCCTAAGACATTTGATATTTTAAAAGAAATACTTACAAGTTCCGACCTTACAAACGATAAGAGATTAAAAGAGATACTTTTCCAGATTAAGAGCCGTATGCAGATGCAGATAAGCTCTGCCGGAAATTCACTTGCCTATACAAGAGCTATGTCTTATTTTTCCGAGAGCTCAAAGGTAATAGATTTAACGGGCGGAATTGATTTTTACGAGGTTATAAAAAAACTTACAGATGATTTTGACGGCGAAAAGGAAGACTTTAAGAAAAAGCTTTCATCGCTTTTGTCTGATGTCATAAGACCTGAAAATCTTATTGTTAGCTTTACGGGGAAAGGCTATGACGAAGGAAGAGTAAAAGAGCTTATTAATGATATTGCTTCATCCGTTAAAAAAGACGCAAGTCCTTTAAGAAATGTTCCGGCAAAATTTGTTACGGAACGTAAAAACGAAGGCTTTAAGACCGCGTCAAAGGTTAACTATGTGGCGAGATGCGGCAATTACAAAAATGCCGGATTTGAGCATAAGGGAAGCCTTTTCGTACTTAAGGTGATTATGGGCTATGAATACATGTGGCTTAATGTCAGAGTTAAGGGCGGAGCTTACGGATGCTCGAGTGCATTTGACAGAAACGGAGACAGCTTCTTTGTTTCTTACAGAGATCCCAATCTTAAAGAAACGGAAAAAATATATGAAAACATTCCGGATTATCTTGAGAATTTTGATACGTCCGACAGGGATATGCTTAAATATATCATAGGCACAATAAGCATGATTGATACACCTCTTAAAGCCGCCGGCAAGGGAGTTCGTTCTTTGATGGGTTACCTTATGGGGATACCCGTTGAAAATATTCAAAAGGAAAGAAACGAAATTCTTTCATGCACAAAAGAAGAAATCAGAAACCTTGCGCCTTATGTTAAGGCCATACTTGACTTTGACTGCAGATGTACGGTGGGCGATGAAAACCGTATAGAAGAAGATAAAGACCTTTTCGATAATATCGAAGTATTACAGTAGGAGAAAAAATTTGAGCGAAGAAAAAAAAGCAGGTTTTGCCACACTCATCGGCAGACCGAATGTCGGTAAATCGACACTTATGAATGCAATGATAGGGCAGAAAATTGCCATAACATCAAACAAACCTCAGACTACAAGAAACAGAATTCAGACCGTCTTTACGGATGAAAGAGGACAGATTGTATTTGTGGATACTCCGGGTATAATGAAGGCGAAAAATAAGCTCGGAGAATATATGGTAAGTGCTGCGGAGCGCATGATAACAGAAGTTGATGTCGTGCTTTGGCTTGTTGAACCTACAACGTATATAGGCGGCGGAGAAAGACATATCTTGGAAGAACTTTCCAAAGTTAAATGCCCGGTTATTCTTGTTATTAACAAGACCGATACCATAGCAAAGGAAGATATTCTTGCCGTAATAGATACTTACAGAAAAGAGTATGAGTTTGCCGAGATTATTCCGGTATCGGCGCTTAAAAACAATAATGTAGATGATGTAATAGAAAGCATTTTCAAATATCTTCCGGAAGGTCATCCTTTCTACGACGAAGATACTGTAACCGATCAGCCCGTAAAGGCTATTGCGGCCGAGATGATAAGGGAAAAAGCATTGAAATGCTTAAGCGATGAGATACCTCACGGAATTGCCGTTGCGGTAGATTCGATGAAGTGGAGAAAAGGAAATGCTATTTGCGATATTGATGCGACAATAGTTTGCGAAAGGGATTCTCATAAAGGAATTATTATTGGAAAGCAGGGGCAGATGCTTAAAAAGATAGGTTCTGCCGCCAGATACGAGATAGAAAGGCTGATTGATTGTAAAGTTAATCTGAAAATCTGGGTTAAGGTTAAAAAGGACTGGAGAGACTCGGATTTTCTTGTTAAGAATTTCGGATACGATAAGAAAGAACTCTAAAGTGGAAGATTTGATTTTAGTGACGGGAATGGTTATAAATACCATTCCCGTTGGAGAATATGATAAAAGACTTACGATTCTTACAAAAGAAAAGGGCAAGATTCAGGCTTTTGCGAGAGGTGCTAAAAGACCTAACAGCTCTTTTTCGGCAGCTGCGGCTCCTTTTGTGTTCGGAAAGTTTTATTTAAGAAGCGGGAAAAGTGCATATAATTTAAGTAAAGCCGAGATAAAGACTTATTTTGAAGAAATTTCGACAGACCTTGATGCGGTTTACTACGGATCTTATTTTTTGGAACTGGCGGATTATTACGGCGTTGAGAATCAGGGCGCACAAAAACAGCTTAACCTTATGTATCTTTCACTTAAGGCGCTTTTAAACGAAAAGTTTTCCAACAGACTCATAAGAGTGATTTACGAACTTAAAACCCTTGTTATTAACGGCGAATATCCGGAAGTTTTTAAATGTTGTGTATGCGGAAAGGAAGATGATTTAAAGTATTTTTCTCCGGCAAGAGGAGGGGCTGTATGCTCAAGTTGCGGTCCGGTTCCGGGAGGAATACTTATGGAGGGCTCTGCTCTTTACACTCTTCAATATATTATTTCTTCAGATATAGACAAACTCTATACTTTTGAAGTAAAAGAAAACGTGTTGCATAATCTCGAACTCATTATGAAGGATTATTTCAGGTTTTATATAGACCGCGATTTTAGGAGCACAGTATTTCTTGAATAATATCTTGAAAATGCGATGTAAAAATATTATAATTTGAATGTTGTATTTTTTTAGGAGGCGCTTTATGAAACGCAGAATAAGTATTTTACTTGCGGCAGTTATGCTTTTATGTATGATTTCGGGTTGCGGTAACAAATTCGATCCCGATGAAAATGCCGTATATATAAAGAAAGACGGAAGCGTTATTGCTTACAGTGTCGAAGAGTTTAACGAAAGTTATTATGATGAAGTTGAACTCACAGACTACATTAACGAACAGATAGATACTTTCACCGCAGAGAATGAAGGTGAGATTAAACTTCAGAAGTTTTCGGTTGACGAAGAAGGCTATGCACGCATGGTTATAAAGTATGACAGCGTTGAGACATATTCTTCATTTAACGGAGTTGTTCTTTATGCGGGCAGTGTGGCTTCTGCCATTGCCGAAGGCTATGATTTTGATATTGATTTTTCGGCTATTGATAACGGAGAGAGCGCTGATGCTTCAAGCGCCAGCGGAGATACATCCGGAGATTCGGTAAAAGATATGCTTGATTCAAACTGCGTAATTACCGGAGAAGACATTTTGGTCAAAGTAGCCGGGAGTGTAAGCTATGTATCTGCTACAGGCTCTAAGGCTGTGGCAAAAGATCAGGTAAGAGCAAGCTCTGAGAGCGGACTTACTTATATTATCTATAATTAATACCGGACGCTTTTTAGCGCCGTTTAATATTTTGAAAATAGCGAAGGAGATAAACGATGGAAAAGACAATGGACAAAATTGTTGCACTTGCAAAGGCCAGAGGATTTGTATATCCGGGTTCAGAGATCTACGGAGGTCTTGCAAATACATGGGATTACGGAAATCTTGGTGTTGAACTTAAAAACAACGTAAAAAGAGCCTGGTGGCAGAAATTTATTCAGGAGAATCCTTATAATGTCGGCGTAGATTGCGCAATTCTCATGAATCCTCAGACATGGATTGCATCGGGACATCTCGGAAGCTTTTCGGATCCTCTTATGGATTGTAAAGAGTGCCATGAAAGATTCAGAGCCGATAAGATAATCGAGGATTTTGCCGGTGCAAACGGTATTACTCTTGAAACAAGCGTTGACGGATGGTCTAAAGAAGATATGGTTAAATTCATAGACGATAACAATGTTTGCTGTCCATCATGCGGAAAGCATAACTTTACAGACATCAGAGAATTCAACCTTATGTTCAAGACCTTCCAGGGTGTAACAGAGGATGCTAAAAATACAGTATATTTAAGACCTGAAACAGCTCAGGGTATTTTCGTAAACTTTAAAAATGTTCAGAGAACTTCAAGAAAGAAGATTCCGTTCGGTATAGGACAGGTCGGAAAATCCTTCCGTAACGAAATTACACCGGGTAACTTCACATTCAGAACAAGAGAGTTCGAGCAGATGGAGCTTGAGTTCTTCTGCGAGCCGGGAACAGATATCAAGTGGTTTGAGTATTGGAGAGGCTTTTGCCGCGACTGGCTTATTTCTCTCGGAATTAATGAAGACGAGATGAGACTTCGCGACCATGATAAAGAAGAGCTTTCATTCTACTCAAATGCCACAACGGATATTGAGTTCTTATTCCCGTTCGGATGGGGCGAGCTTTGGGGTATAGCCGACAGAACAGACTATGACCTTACTCAGCACCAGAATGTATCCGGACAGGATATGAGCTACTTTGATGATACAAAGAACGAGAAATACATTCCTTATGTAATCGAGCCTTCGCTCGGTGCCGACAGAGTAGTTTTGGCATTCCTTTGCTCGGCTTATGATGAAGAAAACATCGGTACAGAGGATAAGCCTGATGTAAGAACCGTGCTTCATTTCCATCCGGCGCTTGCACCTGTTAAAATAGGCGTGCTTCCTTTATCAAAGAAGCTTAACGAAGGCGCAGAGAAAGTATTTACAGAGTTATCAAAGAAGTATTACTGTGAATTTGACGACAGAGGAAATATCGGTAAGAGATATCGCCGTCAGGATGAAATCGGTACACCTTTCTGTGTTACTTATGACTTTGAGTCGGAAGAAGACGGATGTGTTACGGTTCGTGACAGAGATTCGATGGAGCAGGAACGTATTAAGATAGACGAACTTGATGCATATTTTGCAGACAAATTCAGTTTTTAGAATAGGAGCAGATATATGTCAAAAGCATTGGTTATTTTGGCCGATGGATTCGAAGAAATCGAAGGTCTTACGGTCGTTGATTGTTTAAGAAGAGGCGAAGTTGATGTTACAACTGTCAGCATTATGGAGAAAAGAACTGTTTGCGGTTCTCATAATATTACTCTTTATGCTGATAAAATGTTTGATGATATAGATTTTGCTTCATACGATGCCATTATTCTTCCCGGAGGAATGCAGGGGACAAACAACCTCATGGCTCATGAGGGAGTGATAAATCAGATAAAGGCATTTGACAAAGCCGGTAAAACAGTGGCTGCCATTTGCGCGGCACCTACGGTTTTGGGTAAGGCAGGGATCTTGAAGGAGAGGAGCGCAACCTGTTATCCGGGATGCGAAAAGGATCTTTGTGCTAAGGAATTTACGGGAGAGAAGGTTACGGTAGACGGAAACGTTATTACCGGTCAGGCTATGGGAAGTGCGATAGATTTTGCACTTGTACTTATAGAAAATCTTGAAAGTATTGCCGATTCAGATAGGGTGAGGGCGGCAATTGTATATAAAGACTAAGGGGTAGGCTTTTTAATTCGTTATTAAGGCGAAAGCCTTGATTAATAAAAAAGCGCAGTTTTTACAACTGCGTTTTTTATATGTTTAGGAAGAGGAGAAAAAAAGAATGAAAAAAAATTTTTCAAAACAAATCTTAGGTTTATGTCTGGCTGCGGCTGTGGCATTGACAAGTATCGGAGCAAATGTAACGGAAGCTTGGGCAAAAAGCTCAGAGGCTTCGGTTGTAGGCGCATCAGTGGAAAACGCAACAGTGTTAGGAACTTCAACGGTTACATCGGCTCTTGCCGAGATGGG
>JAILQM010000133.1 GCA_024698965.1 Eubacterium sp. | reverse complement strand
GAGAATCATGGTTTCAGATATACACAGATGTATGGCAAAGCGCGCATGAGAATGAAGGTCGCGCTTACTTTTGCATGTATGAATTTAAAGAAGCTTGCAAAAATACAGCAAGAATGGGAATTGAAAATGGCCTAGAAATAGCTCTCTTGAACTAAAAACCAAAAATTAATCTTCGAAAAAAAGGAAAGGATACTGCGAAACGGAGTTTTGCAGCATCGTCTTTCTCTACAGTCTGAGGAGACGGAATCATTAATTCCGTCTCCTTTTTTGGGTTGACAAATTAATTCTGTGGATTATTATATACTTTATAAAGAAGTTTTAAAAAGTGGTGGAGGGTTTTTTGTGAACAAAATAGAACTCAGAAGATTAAACAGAAACATTATTTACAGAAATCTTCTAAACAAAGACGAGATATCAAAGCAGGAGCTGGCAATTGCTACGGGGATGAGTATTCCTACCGTTGCACAAAACCTTGATGACCTTGTTAAAGCCGGACTTGTGGAAACTGTTGGGGCGCTTGAGTCGACCGGCGGAAGAAGGGCAATAGGATATAAGTGCAAAAAGAATGCACGCTATGCCATAGGTATAGACATTACTCAAAATCATATTACGATTGCTGTCGTAAATCTTGCGTGTGAGATAGTATGTATTTCTGACAGAGAGGTATTTAAATTTGCCGACAACCCGGCTTGCTATAAGGAGATTTCGGAAAAAACCGAGAAGCTTTTAAAGGAAAACAAGATAAAAGAGAAAAGCGTTCTGGGTATAGGTGTGGCTTTGCCTTGTATTATTGATAAAACCGGTGAAAAGGTTATTTACAGTAAAGTAATTGATGCACCTGAGGACGTGCAGCAGAAGCTTCAAAAGTATTTTAAACTCAAGGTGGTAGTTTATAATGATGCAAATGCTGCAGGATATGCCGAGATGACAAAAAGAGATGCGGGACCTTCGAAATCGAGAATATTATTCTATATTCTTTTAAGCAATTCTGTCGGAGGGGCGCTCATAAAGCGTGAAGGATCGGAGCTTTCTATGTATCTCGGAGATCACTGCAGAGGCGGAGAAGTCGGACATATGAGGATAGAGCCTGACGGAAGAGAGTGCTACTGCGGACAGAAGGGATGCGTAAATGAGTATTGCTCGGCCAAGATTCTTTCCGACAATACAGACGGAAAACTTGAGAAATTTTTTGAAGAGCTTAGTGGCGGAAACAAAAAATATGAAGCCATAATGGACGAATACCTTAAGTATCTTGCAATTACAGTTGTTAACCTTAGGATGATTCATGACTGTGAAATAGTTTTGGGCGGATATGTCGGAGCATATATGGATGAATATATCGGCAAGCTCAGAGATTTGGTAAGTATTCTTAATCCGTTTGAGGAAGATAGTCTTTTCCTCACCCCGTGTCGTTTTAAACATGATGCGTCTGCGGTAGGGGCGGCATTTAATTTCATAGGCCGATTTATAGAGGAGGTCTAACCGACTCTTTGGGTTTTTGTAAATTTTGCCATAGTGTAAACGTTTAATTAGTGCATGTTGCACAAAAAAATATCACAGGAAATAAATTTCTCTGTGTTTTATTGACAAAGTGAGAAATTTTTTTTATATTACTTTTGAAAGTAATTTTAAAAAGTTATTTCGGAAGGAGAAGAAATGGCTGAAGAAATTAAGTTGCGAGTATCCGGAATTGAAAAATCCTTTCCGGGTGTAAAGGCACTCGACAAAGTAAATTTTGCCGTTAGAAAAGGCACAGTACATGCGCTGTGCGGCGAAAACGGAGCCGGCAAGTCCACACTTATGAAGATAATAAACGGACAGTACAAGCCGGACGCCGGACAAATATATATAGATGAACAGCCGGTAACAATAAAAGATCCCATTCAGGCATCGGCTCACGGAATTGCCATGATTCCTCAGGAGCTTAATTATGTACCTGAGCTTACGGTTGAAGAAAACCTTTTCCTCGGAAGACTTCCGGTAGGAAAATTCGGAAAGGTGGATTGGAAGAAAGTTCACAGAGAGGCAAAAGAGTTTATTGAAAAGGAGCATCTTCCATACGGACCGAAGCAGCAGCTCAAAACGCTTACTGTTTCAGATATACAGATGCTTGAAATTATCAAAGCCGTAAACAATAACGCCGACATCATCATTATGGACGAGCCTACCTCATCAATTACCGAAAGAGAAGTAAAGTCGCTCTTTAAAAAGATTGAAGACCTTAAAAAGCGAGGTGTATCGATAGTATATATTTCGCATAAGATGGACGAGGTATTCCAGATAGCAGACGATATTACAATCTTTAGAGACGGAATGGTAGTATCGACAGACAGAGCTTCGGACATAGACCTTGAGACGGTTATAGCAAGGATGGTAGGAAGAAAGCTTACAAATGCGTATCCGAAAGAAGATATCGAAATAGGTAAGACAATCTTCGAGGTTAAAAACTTTAACCAGAAAAACATTTTTGCTGATATAGATTTTGATGTAAAAGAAGGCGAGATCGTCGGATTTGCCGGACTTGTGGGAGCAGGAAGAACAGAGACAATGAGATCTATATTCGGACTTGATCCGCATGAAACCGGAGAGGTGTATATAGATGGCAAAAAGACACACATTAAAACACCTGAAGACGCAATTAGAAAAGGCCTTGTAATGCTTGCGGAAAGCAGACGAGAAGACGGTATTGTTCCGGTAAGAAGCGTTAAAGAAAATGCCTCGCTGGCAAACCTTAAGAGATTTATCTTTGGAGGACGTGCACACGCTGCAAAAGAAAATAAAGAAGTTAAAGAAATGTTTTCCAAAATGAATGTTAAGACTCCGACACTTAATACACCGATAGCATCGCTTTCGGGTGGTAATCAGCAAAAGGTTCTTCTTGCAAGATGGCTTTTGTGTGAGCCGAGAGTAATGATTCTTGATGAGCCTACAAGAGGAATCGACGTAGGCGCGAAGTTTGAGATATACAAACTGATGACCGACATTGCAAAGCAGGGACGCGCAATAGTTATGGTATCTTCGGAGATGCCTGAACTTATCGGAATGTGCGACAGAATATATGTAATGTCTCAGGGAAGAATTACAGGATGCATTAAAAGAGAAGATTTCAGCCAGGAGCTGATTATGAAATATGCTATGCATGAAAATGTGGAGGATTAATGGCATGAATAAAGGAAATATAACAAATATTTTTACAAAATACGCGATTTATTTCGTGCTTATAGTTTTGTTTTTGGCATGTAGTTTTATAAGCCCGTACTTCTTACAGAGTACAAACCTTATGAACGTTGCCAGACAGCTTTGCGTGGGACTGCTTATTGCCTACGGTGAAATGATTCTTATTACAAGTGGTTTCATCGATCTTTCCGTGGGTTCTGTGCTTGCCCTTGCAGGATGTCTTTCGGTAGCTACATACAAAGCCACGGGAAATATGCTTCTTGCAATTGTGGTTGCTCTTGCAGTCGGTGTTATCTGTAATATGTTCAACGCACTTTTTGTGGCTCAGTTTAATGTACCGGCGTTTATCGCAACACTCGGTATGCAACAGATAGCCAGAGGTATCGCACTTTACTTTACAGGCGGACAGAATATTCTTCAGCTTGGAAAGTTTGTAGATATAGGACAGAAGGTTGTTCTCGGATTTATTCCGGTACCGGTAATTATTGTTTTTATAATAACCGTAATCATCTGGTATGTAATGAACAACACAAGATACGGACGAGGCGTATATGCCATAGGTGGTAACAGAAATGCTGCCGAGGCAAGCGGAATCAACACAAAGAAAAGTATCTATATGTCTTATCTTATAAACGGTCTTCTTGCCGGATTTGCGGGACTTATCTTTATGGCAAGAAATAATGCCGGACTTCCAAACGGTGCCGTTGGTTATGAGATGACAGGTCTTACGGCAGCAATTGTCGGCGGAACATCATTTACAGGAGGAATCGGTACTGTACCGGGAACTATAGTCGGTGCATTCATTATCGGTTTCCTTGAGAATATTATGAACCTTGTCGGAGTTAACTCATATATCCAGAGCGTTATTGAGGGAATCATCATTGTTCTTGCGGTTGCATTTGACGTAGTTACAAAGTCGCGTAAGACAAGAAAAGTAATAATGGTATCCGACAACAAGGAGGACAGTCAAGGGAACAAACCTGATGAAGAGGGAAAAAACGGTGAATAAATATGCGCCAGCGCGTATTTAGATATAAACCACATTTTTTTAAGGAGGAAAGAAAAATATGAAAAAATTAGTGGCGTTACTTATGACACTCGCACTTGTATTATCACTTGCAGCGTGCGGAGGAAATTCGGCAGAGGACACATCAGGTGCAGAGAGTGCTGAAGCAACAGCATCAGAAGATGCAGAAGGCTCTACATACAGAGTTCTCTTTGTAGCACGTGCATCAGCAGATACATTTGCTGCATGGCTTACAAATGAGATGCAGAGAGCAGCTGCAGAGTATGATGACATTGAACTCACATGTGTATCAGGAGAAGGTGATGATGATACAGAAAACTCACTTCTCGAGAATGCTGTAACACAGCAGTATGACCTTGTAATCGTACAGTCTAACAACAACGCAGCTCAGGCTCCGTATGTACAGAAGCTTGTTGATGCAGGTATCCCTGTAATCACAACAAACCCAACAACACACCAGGATGACCTTGATGGTTCGGGAAGTCTTGAAGTTATGGCAGGCACAGGTACAGTCGATGCTGATCCTGTAGAGCAGGCAGCAGTTGGTGCACAGCGTGCAGTAGAAGAAATCCCTGAGGGAGCAAACGTTGTTGTTCTTAAAGGACCTTCAGGAAACTATCATGCAGATAAGAGAAGAGAAGCATGGGATACATACTTCTTCAGCGTAAGAGATGATGTAAATATCATCGGTGAAGATTTTGCAAACTGGAACTCAGACGAAGCTCTTACACTTATGGAGACATGGGTACAGAAGGGTGAGCACATCGATGCTATTATCTCTATGAACGATAACATGGCAGCAGGTGCTATCGAAGCTATTCGTGATAATGCGGACTACTTCAACGAAGACGGAACAGCTAACTTCCTTGCTTATGGTGTAGACGGAACAGCTCAGGGCTGCCTCCTTATCGAAGAAGGACTTCTTACAGCTACAGCACTTCAGTCAGCATCTGACCTTGCAGACCTTAACATGCAGTATGCAGAGAAGGTTCTTCACGGTGAAATGGATGTAACAGAAGTTAACGACTTCGTTCCTGCACCGGAAATCAATGCAGACAATGTAGAAGAATATATTGAGATTTACGTAGAAAACGGCGAAATAACAAGATAATAATCATATCAGAGAGGAGGCTCTTAAATGGCTAAGCAAAAAGGAGCGTTCATGCGTGGCACGGACAAAATGATAATAAAGGAAATCGACAAACCGACGGCAGGTCCGGGTAAGGTTGTCGTAGAAATCGAATATGTAGGTATCTGCGGTTCTGACGTACATTATTATCATAGCGGTAAGGTCGGCGCATATGAGGTGGATCTCTCTCAGGACTACATGCTCGGACATGAGTGTGCCGGTACTGTAGTGGAGGTTGGCGAAGGCGTAACAAACCTTAAGATCGGCGATAAGGTAGCGCTTGAACCGGGACAGACATGCGGACAGTGCGAATTCTGTAAGCAGGGTAAATATAACCTTTGTCCTGATGTTGTATTCTTGGCAACACCACCTGTACAGGGCTGCAATATGCAGTATATAGAGTATCCGCAGGATTATTGCTTCAAGCTTCCGGAAAAACTTTCAACTCTTGAAGGTGCAATGATAGAGCCTCTTTCCGTTGGTATGCACGCAGCTAATCAGGCAGAAGTAGGAGTAGGTGATTCGATTGTCATTCTCGGATCGGGAGCTATCGGACTTACAACACTTCTTTCGTGCAAGGCTCACGGATGCGGTACTATTATCGTAAGTGATCTTGTTGATGCAAGACTTGCAAAGGCGAAGGAACTTGGCGCTGATTATGTAATTAACGGAAAAGATGCAGATATTGTTGAGGAAGTCAGAAAAATTACAGGCGGAAGAATGGCAGATCAGGTATTTGAGACTGCAGGTTCACCTGTTACAATCGGTCAGACTACTCATCTTGCAAAGAGAGGCGGAACAGTTACACTTGTAGGTATTTCGACTCAGTCAAAAATTGAATATGACTTTGCAGAGATTATGGACAAAGAGCTCAGCATTAAATCCGTATTCAGATATCGCAACATTTATCCGAGAGCAATTGCGGCAGTAGCAAGCGGAGCAATCAACGTAAAGGGTATTGTTACTCATGAATTTGAGTTTGATGATATTCAGAAAGCATATGATGAAGCGGTAAATAACAAGACCGACCTTGTAAAAGCAGTAATTAAGGTAAAATAAATTATTCGGAGATAGCCGCCTTTTTAGGCGGCTGTTTTCGTTTTAAGAGGTAAGAATAATGTATTATATAGGAATTGACTTAGGCACATCTTCCGTAAAACTTCTTATGATGGATGCTGACGGAAGCGTTAAAAAAATTGTTTCAAAAGAATATCCTCTTTATTTTCCGAATCCGGGTTGGTCGGAGCAAAGTCCCGAGGACTGGTACCGCGAAACCATAAACGGACTCAAGGAAATACTGGACGGAGAAGATAAATCAAAGCTCGGAGGCATAAGCTTCGGCGGTCAGATGCACGGACTTGTTGCGCTTGATAAAGACGATAAGGTAATAAGACGGGCAATCCTTTGGAATGACGGAAGAAGTATAAAAGAATGTGAGTATTTAAATGAGACCGTCGGAAGAGACGTGCTTTCGAAAAACACAGCAAATGTGGCCTTTGCCGGATTTACAGCGCCTAAGGTTATGTGGATGAAGGAAAATGAGCCGGAGAATTATGCAAAGATAAGAAAGATAATGCTCCCTAAAGATTATCTTACTTATATGCTTACAGGAGAACATGCAACGGATGTTTCGGATGCATCAGGTATGCTCCTTTTAGACGTTAAGAACAGAAAATGGTCTGAGGAGATGTGCAAGATCTGCGGTGTTGATATGGCATGGCTTCCTAAGCTTTATGAAAGCTACGAAGCGGTCGGCACCGTAAAAGAAAGCGTTGCAAAAGAACTCGGTATCGGTAATAACGTTATAGTTGCGGCAGGAGCCGGAGATAATGCTGCGGCAGCTGTTGCTACAGGTACGGTAGGCGAAGCAAAATGCAATACTTCTCTTGGAACGAGCGGAACAATTTTCCTTTCACAGAAAAATTTCAGAGTAGATCCTAATAACGGACTGCATTCTTTCTGCGATGCAAACGGAGAATACCATCTTCTTGCCTGCATGCTTTCGGCGGCATCATGCAATAAGTGGTGGATGGAAGATATTTTAAAGACAACAGATTTTGATAACGAGCAGGCTTATGATAAAAAGCTCGGCACGAATCATGTATTCTATCTTCCGTATCTTATGGGAGAGCGTTCGCCTATAAACAATCCGCTTGCAAGAGCAACCTTTACAGGAATGACAATGGACACGACAAGGAAAGATATGACGCTTGCAGTACTTGAAGGTGTTACTTTTGCACTCAGAGATTCGCTTGAAGTTGCAAGAAGTATAGGATTTAATGTTGAAAGAACAAAGATCGTTGGCGGCGGAGCAAAGAGTCCGCTTTGGAGAGAGCTTGTTGCAAATATCTTTGGAATACCTGTAGATATAGCAGCTACCGAAGAAGGCCCGTCACACGGTGCGGCAATGCTTGCTGCGGTAGCCTGCGGTGAGTATAAATCGGTTGAAGAAGCTGCCGAAAAAATAGTTAAGGTAGTTTATACACTTGAGCCGAATAAAGAGCTTACAGCAAGATACGATGAAAAGTATGCTCAGTTTAAGCAGATTTATCCGGCACTTAAAAATGTTTTCCCTGCGATACAGTAAGTACCGCAAGGAAGATTAATTAAGAATATCTTTTATTTGATTATTAATTGAGATGATTTCATCATGCAATCTCGGGGCTGTGAAAAGTTCACAGCCCTGACTCATTACTATGACCTGTTCTATGCCGTCTGAGGTTGCGACAATAACTCTGTGCTTAGGTCTTAGATCTATAGCCAGCTTTTCTATGAACTGATCTGCGGTTTCCGCAGTTTTCGTAAATACAATATGTATGTTTCCGACCTTTTGGACCGAGGTTCCGTGATCAGGCACTCTGTAAGCGTCGTAAACTATAATAACGGTATCTCCCGTAAAGCCCTGATAATTGCTCATTATATCCTGAAGCTTATCCCGGGCGGAATCCATATTTGATGCTGCGAGAGCTTTAAGCTCATCCCAGGCAAAGATGATGTTATAGCCGTCTACGAGAAGGTATTTGTCTCCGGAAGGCTTTTCTTTTTTGTGCATATGTTTAAGATGGCCTTCTGTCAGAGGCTTTTCGTCGTAGCTCCTCTTTTTTCTCTCTTCATAGTCTCTGTTGTAATTGTGCAGAAAATATCCGTCGAGATTTTGGGCTTTCCCATCTCCTTTGTAGCCGTAAGTGCGCTGGAAAATCTCCAAAAGTTCCTGTTCTCCGCCATAGGTGTGCTCTAAAGGAAGAGGATAATCTCCCTCATTTGCCTCAGGCTTTGACGGAGAAAGAACGCTTTCTACGTGCATGTAGTTTTTTACCTCATCCCAAGGCACGACAAGAGTTTCTCCTCCCGAAACAAAAACGGAGCTGCTTGGATTTTTGGTATCTCTTTCGGGATCGTAAGAAGAATCCGCAAGCACTTCTTCCGTATTGTGGCAAGGGTAGTAGCCCTTTAAAGCAAGACTCATTTTTCCCATACCGCCTGTAAATGAAAGAAACTCTTTTTGATAGTCGGCTAAAGTGCTGACCGGAACGCTTCCTGTTATATAAGCGGTATCGCCGAATATTTCCGGAGGCTCTAAGTGGCCGCATTTTTGCTCAATATCGGTCATTACCCTTCCAATCGCGGTTGACGGCATTTCCATTCTTATTTCGTAAAAAGGTTCCAAAAGTACATTTTCTGCCTGCATAAGTCCCTGGCGCACAGCGCGGTAGGTGGCTTTTCTAAAGTCTCCGCCTTCGGTATGCTTATTATGAGCCCGTCCGCCAACGAGGGTTATTTTCATATCGGTAATAAAAGATCCGGTCAAAACTCCGCGGTGATTTTTTTCTTTAAGGTGGGTTAAAATAAGCCTTTGCCAGTTTTTGGCAAGTTCGTCTTCTGTGACATCGGTGTCAAACAAAAGCCCGCTTCCGGCAGGAAGAGGTGACATTAAAAGATGAACCTCCGCATAGTGGCGGTACGGCTCAAAGTGGCCGACGCCCTCTACGGTATTTGCGATTGTTTCTTTGTAAAGAATGCGTCCCTTGCCGAAAGTTACATCTGTGCCGAATCTTTCACTGATTAGACTTTTTAAAATCTCTATCTGTATATCGCCCATTAAAAGCGCACTGATGGAAGAAGAATCTTCGTTCCAGGTAATGCAAAGCTCCGGGTTTTCTTCTTCTATCATCTTTAGCTTGGGCAAAAAGAGCATGGGATCAAGGCCTTCCGGCAGGATGATCTCATAGCTTAAAACCGGTGAAAGTTTTTTCTCCGGAGAATGTGGGCAGATGCCCAAACCGTCACCTGCATAAGTGTCGTTTAGTCCGGCAAAGCAAACGACGTCACCGGCTTCTGCGGTATTGACGTTTTCGTATTTTACGCCGTTATAGATTCTTATCTGATTAAGCTTTTCTTCGCCAATGAGTTCTTTTACGGATATTTGACCTGATTCTATTTTGGCGTGAGTAAGCCTTGTGCCCTGCTCATCGCGGGAAATCTTAAATACTCTTGCTCCGAAGGTATCGCCTTTATAAGCGTGTGGAAGATAGCTTTTAAGTCCGCTCAAAAACTCTTCTATTCCATCGCCTTTAAGGGCGGAGCCGTAGTAAACAGGAAAAAGTTTTCTTTCTTTTATAAGATGTTTAATGTCGGGTGCTGAAATGTTTTCTCCTGCCAGATATCTTTCCATGAGGGCTTCGTCGCAAAGAGCAATATTTTCATCTGCGTCTTCATCCGAAAGGCAGATGCAGCTGTCCCCGAAATATTTTTTAATGCCTTTATCGGCAAGGGAGCGGGAAGCACCCGGCATATCCGTTTTATTTACAAATATGAATGTAGGGACATCGTAATATTTTAAAAGATTCCAAAGCGTAACTGTGTGTCCCTGGACTCCGTCGGAAGCGGAGACAACCAAAATGGCGGCATCCAAAGCCGGAAGAGTCTTTTCGGTTTCGGACGAGAAGTCTAAATGCCCGGGAGTGTCCAGCAAAGTAATGCTTAAATCCCCAAGCGAAAGAAGAGCCTGCTTTGAAAAAATTGTAATACCCCTGTCTTTTTCAAGAGAATGTGTATCCAAAAAAGCATCGCCCTTATCAACTCTGCCGAGTTTATTTATGCTGCCGCATTCATATAATAATCTTTCCGATAATGTGGTTTTTCCCGCGTCAACATGAGCGAGAATTCCTATAACTGTTTTATTCATATAAAAAGGATAACAGTTTTGATAAAAAAAGTACATTTTTTTAGTTATTTTTAGATGATAAAAAATATTTAAGTTTTTATAGTCAAAATGTACAAAAAACAGGCTGTTTGGGGCGCTTTTTTGGTGGGATGTGCATAAAAAAATACAGGCCAATCTAAAAAAAAGGCACATTTATCTAAAAAAATGTCCTTGTATTAGTTGTTAGCAATTGAGATAATACAACTGTAATCAGCGGTCTTTGTCTTAGACCGCGGCATAATACTTATAATATATGTTAGGAGGAAAAAGTATATGTTTAAAGGCAAATTTGGCAGATATGCCATCGCTTTCTGTATCCTCGGAATTGTTTACAATTTCATGTATTCAGGATTACAGAATGACCAGATCAACATTCTTCAGGGATTCAGTGCCTGGAATGATGCAGCTACACTTGCTCCGCTTACAGCAGGTAACGTAGTTGCTATTGTAATGACTTTTATCTATGGTTCTCTTTTTATTAAGTTTGGACCTAGAAAGGTTCTTATTCCTTGCTTCATCGTTTCAGCATTAGGATGCGCGGGCATCGCTCTTGCAAACGGTCTTGCATCTGTTTCAAATGTAACTGTAGCATCAGCCGCTGTAGGAGATGCATCAGTATCAGGTAACTATACATTATATGCAGTTTCATTATTCTGCATCCGTATTACAGCACAGTGCTTCCAGTTAGCCGGATTTATGATGGCTTCTAACTGGTTCATCAAATACAGAGGACGTGTTCTTGGTATTATCACAATGGGCTCACCTCTGTTCTCAGTAATCGGTACTTCGGTTATGTCAACATTCATCTCTACAAGCCTTGGCGGAGATTATCGTCCATTCTACTATGGAATCGCTATTATCCTTGTAGTTCTTGCAATTCTTACAGCAGTTCTTCTTAAGGATAAGCCTGAAGATGACGGACTCTTCCCTGATGGTGATGACCATGCTCCACTTTCAGAAGCAGAGCAGGCAGATGTTGCTACACTTGGTGAAGTAATTGCTAATTCAAAGACTTGGGTTATGATTATTAACTTCGGTTGCTTCAACTTCATTATCAATGCTTGTATGGCATCTATGGTTCTTTGGTTTAGACATCTTGCTACAGCACATGTAGACTTAGTATCAACAGGTGCTATGGCCGGAATGTTTGAAGGAATGGGCGGACTTGAAGGCGCCGGCGCTATGGTTCTCTTTGTAGGACAGGCTGCTAAGTGGCTTTCAGTTGGTGCTATCCTCGGTATCCCAATGTCATTCGTATTCGGATGGATCGATGATAAGCTTGGAACACCTATCGCTTGTATAGTACTTGGTCTTACAGAACTTATTCCTATTACAGGACTTCTTGTTCAGAAATCAGCAGTTGCTTCAACAGGTTCTTGTAACGTACCTATGCTTGTACTTTGGGGATTCGGTGTTGCCTGCATGACAGGTGGTGTTCCTACAATGAACCCTGCTTCAATCGGTTACGCATTTGGACGTCGTGAGTATGCAACAGCTTCAAGATTTGTTATGGCTATTCAGCTTATCCCAATGGCATTTGCAGCTCAGATTATGGCTGGATTCATTAACGGTGCTAATGATACAATGGGTTGGTATATGCTTTATGCAATCGTAGCAGTAGGTATTATCTTCTGTATCCCAATGTTCAAATGGGGCGATGCTATGGCAGCTGATCGTAACTAATTAAGATTAAAAGAATTATTTGAAAATATATTATAAGTAAAAAAGATGGCCCGTCGGGATACTAGTTACCCGGCGGGTCGTTTTAGATTTATTATAATCAGAGAGGGATAGAGTTGAGGGGATTATAATGATTTTTATTGCAATATGTGATGACTGCGAAGCTCATCGAAATCAGATAAAAAAATTGGTAATGGAAACCAAGAGGCAAGTAAGAGAAGAATATATGGTTTTAGAGTATGATTCTGCTGAAGCTTTACTTGAGAATCGGAAAATGATAGATTTATTGTTACTGGATATAGAATTGGGAGGAAGTAGTGGCATTGATGTTCTGGGAATATTGGAAAACAGTTGTTTTATAAGAAAGATAGCATTCGTTTCATCTTATGATGAATATGTATTTGATGCGTTTGGTGAAAAAACTATAGGGTATGCTGTTAAGCCTGTTACAGAAGAACAGATAGAAAAATGGATTGGTATAGTTATTCGTGAGAAAGGTCGAGAGCGTCTTATAGATGTATGGGTTGACGGAGAAAGGCAGATAGTTCCTTTAAGCAACATAAAATATTTAGAAGCGGAGAGAAATTATACAAGAATTCATTTAAGAGACAAAGTTATATTTGTTTCAGATAGACTAGCTGCATGGGAAAGGCGCATAGATTCAGAGATGATTGTGAGAATAAGAAGAGATTGCAGTGTCAATCTGATGTCAATAAAATCGGCAAGCAGAGATTATGTAATAATTAGGGGAGAGGGTGAAAAGATAAGAATTGGGCGTGGTTACAAAAATCAATTTGAACAAAACTATAGGACATATTATATTAAAATGCTGAAAGGACGAATGGTGTGATTTTATTTGTAGAAATGATAATGGAGTTATTTTGCTATATTTTTTTCTTTTCAGATATATTGGGGATAAGAATAAGGGAACAAAAGAAAATTATATGCGCAGGGATATTATGGGGAATAATAGTTGTAGTGGGAATATGCCTGGCTCCAAGATTAAGAGTTGTTATTAAAGTGATAGCGAGTGGATTGTTTTGTATTATATGTTTTGAAGGAAAAATAAAGCGGAAACTCTACTGGCTTTTAATAACATGTGAAATTGTAGAGATAATAAACTGTTTTGGAATATTGCTATGCTTTTATGTGGATGAAAAATTCATAATAAATATTCAAAGATGTTCTGTAAATGAATTTGTATTATCAAGTACATGTTTTTGGTGCATGCTTGTCATGCATTTTGTA
>JAILQM010000132.1 GCA_024698965.1 Eubacterium sp. | reverse complement strand
TTTGACAAGCTTTCTTTCGAGGCTCAGTTCCAGAAGCTTTCACCGGGCGGAGCTATAAGTTATGTGGAAGTGCCTGATATGCAGAATAATATCGAGGCTGTACTTTCACTCATGAAACATATTTACAACAATATTATGTACGCAGAGCTTAATACCAAGAGCGACTACTGCCAGGTATGCGGCTATGACGGAGAAATCGAAATCGTAAATGATGAGCATGGTAAACTCATCTGGAAATGCCCTAACTGCGGTAATACAGATCAGGATAAAATGAACGTGGCACGTCGTACCTGCGGATACATAGGTACACAGTTCTGGAATCAGGGCAGAACTCAGGAGATTAAGGACAGAGTTATCCATCTCTCCAACCACGAACTTCAGAAGGCATAGGATATGCATTACGGAGAAATTATCACAGCAGACTGTGCGAACGGACCCGGAATTCGGGTGAGTCTCTTTGTTTCAGGTTGTACCAACTGTTGTAAAGGTTGCTTTCAGCCTGAAACATGGGATTTTAATTACGGGGCCGAATATACGAAGGAGACAGAAGATAAGCTGCTCTCTGAGCTTAAAAGACCGTATTATCAAGGGCTCACAATTCTAGGGGGAGAGCCTTTCGAACCGGAAAATCAGCCGTATGTCGCCAAACTTATCAGGCGCGTGAGAGAAGACGTGCCTGATAGGGACATATGGATTTTTACGGGATTTACTTATGAGAGCGATCTTCTGCCCGGACAAAGAAAATATACCGAAGAGACCGACTATATTCTTGATAATATTGACATGCTTGTGGACGGGAAATTCATTTTGGAAAAAAAGAATCTCATGCTTAAATTTAGGGGCTCTGAGAATCAGAGAATAATTGATATGATAAGCACCCGCAAGGAAGGGAAAGTCGTTCTTTCGGAATTAAACTAAATTTCTGATTGATATACCGCGAGATTTAATGTAATATTGTTAATTAGAGCAAAGGCCTCTCAAGTTTTACTTGAGGGGCATATTTAAAGGAGGATGAAAATGTCAGAGAAAAAAGAAGGTGCCATCTACGACGCCAAAACACTTGGCATGCCTAAAATGCTCATTTTAGGTTTGCAGCACATGTTTGCCATGTTCGGAGCAACGATTTTAGTGCCGATTCTGGTAAACTCTTATTTTGAAGGAGAAGGTCTCTCCGTTCAGGTAACATTATTCTTCGCAGGTGTTGGAACATTATTTTTCCATTTATGTTCTAAATTACAGGTTCCTGCATTCCTTGGTTCATCATTTGCATTTCTTGGTGGATTTTCAACAGTAGCTAATCTTGATACAGGTATTTTTGCCGATATGACAATGGGTGAGAAACTCCCTTACGCTTGCGGCGGTATTGTTGTAGCCGGACTTTTATATCTTGTTTTAGCGCTTATAATTAAGCTTGTAGGCGTTGAGAAGGTTATGCACTTCCTTCCGCCTGTTGTAACAGGACCAATCATCATTTGTATCGGACTTTCACTTGCACCGTCAGCTATTTCGAATGCCTCAACAAACTGGCTTATCGCAATCGTAGCTCTCGGCGTAATTATTATATTCAACATTTGGGGCAAGGGAATGTTTAGAATTATCCCAATCCTCATGGGTGTTGTAATCTCATATGCCTTTGCGTTTGCTTTAAATGCTGCAGGCGTAACCAATCCGGACGGAAGCGTTATACTTGACTTCTCTACAGTATCAAGCGCAGCAGTTGTCGGCGTTCCGGACTTTATCCTTTGCAAATTCGATCTTACAGCCATCCTTGTAATGGCTCCTATCGCAATTGCAACTATGATGGAGCACATCGGAGATATGTCAGCGATTTCCGCAACAGTAGGTAAGAATTTCTTATCAGATCCCGGTCTTCACAGAACACTTATCGGTGACGGACTTGCAACATCTTTATCAGGACTTTTCGGAGGCCCTGCTAATACAACATACGGAGAAAACACAGGCGTACTTGAGCTTTCTCACGTATACGATCCTACAGTAATCAGAATTGCAGCAGGATTTGCAATCGTATTAAGCTTCATTCCTAAGATGGCAGCTATCATTTCATCACTTCCTGCATCAATCATCGGTGGTGTCAGCCTCATCCTTTACGGTATGATTTCTGCCATCGGTGTTAGAAACGTAGTAGAAAACAGAGTTGATCTTACAAAGTCAAGAAACCTTGTAATCTCAGCTGTTATCCTTGTTTGTGGACTTGGATTTTCTAACGGACTTACATTTACGGTAGGCTCTACATCAATCACACTTACAGCTCTTGCAATCGCAGCAATCGCAGGTATCGTACTTAATGCCATCCTTCCGGGTAACGACTATGTATTCGGTTCAAACCCTGATGGCGACAAGAACCGCGGTCTTGCTATGGATCCTTTCCTTGAGAAGAGTGGGGATAAGAAGTAGCAGTGGTTATAATAATTGGTGATGATAAAAGCCGGCACGAAAGTGCCGGCTTTTTCTTACCACTTAACCTTATATATCTCCCCAAGTTCATACTCCCCTTCTTTTGCGGGGAGAGTAAGTTCTATGTATTCAGCGGAATGCCCTTTATAGGCGGTGCCGTCGTATTCTTCTATAAGGACCTCTAATGAGGCGCTGCGGCGGCGGGACTCAAACTCCTCTTTTAAGCGTGCGGCCTCTTCCATAAGAAGGTGGCTACGCTCTGTTTTGACGGAGTCTGTAAGCTGACCGTCCATTTTGGCGGCGGCGGTGCCGGCGCGCATTGAATATTTAAAGACATGGATTTCGTAAAAGGCGATGCGTTTTGCAAACTGTAAAGTCTCATTAAATTCTTCATCTGTTTCGCCCGGAAAACCTACGATAATATCTGTGGTAAGCGCCGGGTCAAAAAAGTATTTCCTTAAAATATCGCATTTTAAAGCAAACTCATCCGGCGTGTATTTTCTGTTCATTCTCTCTAAAACGCTTTTAGATCCGCTCTGGAGCGAGAGGTGAAAATGCGGGCAAAACGATTTTAAAGATGAGAGGGTTTTGGCCACATCATCCGTTATCCAGCCGGGCTCAACAGAGCCGAGGCGAATCCTTTCTATACCCGGAATTTTGTCGATTTCACATATGAGGTCAACAAGCGTGCGGCCGTCATTTTCATAGGATGTGATGTGAATGCCGGTTAATACGACTTCTTTAAAACCTCTTTTGGCAAGTCCCGATACTTCCTCTATAACGTCTTCCGGGCGCGCGCTTCTAAGGCGTCCTCTTGCAAAAGGAATAATGCAGTAGCTACAGAAACGGTTGCATCCGTCCTGTACTTTTACAAAGGCGCGGGCGTGAGACTCGGAGACTCTGACCCTCATATTTTCGTAGTCTTTTTCTTTGGAAAGGTCGGCTATGTATTTGACCTTTTTTCCTGTTTTTATATATTCGTCAATGCCTTCTGCGATGCGGCTTTTTTCATTTGTGCCGATGAAAACGTCTATGGAATCATCATCTTCAAAGTTTTTCATATCGGCTGTTTGCACATAGCAGCCGCAGGCACAGACTATCGCCTCGGGATTCATTTTTTTGGCGCGGTGAAGCATCTGGCGGGATTTTCTGTCGGCTATATTTGTAACCGTGCAGGTGTTTATGACATAAACATCAGCTTTTTCGGAAAAGTCCACTATAGTATAGCCGTCATCTTTAAGGATTTCGGCCATTGCTTCGGTTTCGTATGCATTTGTTTTGCAGCCTAAATTATGGAGGGCGGCTCTTTTGCCGCGGCCTCTTAAATCAGACATATCAGCTATGATTGTAGTTTCATCCATGTTGACATTGTCTCCTAAAAATTTTATTATCATTATAGCACAAAGCAAAGATTATAACACAACTATTACTATTAAGGAGGACCGGTTATGGAAAAGGTTAAAGTTAGTTTGCCGGATGTAGAAGCGGTAAAGGACTTTACAAATATTATTTTGGACTACAAGGGAGACTTTGATTTAAGACAGGGGCATTATGCTGTGGACGGAAAGTCGCTAAACGGCGTATTATCGATGGATTTATCTCAGCCGATGGACTTCGTTATTCACTATGACGGAGATGAAAATGAGATAATAAAAGCGGTTGAAAAATACATTATTTAAGATGTAAAAGGGGGATATGCTATGGATTATATTGATGAATCGGGAAGACAGTATCACATTAAACTTAAATCGGGAGATGTAGGAAGATATGTCCTTCTTCCGGGAGATCCGGGAAGATGCGAGGTAATAGCATCGTTTTTGGATTATCCGGAAAAAGTCGCACAAAACCGTGAATTTACTACTTATACGGGATATCTTGAAGGAGAGATGGTATCCGTTTGCTCAACGGGCATAGGCGGACCGTCGCTTTCTATTGCGGTAGAAGAGCTCGTAAGATGTGATGCCGATACCTTTATCAGAGTCGGTACCTGCGGAGGAATCGATCTTAACGTAAAGGGCGGAGATATAGTTATAGCAACAGGAGCAGTCAGAATGGAAGGTACGAGCAAAGAATACGCTCCTATCGAATATCCGGCTGTTGCGGATTATGAGTGTGTGATGGCGCTTGCAGAGGCGGCAAAAGGTCTGCCTTACAATTATCACCTCGGAGTTGCGGAATGCAAGGACTCGTTCTACGGTCAGCATGAACCGTCTCGTATGCCGGTGGGCTATGAGCTTGAGAATAAGTGGAATGCGTGGCGGGCGCTCGGCTGTAAGGCATCTGAGATGGAGTCGGCTGCCTTATACATCGTAGCTGCAGCTCTTGGGGTAAGAGCCGCCACAGTACTTGTCGCTCTCGGTAATCAGGAGCGCAAAAAAGCGGGAATGTCCAATCCGATAACTCACGACATTGAGCCTGCCGTAAAGGTCGGAGTTGAGGGCGTCCGCAATCTGATATTATCTGAGAAATAGAAAGGATGGGCTTATGCCTTCAAAACGTAAAATAAACATTACCGTTCTCATCGGAATTATACTAATCGGCGCCGTATCAAGGGCGCCGATTACTGCGGTTGGAACACTTATAGGAAATATATCTTCGGATCTTAATTTATCATCTGCGGCTGCGGGTATGATAACAACACTGCCTCTTTTGGCATTTGCATTTGTATCACCTTTTGTAACCGTGGTAGCCAAAAAGCTTGGCTTTGGCAGGGCGCTTATATCGGCGCTTTTTGTTTTGGCAATCGGAATTTTGGTAAGGTCATTTGCGGGAAGCGCGGGAGTATACGCAGGTACTGCTCTTATGGGAGTGGGCATTGCCTTCGGAAACGTTCTTACGCCGGGAATTATCAAGATGAAATTCCCCGGAAACGAAGGAATGGCGACGGGAGTATATGTCGTATCCATGGCCGTATTTTCCGGAATCGCGGCAGCGATAAGCGTGCCTTTTGCAAACAGCATAGGCTGGAAGATGACGCTTTTTATGTGGATCGTTGTTGCTGCTCTTACCATGCTTTGGTGGGCTTTTATGGGAAAGCTTACTCCGGCTGAAAGCTCTGAAGAAAAAGCTGAAGATGCCAAAGAAAACGCCCGATCAATCTACAGCTATCCTATGGCATGGATTCTTGCGGCCTACTACGGACTTCAGTCGCTTTTATACTACTGTTTCGTGGCATGGCTTCCGACAATCCTTGTCTCTAAAGGACTTAGCGCATCTGCGGCAGGCGGCTTTACAACTCTTAACCAAATGGCCGGACTTCCGATGGCGTTTTTGGTACCGATAGCCGCACAGAAGATGAAAAACCAAAAGAATATTGCCCTTTTTGTGGCGGCGGTGTATTTTGCGGGAATGTTTATGCTCTATATCGGCACTTCTCCTTTTGTGATAGGAGCAGCCCTTTGCCTTGCGGGACTTGGAGCGGGATCTTCCACATCTCTTGCAACTGTTGATATTACTTTAAGAGCGGCAGACGGCAAGATGGCCTCTGCGCTTGCGGGAATGTCTCAGTTTTTGGGATATATTCTTGCGGCATCGGGACCTACTTTACTTGGAAAAATATATGATGTGACAAACAGCTGGAGCGTTCCTATGATACTTCTTCTTTTGCTTATAATCGTTATGACATTTATATCTTATGCGTCGGGAGACGATTTTACAATCGGAGAGGTTAAGCCCAAGATATAGATTTAGAGTTGAATTTGATGTGGATAAGTAGTAGAATATATAGGAATATCGGATTTTGCAATATAGGAGACTTTTCATGCAGGATTTAAACAATACACAATTTTTTAAGGCGGTTAAAGAACCCGAGGCTAAAGTGGCTGATGTGCTTGCAAATGTGTATGCGGCGCTTTCCGAGAAAGGATATAATCCTACAAGTCAGATTGTTGGATATATCATGAGCGGAGACCCGACATATATTACAAGCTACAACAATGCCCGCAGCCTTATTATGAAGGTAGAGCGTGACGAGATTGTAGAAGAAATCTTCCGCTCTTACGTTGAGAATAATCTTAAGTAATATGAGAGTATTAGGACTTGATTACGGTACAAAGACTGTAGGAGTTGCAATCAGCGACCCCTTAGGTCTGACTGCCCAATCGCTTGAAACGATTTTCCGTAAAAATCCCACCCATTTAAGAAGCACACTCAGAAGAATAGAAGAGCTCGTAAATGAATACGAAGCAGAGAAGATAGTGCTTGGTTTTCCGATGAATATGGACCAAAGCAAAGGTGAGCGTTGCAGGGAAACGGAAGAGTTTAAAAATATGCTTGAAAAAAGGCTCGGTATAAGCGTTGAGCTCGAAGATGAGAGACTTACAACCGTGGCTGCGGAAGAAATTCTTATAGAAAGCGGAGTAAGACGCGAGAACAGAAAAGCTGTCATTGATAAGATTGCGGCGCAGATAATTCTGCAGCAGTATCTGGACAGACAAGAGGCTTAGAGAAATTGGAATCACTTTTATTTACAGACCCGAAAACCGGTGAAACAGCAGAACTTTATGTAATAGAGGAGACTGTTTTAAGCGGAATAACATATTTACTTGTTTCCCTTGAAGAGGAAGGGGATTCGGAAGCACTTATCCTTAAAGCTCTTCCGGGAAGCGAGGAAGAAATCACATACGAGATCGTAGATGATGAAAAGGAAATGGATGCCATTTCCCGTATTTTTATGGAAATCTTGGATGATGTGACTTTTGAATAGGAGGAAAACTTGAAAAAAACTAACAATTCCAAATTGAAGATCATTCCACTCGGCGGTTTAGAGCAGATTGGAATGAATATTACTGCCTTTGAATACGAAGACAGTATTATTGTGGTGGATTGCGGACTCGCTTTCCCCGAGGATGATATGCTCGGAATAGACCTCGTAATTCCGGACATTACATATCTTATGGATAATTATGATAAGGTGAAGGGATTCTTCATCACTCATGGACACGAGGATCACATCGGTGCAATTCCTTACGTTTTAAAGGAAATAAACGTACCTATATATGCTACAAAGCTCACTGTTGGGCTTATTGACAACAAATTAAAAGAACATGATCTTTTAAACAAGGTAAAAAGAAAAGTGGTATCCTATGGTCAGTCAATTAACCTTGGCTGCTTTAGGGTGGAATTTATAAAGACGAATCACTCGATTCAGGATGCGGCAGCTCTTGCGATATATTCTCCTGCAGGTATTGTGGTACATACGGGAGACTTTAAGGTGGATTATACTCCGGTTTTCGGTGATGCAATAGATTTGCAGAGGTTTGGAGAAATAGGTAAAAAGGGCGTGCTTGCACTCATGTGCGACTC
>JAILQM010000089.1 GCA_024698965.1 Eubacterium sp. | reverse complement strand
TTTATGATATAGGAAATTTCTCCGAAATTCCTATATCATAAAAAGCGCTCCGCTATGGATGCGCACTCGCGCGATAGGAATATGTTGCCTTCAGCAACCGCGCTCGGCGCGAGCATGTTGCAAGCAACATGCTTTCTTGTGCAAAATATTATTTAGAATATTTACAAAAACTTTATATTTATAATGTTGACATTGGGGCGGGATGGTGGTACATTAGGTAAGTAGAAATTAGCACTCCAATTAAGTGAGTGCTAACAGAGACCGAAGGTGGTGAGGTTACAGAGTGGAATTAGACGAAAGAAAAACAAAGATACTTAATGTAATAATAAAGAATTATCTTGAGACCGGCGAGCCGGTAGGTTCCCGTACGATATCAAAGGATCCTGAGCTTTCGCTTAGCTCTGCGACAATCAGAAACGAGATGTCTGATTTGGAGGAAATGGGATACATTGTCCAGCCACATACATCTGCGGGCAGAATACCTACGGACAAGGGCTACAGATTCTATGTAGACAATATGGTCGTAAAGCAGGACAGAGAAATCAAAGAAGTAAAAGACATGATGATAGAACGCACCGACAAGCTCGAAGCGCTTCTCATGCAGGCGGTTAAAACGCTCGCCGACAATACAAACTATACGACAATGATTTCGGCGCCGGCTTTATCGGGAAGCAAAATCAAGTTCATTCAGCTCTCAAGCGTCGATATGAGTCATGTGCTTGCGGTAATAGTGCTTGACGGAAACCGCGTTAAAAATGAAATGATTACAGTAGGAGAGCCGGTTGACAGCGAAGATTTGATGAAGCTTAACTTCATGCTTAATGCTTCTTTAAACGGGCTTTCGGTTGAGCAGATCAATCTTGCAACTATAGCACAGCTTAAAGAACAGGCAGGAATACACAGCGGAGTCGTTAGTGATGTTCTTGACATAGTTGCCGAGGCTATCCACGAAGACGATGATTTGAAGGTATATACGAGCGGAAAGACCAACATTTTCAAATACCCTGAGCTTTCAAACGGAGAACGCGCATCGGAGCTTTTGAATACTCTTGAGGAAAAAGAGGGACTTGCGAGCCTTATTACGGATTCTCTCGAGAGTGAGACGGGGCTGCAGATATATATCGGAGATGAGACGCCGGTAGCTTCCTTAAAGGATTGCAGCGTAGTAACCGCAACCTATGATTTCGGAGATAATGTAAAAGGTATGATAGGCATTGTCGGACCGAAGAGAATGGACTATGAAAATGTAGTTGATAACTTAAATACCGTAAGAAGCAAGCTTGATGAGGTATTTAGGAAAGAATAGAAAGGTGGTAAAGAAGTTTGGCTGATAAAGATACTGATATCAAAGAGGATATAGCAGAAGAAGCCGCATGTGAAGAAAAGGCAAACGAAGCGGAAGCTAAGGAGGCCGAAGAAAGCGCAAAAGAAAGCGCAGAAGAAAGCGCAGAAGAAAACAAGGCTGAAGACGGCTCTGCAGACTCTGAAGATAAAGCAGAAGAAAAACCAAAGAAAAAGAAAAAAGAAAAGAAAGACAAAAAAGACGAGAAGATAGAAGAACTTACAGACAGAGTTACCCGTCAGATGGCTGAGTTTGATAACTTCAGAAAGAGGACGGAAAAAGAAAAGGCGCAGCAGTTTGACAGAGGCGCCATAACAATGGTGGAAAAGATTCTTCCGGTTGTTGACAGCTTTGAGAGAGCACTTGCAACAGTCTCAGACGAGCAGAAGGCCGATCCTTTTGTAGACGGAATGGACAAGGTATTCAAACAGATGATGCAGATGCTTGAAGAAGCCGGAGTTAAGGCAATAGAGGCAGAAGGAACCGAGTTTAATCCGGAGTTCCACAATGCCGTTATGCATATAGATGATGACTCATTCGGTGAAAACGTTGTAGCCGAGGAGTTCCAAAAAGGGTATACCTACAAAGAAAATACTGTAATAAGACACAGTATGGTTAAAGTAGCCAATTAGTAAAATTGAAAGAGATAAAAATTCACAGGAGGAAACAATAATGGGTAAAATAATAGGAATCGATTTAGGAACAACAAACAGCTGCGTTGCCGTTATGGAAGGTGGTAAACCGGTCGTAATCGCAAATACAGAGGGAGCAAGAACAACTCCTTCCATCGTAGCTTTTACAAAGACAGGTGAAAGACTTGTCGGTGAACCTGCAAAAAGACAGGCAGTAACAAACGCTGAAAAAACAATCTCTTCTATTAAGAGAGAAATGGGTACAGACCATAAAGTAGCAATTGATGACAAGAAATTCTCTCCACAGGAGATTTCATCAATGATTCTTTCAAAGCTTAAAAACGATGCAGAGAGCTACCTCGGTGAGAGCGTAACTCAGGCAGTTATCACAGTTCCTGCATATTTCAACGATGCACAGCGTCAGGCTACAAAGGACGCAGGTAAGATTGCAGGTCTTGAAGTAGAAAGAATTATCAACGAGCCTACAGCAGCAGCTCTTGCTTACGGTCTTGATAACGAGAAAGAGCAGAAGATCATGGTTTATGACCTTGGTGGTGGTACATTTGATGTGTCTATCATTGAAATAGGTGACGGTGTCATCGAAGTTCTTGCAACATCAGGTGATAACAGACTCGGTGGTGATGACTTCGACCAGAGAATCACAGACTGGATGATCGAAGAGTTCAAGAAGGCTGAAGGCGTAGACCTCGGCGCTGACAAGATGGCTCTCCAGAGACTTAAAGAAGCTGCAGAGAAGGCTAAAAAAGAGCTTTCATCAGCAACAACAACAAATATCAACCTTCCGTTCATCACTGCAACAGCAGAAGGACCGAAGCATTTCGATATGAACCTTTCAAGAGCTAAGTTCGATGAACTTACACATGATCTTGTAGAAAGAACAGCAGTACCGGTACAGAATGCTCTTAAGGATGCCGGAATGACAGCATCTGAGCTTGGACAGGTTCTCCTTGTTGGTGGTTCAACAAGAATCCCTGCAGTACAGGATAAGGTTAAACAGCTTACAGGCAAAGAGCCTTCTAAGTCACTTAACCCTGATGAGTGTGTAGCCTTAGGTGCTTCTATCCAGGGCGGTAAGCTCGGCGGAGAAGCAGGTGCAGGCGATATCCTTCTTCTTGACGTTACACCGCTTTCACTTTCAATTGAGACAATGGGTGGCGTAGCTACAAGACTTATCGAGAGAAACACAACAATTCCTACAAAGAAGAGCTAGGTATTCGCTACAGCAGCAGATAACCAGTCAGCCGTTGATATCAACGTAGTACAGGGTGAGAGACAGTTTGCCAAAGACAATAAGCAGCTCGGACAGTTCAGACTTGACGGAATTGCTCCTGCTCCTCGTGGAATCCCTCAGATCGAGGTTACATTCGACATCGATGCAAACGGTATCGTTAATGTATCCGCTAAAGACCTTGGAACAGGTAAAGAGCAGCACATCACAATTACAGCAGGTTCTAACATGTCAGATGATGATATCGAGAAGGCTGTAAAAGAAGCTGCAGAGTTCGAAGCTCAGGACAAGAAGAGAAAAGAAGCTATCGATGCAAGAAATGATGCCGATGCATTCATTTTCCAGACAAAGAAGGCACTTGACGAGGTTGGAGATAAAGTTAGTGATGATGAGAAAGCTTCAGTACAGGCAGAGATTGATGCAGTACAGGCTATCTTAGACAGAAATCCTGAAGGAACAGAAATGTCTGATTCAGACCTTGATGAGCTCAAAGCCGCTAAAGAAAAACTTATGAATACAGCTCAGGGCGTATTTGCCAAGATGTATGAGCAGGCTCAGGGCGCAGCAGGTGCTCAGGGAGCAGGTCCTGATATGGGACAGGCAGCCGGAAATGCAACAGATAATGCAGCAGGCGCTGAAGGATTTGATGATGTAGTAGATGCAGACTTCAAGGAGGTCTAATTTAAATAACTATGGCTGAGACAAAGAGAGATTATTATGAGGTCTTAGGCATTGAGAAGAATGCCGATGACGACACCATAAAAAAAGCATACAGAAAACTGGCCAAGAAGTATCACCCGGATATGAATCCGGGTGATGCTGACGCAGAGGCTAAGTTTAAAGAAGCTTCGGAAGCATACGCTGTACTTAGCGATGCCGAAAAACGCCGTCAGTACGATCAGTTCGGTCATGCGGCATTTGAAAACGGCGGAGGCGGTGGAGGATTCGATTTCTCCGGCATGGACTTTACGGATATCTTCGGAGATATTTTCGGAGATTTATTCGGTGGCGGCGGCTTTGGCGGCTTCGGTTCATCTTCGCGTTCGACTTCGACAGGTCCGAGAAAAGGTCAAAACTTAAGAGCCAGAGTACATATTTCTTTTGAAGAAGCGGTATTTGGTACAGATAAAGAAATAGAAATCACATTAAAGGATGAGTGCGAGAAGTGCCATGGCACCGGAGCAAAGCCGGGAACAACACCGGAGACTTGTCCTAAGTGTCAGGGTAAAGGAAAGGTTGTTATGACGAGCCGTTCTATGTTTGGTATGGTTCAGAATGTTACCACCTGCCCGGATTGTCACGGAAGCGGCAAGATTGTCAAAGAAAAATGCTCTGACTGCCACGGCACGGGCTATGTTGCAAATAAGAAACGCATTGTCGTAAATATCCCTGCCGGTATTGATAACGGACAGAGCGTAAGAATTAGGGATAAAGGCGAGCCGGGACTTAACGGCGGACCTAGAGGAGATTTGCTTGTAGAAGTAAATGTTTCGGATCACCCGATTTTGCAAAGAAGAGATGTCAACCTCTTCTCAACCGCTCCTCTTTCTTTTGCACAGGCTGCTTTAGGCGGAGAAGTGCTTATTTCGACAATTGACGGAGATGTTGTATATAATGTACCGGCCGGTACTCAGACTGATACAAGAATAAGGCTCAAAGGCAAGGGTGTACCTCTTTTAAGAGAACCTAATGTAAGAGGTGACCAGTATGTAACCTTTGTAATCCAGACACCTGTTCATCTTGATGCAGAGTCAAAAGAGCTCTTGAAAAAATTTGATGAAAAAAACGGTGACACACTACATGTAGCGGAGAGAAAAGGTGCTACGCAACAAGATGAGCCAAAGAAAAAGAAAAAAGGATGGGGCAAAAAATAAATAAAAGCCTCTTAAAAGCCCTCTTTATCGCAGGTTTTGCGGTAAAGAGGGTTTTCTTATGCATTTTATACATAATAGGGCAAATAAAAATATAACTACTATATCTTGTGTTTGTTCTTGACAATGAAATCTATATATTGTAATATCATCATAGACAATAAAACAAAAGCCCACGTGAAAAAGCCTTAATGAACGCTAAAAGGCTTAAATATAACATTATAGTTAGGGAAAAATTTGTGAGAGGAGAAGTGTTGAAAGATGAAAATTATTAAGAGAAGCGGACAGGAAGTTGAGTTCGATCTCGAGAAAATCGTTGATGCTGTAAGAAGTGCAAATGACAGCGTTATCGATCAGGAGAAGATGACAAAAGAGCAGATACTTGTTATTTCCGCAAACGTAATGAGAATCTGTGAGGGTATTAACCGTACTTTAAGTGTCGAGGAAATTCAGGATTTGGTCGAGGATCAGATCATGAACCAGAGAGCATTCGAGGTAGCAAGAAGTTATATCACATACAGATATAAGAGAGCTCTTATCAGAAAATCAAATTCTACAGATGAGCAGATTCTTAGCCTTATCGAATGTGACAACGAGGAAGTAAAGCAGGAGAATTCCAACAAAAACCCTGTAGTCAACTCCGTACAGCGTGACTACATGGCAGGCGAGGTATCAAAGGATATCACAAAGAGAATTCTTCTTCCTAAGGATATTGTGGAAGCACACGAAAAAGGTATCATTCATTTCCACGATGCAGATTACTTTGCACAGCACATGCACAACTGCTGTCTTGTAAACTTAGAGGATATGCTTCAGAACGGAACAGTTATTTCGGAGACTATGATTGAAAGACCGAAGAGCTTTTCTACAGCATGTAACATTGCGACTCAGTCAATCGCTCAGATTGCATCAAGCCAGTACGGCGGACAGAGCATTACTTTATCACATCTTGCGCCATTTGTAGATGTATCAAGACAAAAGCTCAGAAAAGCCGTTAAAGACGAGTTTGCGGCAGCCGGAATTGAGGCTGATGACGAGAAAGTAAACGAAGTTGCGGAGCTTCGCGTACAGGAAGAAATCAAGCGCGGCGTACAGATGATTCAGTATCAGGTAATCACTCTTATGACCACAAACGGTCAAGCGCCATTCGTTACAGTATATATGTACTTAAATGAAGTACCTGAAGGACGAACAAGAGATGACCTTGCACTCGTAATAAAGGAAATGCTTCGCCAGAGAATCCTCGGCGTTAAGAATGAAAAGGGTGTATATATCACACCTGCATTCCCGAAACTCATCTATGTACTTCAGGAAAACAACATCACAGAGGATTCACCTTACTGGGATGTTACAGAGCTTGCAGCAAGATGTACCGCCAAGAGAATGGTACCGGATTATATTTCAGAGAAAATGATGTTAGAGCTTAAGGGCGATGTATATCCTTGCATGGGTTGCAGAAGCTTCCTTACACCTGACAGATTTACAGATGTCGGAGTCGGCAACATCGCAAAGGCCAAAAACTATAAAGAAGGCCAGCACAGATATTACGGACGCTTCAACCAGGGCGTTGTTACTATAAACCTTGTTGATATCGCTTGCTCATCAGAGAGAAACGAAGAGAGATTCTGGGAGATTATGGAAGAGAGACTTGAACTCTGCCACAGAGCACTTCGTGCCCGCCATGAGAGACTTCTCGGAACATCTTCAGATGTTGCTCCAATCCTTTGGCAGAACGGTGCGCTTGCACGTCTCGAAAAGGGTGAGAAGATTGACAGACTTCTTTACGACGGATATTCAACAATATCTCTCGGATACGCAGGTCTTCATGAGTGCGTAATGTATATGAAGGGCAAGAGCCATACAGATCCTGAAGCAACACCGTTTGCACTCGAGGTTATGCACGCGTTAAACGATGCCTGCGCTAAGTGGAAAGCAGATGAGAATATCGATTATTCTCTTTACGGAACACCTCTTGAGTCAACAACTTATAAATTTGCAAAATGCCTTCAGGAAAGATTCGGAATTATTCCGGGAGTTACGGATAAGACTTATATCACAAACAGCTATCATGTACACGTAACAGAGGACATGAATGCGTTTGACAAGCTTTCTTTCGAGGCTCAGTTCCAGAAGCTTTCACCGGGCGGAGCTATAAGTTATGTGGAAGTGCCTGATATGCAGAATAATATCGAGGCTGTACTTTCACTCATGAAACATATTTACAACAATATTATGTAC
>JAILQM010000084.1 GCA_024698965.1 Eubacterium sp. | reverse complement strand
ACAACTCCTGTAAAAATGTTTATAAACATAAGAACAGTGTAGCCTGCCGCTATGAAAAAGTTGAGCTTTTGAATTAAGCCGTTTTTGTCTGTGGTATAGGCATCTACATATTGGGTAAAAATGTAGCCGAGAATACCCGATGAAAGATAATTCATTGAGTTTAAAAACTGTATGAGAAGGTAAGGAGTATTCAAGGTAGAATGCATTGCAATAACGGTTACAACGTCCACTATATTGCTTATCAGCATTATAAATACAAGGAGTTTGAATATCCTCGATTTTTTGTCGGTTACATCGTGTTTTGCAAGGAGCATAAAATAAAGTAATGCTCCGAAAATGATCGCAGTTATTTCGTAATAAATATTACTTGTTACCTGGAAAATCTCCATTTTTCCCCCTCTTATCATTCCTTAAAGTTGATTTTGTAAATCAAATCTATAGTAACAAATATTAGCAATATATACAATTAAAGATTTTCTATAATCCTTGTAATAAGCCCTGTTCTTCCAAACGGAGTCATGAAATAATATCCGTCCACATAGTCCGCCATTTTATGAGCAAAGTCTGTGCTCAGCTTTACTGCCAAGTCTTCGGCTTCATCGCGGTTTAGTCCTTCATACATCTCTATTATTGAGGGATCGACGTTTATGCCGTTTACCTCATTGTCCATAAACCTTGCATTTTTAGCACTTACGACAGGAATAATGCCGCCCAAAATATAAGCGTCAAGCTCGTTTCTTGCAAGCTTTAAATTCTCAAGTGCTTTATCTGAAAGCACGGGCTGAGTTAAAAAGCCGATGATTCCGTGTTTAACCTTTTCTTTGGCAAGGCGTAGCTGCACATTAAAGTTGTGAGCGTTAAGATCTAAGGCACCAAAAAGGTGGAAAGGCGAAGGAAGCTGGGTTTTGCCGAGCGTGTTTACAAAGGCGGCAAGTTTTCTTGAGTTAAACTGGAATACGCTTTTTACTTCATCTCTTTCGGCTGTCGGTACAGGGTCACCCGTAACAAGAAGAACGTTTCTTATACCTTCCGCGTAAAGCCCCAAAAGAAGCGCTTTGGTGGCATTTAAATTTCTGTCGCGGCAGGTCATATGAGGCAGAGCGTCGATATTTAGCTCTCGTCTTATTTTGCAGGCGAGAATACTTGAATCCATGCGCGCTCTTCCTATAGGGCAGTCTGCTATTGTGATAATGTCTGCCCCGGCGCCTTTAAGTGCCCATGCACCGCTCATAAACTTGGTAAGTCCTACATCGCTCGGAGGATCGAGCTCTACAGCAATAACTTTTTCTCCGTTTATAAGCTTATCCCAAAACAGGCTTGCTGCCATCTCTTCCGAAGACTGCTCTTCTTTAGGAGCTTCGGCAGGTGTAGCAGGTTTTTGCGGATTGGCGAGAGCCTTTTCCATCTGGGAGATATGCTCCGGAGTTGTACCGCAGCAGCCGCCCAAAATAACGGCTCCGCACTCTGCGAGATTAACCATCTGCTCGGCAAAATATTTGGGATCTACATCATAGAGACTCTTGTTTTGAATAATTACAGGATATCCTGCGTTAGGCGCAACGGAAAAGTTTACTCCCTCTAAATCCGTTTCTTTTAAAAGCGAAAGCATGTGTCCCGGTGAGCATGCGCAGTTAAAGCCTATGATATCGACATTCTCGTCGTCTTTTAAGGCGCTAATAATATCTGCGGCAAAAATACCGTCTCTTGTAAATCCGTCTGCCATTACGGCAAAACTTAATATTACAAAAGCGTCAGGATTTTTGGACTTTATATGAGAGGCTGCCTTTTGCGGTGCGGCGTAGTTTTCCAAGGTTTCAAAAAGGAAGGCATCCGCCCCTAAAGAAAGGAATTTGTCCGCAACCCAGATGTATTCATCTTTCGGAATTACATCCTCATTTACCACAGGAACGGGGCCTATGTCGCAGATGCAGAAACAGTCGTCTTTTGCGGCATCTTTGGCAATGTTATAGCCCTTTTCTATAATGAGCTCTGCAAGCTCTTCGTCTCCCTGCATATTTACGCGATTTACGGAGAATGTGTTTGTCTTAATAATCTGAGCTCCGGCATCGATATATTCTCTGTGGATGTTTTTTATAAGCTCCGGCTCGGATAAGTTTGCAAATTCGCAGCTTCTGCCGGCAGTGTCGGTTTTAGAGGCATAGTAGGTGCCCATGCCGCCGTCCATTATCATTATGCCGTTTTTAAGAGTTTCTTTTAATCTGTTCATAATATACCTTCCTAGCCCAATACCTCTTTGGCTATATCAACCGATGCTTTTGCATCCTTTGCGTAATAATCCGCGCCTATTTCGTCTGCATAATCGGGAGTAAGAACTGCGCCTCCGACAAATATTTTGCAGTCGGCTCCCGCACTTCTTAAGGCCTCGATTGTGCGTTTCATAGATTCTACCGTTGTTGTCATAAGAGCGGAGAGTCCTACGAGTTTGATGTCTTCTTCAAGCACTTTATCGACAACTGTTTGAACCGGTACGTCTCTTCCCAAATCGATTACCTTGTAGCCGTAGTTTTCAAGAACAATTTTGACAATGTTTTTACCTATGTCATGAATATCTCCTTCGACAGTGGCGATAACTATCTTTCCTTTGGAAACCGATGTGCCGCCGCTGTTTGCTATACGGGTTTTAATGATTTCAAAGCCCTCACACGCGGCATTTGCTGCGTTTATAAGCTGTGGAAGGAAGATGGTTCCTTTTTCGTATTTTTCACCGACGACATCGAGCGCCGGAATAAGATATTCGTTTATAAGTGTAAGCTCGTCATTGGTTTCGAGCAGCTTTTTTGTAAGGTTGGCGGTCTCTTCTTTAAGACCTTTAAGAACTGCGGCCTCAATTGTCATCTCTTTTGAGGCGGAAGTCGTCTTTACAGTATCTTCGGTATTTGCAAAATACTCAATGTATTTCTCACAGCCTTCATCTTCGCCGGAGAGAGCCTTAAATGCGGTTACGGCTTCCATTATCTCCGTTTGGTTCGGATTTACGATAGGGAAGTCAAGTCCCATAAGCATGGCCTGAGTAAGGAAACTTCTTGTGACCTGTATTCTCTGCGGAAGTCCGAAAGAAATATTGCTGACACCCAAAACGCAGTGGAGTCCGAGGTGGTCGTGCACCATCTTTACGGCTTTCAGAGTCTCTACGGCCTGATCCTGCTGAGCAGATATTGTAAGGGTTAAGCAGTCAATAAGCACATCTTCACGCGCTATGCCGATTTTTAATGCTTCGTTTAGAATGTATTCCGCAAGCGCGAATCTTCCCTCTGCAGTTTCGGGGATACCGCTTTTATCAAGGGTGAGTCCGACAACGGCGGCTCCGTATTTTTTGACAATCGGAAGAATCTCTTTAATCTTTTCGGGCTCGGCATTTACGGAGTTTACTATGGCCCTTCCGTTAGCTGCTCTAAGGCCTGCCTCTATTGCTTCGGGATTGGATGAGTCAATCTGGAGAGGGAGGTCCACAACGCTTTGAACTGCCTTTACGACATCAATCATAAGAGATACTTCGTCGATGCCCGGGAGACCTACATTAATATCTAAGATATCGGCACCGGCGTCGGCCTGTTCTATGGCTCTTTCCATTATGTAGTTTAGATCGTGTTCTCTTAAGGCCTGCTGGAAGCGTTTTTTGCCTGTCGGATTTATTCTTTCACCAATAACTCTTACTCCGCCGAAATCCGTCATATGTCCCGCAGAGCATACTCCGCGGCGTTTTACCTGGCGAATGTCTTCCGAGGCAGAGCCTAAGGCGTTTAATTCTTTGATAAAATCCGGAGTTGTGCCGCAGCATCCGCCGACAATTGAAACTCCGAGCTCCAAAAATTTTTTCATCTGCTTGCCGAAGGTTTCGGCATCCATTTCGTATTCACCTGTTGCAGGATCCGGAAGGCCTGCGTTTGGTTTTACGATTATCGGTTTATCGGTCCATTCTCTCATCTTTATGATAAGAGGGTAAATCTCATCCGGTCCGAGAGAGCAGTTTATACCCATGGCGTCTACTCCGAGTCCGTCGAGAGTCTGGGCCATACATTCTACAGCAGTACCGGTAAATGTTCTTCCGTTTTTTTCAAAACTCATCGTAACCCAGATAGGAAGAGAAGTGTTTTCTTTTGCGGCAAGAACTGCTGATTTTACTTCGTAAAGATCTGTCATGGTCTCACAGACAATAAGGTCTGCGCCGGCCTTTTCACCGGCAACCATCATTTCCTTATATACCTCATAAGCATCATCAAAAGAAAGAGTGCCGAGAGGCTCCATAAGCTCTCCTATAGGTCCTATATCAAGAGCAACCTTTGCGCATTCGCCGGCTGCTTTTTTTGCAAATTTAATATTGGCGTCCACAAGCTCGCCTACAGAATGTCCCGTACCTTCCAGCTTATGCGCATTTGCACCGAAGGTGTTGGCATAGATGATGTTACTGCCGGCATTAATATATTGTTTTTGAATATCTATAAGAGTATCTTCGTGAGTAAGAGAAAATATTTCAGGTCTGTCTCCGAGGCCGAGTCCTCTGGCCTGAAGCATTGTTCCCATTGCTCCGTCGAGAATTGTAAGCTTAGTCATTACAGGTAATTCCATCCTTTCTGTAGTCACAGTCCAAAAACATACTGCAGGTCTCGCAGCCTCTTTTGCGAAGAGTAACCGGGACACTGCTTATTCCCATTATTGCAGTCACTGACTTTCGGGGAATAAGGAGATGATTTTTTGTTACGGTAAGTCCGATTCTTCGTGAGGTATTAAGGGCCTCGCATAATGCATTCTGCGTATTGAGGGGAAGGTCTCCGTAGCCGGGGCTGAACCTGTCGGTTAAGTAGAGGCCGCCTGATTCCGCTTTTTT
>JAILQM010000114.1 GCA_024698965.1 Eubacterium sp. | reverse complement strand
GGAGCCATAGTTTCCGTTATTGCCTTTGCAGTGTTTATGGTCTTCCCAAGACAGATAATAGGTATCTTCGGTGACGGCTCGGATGAGTATTTTGAGTTTGGAATAATGTTTTTACGCACCTATTTCTTCTTCACGTTTACTTACTTTATGCAGCCTATAACATCGAACTTTTTTACTTCGATAGGTAAACCGAAAAAAGGTATCTTCCTTGCTCTCACAAGACAGATACTCTTTCTCTTACCTCTCGTTATAATACTTCCTCTGTTTTTCGGTATTCACGGCATAATGTACGCCGGTATGATAGCCGACTTTACCGCATTTATAGTAAATGTGATACTTATCAAAATAGAATTCTCAAGACCTGAGTTTAAAAGCCAAGCCTCATAATTCCAAGCACCAACAGGTGTACCGGATAAAACATATAGAAAAAATACTTAATGAACCGTTCCTTCTGCAACAAAGAGAACCGTCCCCCTTGCAACAAAGGGGACGGTTCTCTTTGTCCATTATAAAGCATAATCATAATGAAAAAGAGGGCTGCCGGTAATATTATGTAAACATTCTGATATTCATATATCATAAAGGCGGCACCTATAAAAGCCTGAATGATTCTGTAATTTCTCGCACTGTACATAAGAACAATGATTGCAATTCCGATATACTCATAATCCGTCTTTCCAAAATACGCAAGCCCCATGCAAACAGCCATAGTAACAAATCTGAGCGAAAAACTGTTAATATCCGGAAGAGGATATTTGTCCAAAACCGTTATTAAAATAAGTCCCAAAAGCAGAGTAAAAAACACATTCTGATGCGAGCTTTCAAGAATTTTTCCGCTTATTGCCATATCAAAAGGGATCTCTGAAATAATGCCGAAGACAAGAAGCCTTGACATATATTTTTTTAAATCTTTCGTGTATTTATATCCTTCAACAATGAAAAAACAATACATCGGAAAAGAGAATCTTCCGAAGCTCCTTAAAGCGGTATAAAGCTCCGCACCGGATATGAAAGGAAGCTCAATGCTTATTACACCGCTTCCCAAAAGACTTGCGGCAAAGTGGTCAATAAACATAAAGACCACCGCCGCAATTTTTAAGTAAAATGCACTCATTTTAGAGTTTTCAAAATCAAAATTTCCCATGGAAGTATTATACACATACTTTGGCTTTTTTCAAACCAAAACAAGCCGAAAAAATCTTCTCTTATTTAGAGTTTAAAACATCGAAAAACCATTTTCCCGACTTTGTCAGATTGCTTCTTTTAATTCCGCTTGTTTGGGTTATGGAAGACTTTATAAGCGCCGAAGCTTCATCCTTGTTTGAAAGATTCCAGCAGACATAGCTTATATTGTACTTATCCATTGTGTTAATCCACTTATTGCCCTGAGTTTTATTTACAGTGCCGTTTCCGCTGGCTTCCGAAATACCGAACTCACTTACAAATACCGGCACTCCCGCTTCTACCGCGTTTATAAGCTTCTTTCTGTAAGCGCTCTTATGTGTTCCGGCATAAAAATGCATGGTATACATAATATTGTCATAATCAAGTAAATCTCCCGATATAGTATCCACATCCTGAGACCAGGTCGGTGTGCCGACCAAAATCACGGCATCTGTATATGTTCTTATTGTCGGAATAACATAATCTGCGTAAGTTTTAATATCAGACCAGGTGGTTCCGCTGTTTGGCTCATTGCAAATCTCGTATATAACATTGTCATAATCTTTAAAAGTCTTTGCTGCCCACTTAAAAAACGCCTTTGCCGATTTCTTATAGGTATTCGGATTTCCGTCAGATAAAATATGCCAGTCAATAATTACATACATATCATTCGCATCCGCATATTTTACACCCTTTTTTATAAGCTTTTTCAGCGTGGTTCTGTTAGATGAGTCGCCCGTGCAATATCCGTTATATTCTGCCGTATACATGGCAAGTCTTATAACATTTGCGTTCCACTTGGTATGAAGAGACTTAATCATGGAGGAGTTTACATAACCCGGATACCACGAAAGTCCGTGTGTGCTCACTCCTCTAAGCTGAATCTCTTCTCCGTTTTCAGCCACAAGCTTAGTTCCTTCAACGGAAAGTTTTCCCAAGCTTGCATCATCTAAAGCTTTCACACAGTTACTCGAGGATAAAATCATGCAAAATGCAAGCGATAAAACAATGAATATTTTTTTCATAATCTCTCCCTCTTTTTAATCAACGTTTATATTTTCAAGTTTTCCTTCTTCATAGAGTTCAATAAATATCTTAACAATATTTTCATCAAGCTGACTTCCCGCAGCACTTCTTATCCTGTCTATAACTTCCGAAAGCTCCATCTTCTTTCTGTAAGGTCTTGTAGAATACATCGCATCAAAGGTATCTGCCACGGCAATAATTCTTGCTATAAGCGGAATTTCTTCTCCCTTTAATCCGTTCGGATAGCCCTTGCCGTCAACTCTTTCATGATGATATCCGGCTCCAATTGCAAGGTCGGGCTGAATTGTTACATCTTTAAGAGCCTCATAGCCCTTTGCGGCATGCGACTTCATTATCACATATTCATCATCGTTTAAAGCTTCAGGCTTATTTAAAATGCTGCCCGGAATACTTATTTTACCTATATCGTGCAAAAGTGCAATATTATAGATGGACTGGACTTCGGACTCTGAAAAATCCATTTTCTCCGCTATCATCTTTGTATACTGAGCCACTCTTTCGGAATGACCGTTTGTATACTTGTCCTTCATATCAATAGTCTTAGCGAATGCGTGAGTCATCTCATTAATAAGAGTCTGCCTTTCTTTGTTTCTCCTTTCGAGAATTCGCGCTTTTCTCCTAAAATACAGATACATAATCCATCCGACTATGGCCGCCAGAATAACAAAGGCCAAAAATCTTACTGTCCACATCTCATAAAAGGCTTTTTCCTTAACTATCTTAACAACGGTCTCATTTACCACCTCTCCCGATAAGGTATCGAGCACACAGATATGATAATTATAGGTTCCGCCCGTAAGATTGGTATAGCTTGCCGCCTCAAGATCGCTTTTTTTAACAATTACAGAACTTTTATCAAACCCTTCCAAATAGTATGAAATCTCAGGGTTTCCGAGAGAATAAGAAAGGGCATAGCCATAGATATTAAGCCTTTTTACGCCCGAAGAAATCCTTACGGTATTATCTTCAATATATATTATTTCATCATCAGCCTCCACATAAGGAACCGCAAGTCTTATATCCGCAGCTTCCGAGTATTTTTCATTTATGTTAACCATAGTCACTCCGCTCGTACCCGCCAGATAAAGATTGCCGTCCTCACTTAAAAAGCTTCTCGAATTCGCTGTTGTAACATGAGGAAGACCGCTGTTTGTATCATAATGAATATATTCTATTTCTTCGTTACAAAGCATCTCCTCTGCGCTTACAACATAGATTCCGTCTGAGCTTTCAACCCATATATTGTTAAAAGTATCGCGGTAGAGGTCAAAGTTATTGGCATAAGGGAAATTATTTACCGTAGTAATTTCTCCATCTTTTAAAAACGCAATTGAGTTACTTGTTATTATCCATATACATTCATTTACCGTATCGTATTTTTCTCTTAAAATAACCTCTGAAAGCAGTCCATCTTCAATTCCGATTCTGTCTATTATCTTGCCGTTTTCAAGCACATAAATACCGTCTCCGTCCGAACCCAAATATATCTTTCCGTCACATTCTGTCATGGACAAAATCTCAGTATTTGAAATGCCGTCATCCGTAGAATATCCCTCAGCCAAAACACCGTCTCTTATTATATGTACTCCTCCGCTGCAAGAAACAACTATGCTTCCGTCATCCGCTTCCATTATCGTCCTTATTCTGTCCGACTCAAAGCCATCATCTTTGGTATAGGTGGTAACTTCTCCCTCGGGCGAAAGACAAACCAGGCCGTAGTCGCTGTAAGTACAAAACCATAAATTACCGATTCCGTCGCTCTGAATGCATCTTATTCTGCAGCCGTCAAGCATTTTTGTCATCTCATTTTCTTTTTCAAGCCCGTCGCTTCCGAGCACAATAAGACCGGTATCCGTTCCTATGTAAAGATCTTCTCCCACCATATATGTTGTATTTACAACAATATCACTTATTCCGGCATATCTTGTCACATCGGCAAAAATACTTGTCGTTATTTTCATTACTCCCTGTCGGGATGAAACAAACCAAAGATTTCCTTCATAGTCAACAAGCATACTGTCAACGGAATTATCCATATCAACCTTGCTTAGCTTCTGGTACTCTCCGGCCGTATCAATATGTGCAATGCCGTCATCTGCGCAAATCCAGATTTCGCCGTCCACCATACCTATGTAGTTAATATAGGTCTGCTCCGGAGTCTCGATAATTTCAAAATCTTTCATATCGTTATCAAGATTTCCGTGAATAATAACATTTTCTTCCGTTCCGAGATAAATATAACCTTCATTTTCGGTATCTACGTTTACACAGCTTACAACATAGTCTCCGAGCTGCTCATCGGACATGTATTTTTCGACTTTAAGATTTTTTATCTTAAAAAAATCTCCCTCCATTGTGGCTCCGTAGATATTGCCGTTTGCATCGCGGTTAAGCTCATAGATATATTTATCCTCAAGCCTTTCGTCCTCGAAAGAATGCATCTGTCCGTCATTATCTATATAAACCATTCCCTGAGTTGTTGCTATGAAAATATTCCCGCTTTCATCTTCACTTATAGCTCTTATAGAGGATGAGGTCATAATCTCATCCCTTTCATAAAAGGTGAACTCTCCGCCTTCCATAACAACAGCGCCGCTGTCGTTAGTACCTATCCAAAGTCTCTCCTTTGAATCAACATATAAACTTATAACCGATGAAATCCCGTATGAAGAATCATACCTGTAGAAAGAATTTCCGTCATAGCGGATAAGTCCGCTGTAACTTCCAATCCAAATAAACCCATCCGACGTCTGGGCTATATCATTGGCCTCCGATGTGGGCAGACCTATTGTGCTGTCATAGAGCACAGTCGTCTGCCCAACCTTAAGCCCCGTCTCGTCACGTTCCTTTGTGAGAGCCGAAATACTCACATCATTTAAAAAAACAACCCCCGCAATAAGCGTAAAAACCAGAATTAAAGCTACCGGTTTTTTTAATACCTTAAAAAAGTCCTTCTCCATATTGCGCCCCCCTGTTTTAAATTAGTTCGAAGTTGGCATATATCCGCTCAAAAGCATTGCCGTAGAAGCTATCGGCATGCTCTGAAGTACTACCTTTCCCGGACCGTGAACTACAGTATTAAAAAGTCCTTCACCGCCGAATACAACATTCTTAACTCCACTTATGGTCTTAACTTCCATAGTGCATGTCGCATCCATGCAAGCTACATAACCTGTATCCACAATCTTGCAGTCTCCTGCAGGAATATCATATTCATGAGCAGATCCGTCCACCTCAAGGAAAACGATTCCTGTTCCGGAGAATTTTCTCATAAGGAAGCCTTCTCCTCCGAAAAGTCCTCTGCCGAGTTTCTGCTGGATAAATACTTCGTTTGTGATCTGTCCGCATGATGCCAAAAATGAACCTTTCTGAACAACAATGCTCTTCTCCGGCGTAATCTCAACCGCCATAATAGAGCCCGGGAATTTAGCCGAAAACGCAATTTCTCCGCCATATTTTGCAACATAGGTATTCATAAATGCGCTCTCGTTCGTAAACATTCTTCCAAACATCTTTCCGAGTCCTCCGGCCTGAGTCTGCATCTCAATCTCATCATCCATCCATGACATTGCACCCGCTTCACATTCCACGCATTCACCGGCCTCAAGCTGAATCTTAAGAACCGGAAGGTTGCCTCCGTCAATTACATACTTCATAGTGTCTCCCTCACTTTCTGCCATCGGCATATAAATAATTTAATCCACATCATTAATATCATAAGGTGTGGTTTGATAAACATAGTAATTAAGCCAGTTCGTATAAAGAAGAGTTCCGTTAGCTCTCCATGTAAGATCCGGCCTTATTTCCGGATTGTCATCCTCATAATAATTACTCGGCACATCAGGATCAAGGCCCTTACCGGCATCTCTTTTATACTCTCCGTCAAGTGTCATCCTGTCGTATTCCGGATGACCCATTATGAAAATATTGCTTCTTTCTTCATCTATGACAAGATATACTCCGGCCTCTTTCGACTCCGCAACAATACAAAGAGAAGGCACCTTTTCTATATCTTCTCTTCTGACTTCCGAAAATCTCGAATGAGGAGCATAAAATACATCATCAAAGCCTCTCACAAGCTCTTTTTTGCGTTCCAAAACTCTGTGACTGTATATACCCGAAAGCTTCTTTTCAAGCGGATATTTCGGCACTCCGTAATAATGATACAGCCCTGCCAAAGCTCCCCAGCACACGCAGAGCACAGATGTAACATTATGATCGGCCCAGTCAAATATTCTCACAAGCTCATCCCAAAAATCAACCTTATCATAGTCCATTTTTTCAAGGGGAGCTCCCGTAACAATGAGTCCGTCAAGTTTTACTCCCGAAGCTATTATCTCCGGAACCGTTGTATAAAACTTATTTAAATGAGCCAGAGGAGTATTCTTTGACTCATGTGTTGTCAGCGTAAGAAACGATACGTCTATCTGAAGAGGTGTATTCGAAAGCGCTCTTAAAAGCTGAAGCTCGGTGTCTTCCTTAACAGGCATCAGATTAAGAATACCTATCTGAATCGGACGCACATCCTGATGAAGCGCTCTGTTTTCATCCATTACGAATATATTCTCTTTTTCAAGTATCTCTCTAGCCGGTAAATCGCTCTGTATTTTAATAGGCATTATTATCTTCCAAACCTTTCAATAAATGTATCCTCGGTAATTATTTCTATGCCGAGTTCTTTGGCCTTTGTGTTCTTGGATGAGGGTGACATAATATCATTATTTACAAGATAATTCGTCTTCTTCGAAACGCTGCCGGTAACCTTACCGCCCTGCGATTCGACATAGGCCTTGAACTCATCCCTGTTTTTAAAGTCATGCACATCTCCGGTAATTACAAAAACAAGGTCTTTTAAGCTTCCGCTTTTTTCCTCTGTCGGCATAACCTTTTCTATTTCAATTCTTTCCAAAAGCTTGGAAAGCAGCCTTTTGTTCTTTTCAAGCTCGTACCACTTAAGCACCGATCCGGATTTTTCCGGTCCTATACCGTCAATATCATCAAATCCCGTAGCGCTGTAGAGCCTCTCAAAAAATCCCTCCGTTCCGCAGGATGATATAAACTTCTTTGCCGCATCAATACCTATCAAAGGAATCGATAATGCATAAATGAAATTAACCGGATGAACTTTTCTGCTACTTTCGATAGAATTTATAATATTGTTATAAGACTTTTCACCGAAACCTTCAAGTGTTTCTATACTTTTTCTATGCTCTTTAATATCGTAAATATCGGCATAGTCGGATATAAATCCCTCGTTAATGAATTTATTTATCGTCTTTATCGAAAGCCCGTCTATATCCATTCCGCTCTTACTTACGAATCGGCTGAATTTTTGGATATGCTTTGCTATGCAATCTTCGTTTGTGCAGTGAAGCGTCTCTGTACCGAGTGCCTTTCCTATAAGTATTTCGGTAGGAGCCCCGCATACGGGACATTTCTTTGGTATTTCAAAGCTTGTGCCGTGTCCGTCGGCAGCCACACACTTAGGTATTATCATATTGGCCTTTATAACCGTTAAGTCGGTTTTTTTGTCTGCCCCTATTCCGAGTCTTTTCATCTCTGTAATATTGCAAAGAGATGCTCTTTTAACCTCTGTGCCTTCAAGCTGAACCGGCTCAAATACGGCAACAGGTGAAATTGAATTGGCAGCGCAGCTCCACTCAATATGATCAAGGACAGTTTTAGCCGGCTTATCCTGCCATTTATAAGCCATTCCCGCGTTTGTAGCGTGATGTCCGGTTACGCTTCCGGTTGCTGCATAAGCCGTGTCATCATAGGAAATAACAAGACCATCCACCGGAATATCCATATTTCCGTTTTTAACCTTTTCGCTCCATCTCTCAATTACCTCTCTAAGCCTTCCCGCATCGGTAAGCTCTCTTGCCACACATGTAAAACCAAGCTCTTCAAGATAATTCATTCTATCGCCCCAGGAAATCATTTCCCTATCCAAATGAACGAGTGTAAATGCATTAAATGAAACCTTCCTTTCCTTTACTTCACCTGCTCTTGATATATCGAGCGACATAGTTCCGGCAACAAGGTTTCTGGGATTAGCATACTGCTCTTCCTCATTTTCGGTTAGGTCGTTTATTGTTTCAAAATCCGTATAGGAAATTACGGCTTCTCCTCTTACAACCATATGGCCTTTTTCTTTTATTTTTTCAGGAAGGCCGGAAATATAAGGCGAAAGATAGGTAATGTTGTTTCCGTATTCTCCCTGACCTCTTGTCATAAGCTTTGTAAGTTTTCCATCATCATATGTGGCCACAAGAGTGATTCCGTCAAGCTTCCATGAAAGCCATATAGGGCGAACACCGGCCCATTTAATAAGCACTTCAACATCTTTGCTTTTTGCAAGTGAAAGCGCAGGATATTCATGCCTCTCTCTTTGCCCGGAAGAGATATTTTCTTCCGCTCCGGTATTTTGCGTAGGTGAGTCGGGCAAAATATAACCGGTTTGTTCTTCAAGCTTTGAAAGCTCATCAAAGGCGCTGTCCCACTCAAAATTGCTCATAATTTCATCTCTGTCGTTATAATACGCCAAAGATGCCTCATTCAAAGTTTTTACAAGTTCTTCTATTCTCTTTTCTTTATCCATATCAGTTCCTTGAATTTTTAAGTCCCTTTAAAAGAAGAGCCGTTTCTTTTTCGCTAAGCTCTCTGTATTTTCCTTCTTCGAGGTTTCCGAGCTCAACATTCATTATCCTGACTCTCTTAAGCTCTCTAACCCTGTAATCAAAATACTCACACATTCGCCTTATCTGACGGTTTAGCCCTTGAGTAAGTACAATCGAAAATGTTCGTTTTGAAATCGCCTTTACCCTGCATTTTCTTGTAACGGTATCAAGAATCGGCACCCCATTAGCCATACCGTCAAGAAATTCTCTTGTAATGTCTTTGTTTACGGTTACGACATATTCTTTCTCGTGGTAATTGGATGCCCTAAGAAGCTTATTTACAAGTTCTCCCTGATTGGTAAGAAAAATAAGTCCGCTCGAGTCCTTATCAAGTCTTCCGACCGGATATATCCTCTTTGGATAGTTTACATAATCAATAATATTATCCTTATATCTTCCGCTCGTGCATACTATGCCCTTAGGCTTGTTAAAAGCCAGAAGAATCTTTTCTTCTTCCTTGGTTAGAAGCTTTCCGTCAGCCTTTACGATCTGGCCCGGCATAACCTTTTGTCCCATCACGGCGATTTGGCCGTCAATCTCAATTCGGCCTTCTTCAAGAAGCTTATCTGCCTGACGCCTCGAGCAATATCCCGCTTCGCTTAAAAATTTATTAATTCTAACTCCGTCTTCCATATCTTCTTTCTTAAAATCATTAAAGTAAATGCCCGGTTTAAAAGCCGGGCATTGATATTTACTGTTCCAATAAGAGGTCTGTTCTTACATATCCTTTTTCGTCACCCCATTTGACCTTTGTCCATCCCTCATCATAGCTCTTAATTACCACAAGAGTTGTTCCCGGGAATGCGGTTCCGACTCTGTCTGATTCCGAGCTCTTCTTAGATCTTACGACAAGTGTTTCCTTAAGGTAAATCTCTGTTCCCTCTTCTATATATTCCACATCGGATTCTTCTGTTTCGGCTGTTGCCTCTTCAGTGTCCTCCTCAGTAGTTTCTTCCTCTGCAGTATCTTCTTCTGTAGTCTCTTCTTCGGTCTCTTCCTCAGCCGATTCTTGCGTATCACCGGAAGCCACATAGGCGTCAGCCCACTCGGAAATTGCTGTAGGAATAGTTTCATTTACCATTGTTGCAAGAGCTTCATCCGACTCAAGAGCAACGCTGTATGAAGACTCAATTTCTGAGAAAAGTTCTATTACATCAGTTTCAGACTCATAAGCGAATATTCTGTTCAGAATTGCTTCGTCGCATTCAACCTCTCCGCTTGATACGTTAAACCAGCTGTAAAGGTTGTTTATTATCCATTCTCCGTCTTCATTCTTTTCTACATAAAATGTTTCAACTCCCGGTGCCATTGTATCAACACCGACAAACTTCATCATCATTGAAACGGATACTATATAAGAATCTTCCGTAAGTCCGCTCTTTGTATAAACCTTAAGATCTTCGTAAGTTTCTACATACTCACTCATAACCTTTATATAGCTCTTTTCGAAATCGCTTACAGGGCTTGCCACCTTTTCCAAAGCATCGGTGTCGGCATTTGCATATGCCTCATAATATGAAGCCATGAGAGCATTTATATCATCATTGGCATCAACTTCAAAGTCCTCGTATACGTAATCTCCAGAAGCATCTCCGGATGCGTCACCCGAAGCATCTCCCGATGCAGATCCTATACCGTTTGAAATTGTAAGTGCACAAATAACAATTACACATAATATAAGAGCCAAAGCTGCTGTCAGCTTTTTATGTTCTTTAAAATATTCTTTTGCCCCAAGCCCCGGAAGGTCTTTTAATGAAAGAATTTCTTCCTTTATCGCAAGAATTCCATCTTTAATTCCCGCAAAAACCGATTCTTTTATATTGTTATTATCTATTGATTTATTGTCATTTGATGACATCTTATTATCCTCCAAAATACAAAGCTGTAAAATCTCGCCAAAAACGCATTCGACAGGAATCGAACCCGCAGCTTCGGAACCGGAATCCGATGTTTTATCCATTAAACTACGAATGCCCGGACAGGAAATCTAGCCCCGCCCCGCAAAGAATGCAAAGAAAATTATAACACAGCACGGGTAAAAAGGCAAAGATTATGTAAAATAATTACCCCTTACTTCCGCTGTAATTTCCTTTACGGATTTACCGTCGCACTCAACTCTAAAGTCAGCCGCTTTCTCATAAAACGGCAGTCTTTTCTCCAGCAACTCCCTGATAAATTCCACGTTCATATTACCTTCCAAAACAGGTCTGTTATGAGAATATTTTACATGTTCAAAAATTGTCTCAGGCAAAGCGCTCAAAAAAACAACGCTTCCGCTTTCCTTCATTATGTTGATATTTTCGTCTTTTAAAACCAGTCCTCCTCCGCAGGATACGACAAGCCTGTCCTTTGAAGCGGCTATTTTTTTTAGAATGGCGGTTTCGGCTTTTCTAAAGTATTCTTCCCCGTCTGCAGCAAAAATATCCGAAATCTTCCTGCCTTCTTCTTTTTCAATTTCTTCGTCTGTATCAATCCACTTTGCTCCGGTAAGTTCACATAACTTCTTTGAAACCGTGGTTTTTCCAGTGCCCATAAAACCGGTAAAATATATATTATTCATCTCTAAACCTCATAAAACTTCATCAATTCCGTCAAGCAGTTTTCTGACCTTTTCATAAGGAATCTGCCCTGGAGCGGATTCCGATCCGTCCGTCGCAAATGTAAGACATGATCCGAAAGCTTCTCCGAAAATCCTGCTGGATGTTCCGAGTTTCCCCATGGATATCGTAATAAGCGGCTTGTCGGGATATTCTTCTTTTACGCTTAAAGTAGCCTCGAAAACCCTCAGTACATCTCTCATATTCTGCGGCATTACGGCAATTTTTGCAATATCGCCACCGTCTTCATACATGCTTTTAAGCTTATCGGTCAAAAACTCCGTATCGGGAGTTTTATTAAAATCGTGGTATGACATAAGAACAGCCGGTTTTAAAGAAGAAATCGTCTGTTTAGGGTTACATAATCTCGCCCCCTCAACATCGACAATATCAAAAAATGAAAGGTTTGAAGCCGTATTTAATATTTTTATGTAAACTTCTTCCTCACTATCTCCCAGTCCGCCTTCCGCCTTGGTTCTGTAAGTAAATATAATAATTTTATCGCCTGTTTTTCCCGAAAGCTCATTTGAAATCTTCTCTATTTCAGAATTTATGTCAACTGCTTTAAGATGATCCGCTCTTACTTCAATTGCCTCTATCGGTTTTTGGGATAAATCAAGAATCTTTTTGACTGCCGCATCTGCAGCATTTTCGGCAACGGAAACGCAAATAAGAGGTCTGCCGTTTTCTATCTTTCTTCCTTTAATTTCCATTATCTGTCCTCCGTAATTAAGTATATCATAAATAAGGTCAAAATAAACCTTATATTTACTATGCTTTAACATATGTTGTATACTGATTATCGGAGGATGAAAATATGCAAAAAATTACAGGACACACAAAACTGCTCTGCCTTATCGGCTCGCCGGTAGAACACAGCAAGTCACCCGAAATTCACAATGCCGCCGCCGAGATTCTCGGTCTCGACTATGTATATACGGCATTTGATACCGATAAAGATAACATCGAAGATGCCGCAAGAGGCCTCGCTCTTTTAGGTGCAAAGGGCTTTAATGTAACAATGCCCGGAAAGACCATACTTGCAGACATCTCCGATACACTTTCCGATGCGGCAAGCCTTTCTCATTCGGTAAACACCGTTGTAATAAAAGACGGCAAGCTCTGCGGCCACTCAACCGACGGAAGCGGATATATGTCTTCCTTAAAAGCCGAAGGAATAAATATTATCGGAGAAAAGATTACCCTTCTCGGAACGGGCGGTGCCGCTAAATCAATAATAGTACAGGCTGCCTTAGATAAAGTAAAAGAAATTGATGTTTACAGAAGACGCTCTAAAGAATGGGAACCGTCGGTAGAATTCTGCAACAGAATTTCCGCAGAAACCGGATGCAAAATAAACGTGTGTGACATAGATGATAAAACCGCGCTTAAAAACAGCATTTCAAACAGCCGTGTGCTTACAAACGCAACAAATGTAGGAATGGCTCCGAACACTTCGGATTGTCTTATTCCCGACAGCTCATACCTATGCGACTCACTTGCGGTTTATGATATAATTTATAACCCTGCCCAAACCACTCTTCTTAAAATGGCCGAAGAAAAAGGGCTTAAGACAATTAACGGCCTGCCAATGCTTCTTTACCAGGCAGCCGATGCATTCAAACTTTTTACCGGATATGACATGCCGGTTGAAGAGGTAAAAAAAAGAGTGAAGATTTAATATTCTTCACTCTTTATTATCTTCTCGGATGAGCTTTCGCATATTCTTTTTTAAGCGAATCATCCATCTTTACATATATCTGAGTTGAGGATATATCCGAATGTCCCATCATTTCCTGAACCGCATGAATGTCGGCTCCGTTATGAACCATATGCGCCGCAAACGAATGTCTTAATGTATGCGGTGTAATATCGGACTCTATTCCTGCCTTCCTCGTATAATACTTAAGAATCTTCCAGAATCCCTGTCTGCTCATCGGAGTTCCGGAGCAATTGATGAAAAGTACATCCTCATCGTTTTCACCCATCATACGGTTTCTTACATCTCCGATGTAATTCTTTAGAGCATTATCGGCAACCTTACCAATCGGAATCTCACGTCTTTTCCCGGCTCCGTTTGCGACCATAACCATATCCGAACTAAGGTCTACATCCGAAAGCTTCATAGAAATAAGCTCTGTGACTCTTATGCCCGTAGCATATAAAAGCTCAAGCATCGCTTTATCACGGATTTCTTTATCTGTGCCACCTTTGGGCTGACTTAAAAGTTTCTCAGTCTCTTCGACGCTAAGTATTACCGGCGCCTTTTTCTCAATCTTCGGAGCCTTTAACAAAGTTGTTACATCGCTGCTTATCTCTTTGCTGTCGAGCTCATACTGGAAAAATGCTTTCATTGAAGCTATGCTTCTTGATATCGTTGATGATTTTTTCCCCTGAGACTTAAGATACTCGATGTATCCCGCAAGACTTTCTGCACTTAGTTCCCCAACACCGGTAATTCCTGCGGTTTCAAAGTAGTCTGCCATTTTTCGAAGGTCGCGTTCATAAGATAATTCCGTATTTTTCGAAATCTTTTTGACATCATGAAGATAATTCATAAATGTCTGAATGCTGTTTCTCATATTTTAAGTATCCCCTTCTGAATGCGCATATACATTAACATACATTTACATAACATATACGCGTAAACTCATTATAAATGACGAAAATAAGAAAAGCAATTCATATTTTTTACGGAATATACTGATTTTTTTGCAATTCCACAGTATCTTGTTCGCCGAACTATGTAAACCACACTATGTTGTGAATTTATGTTACAAAATATTTACGAAAAAGTTGCGGACAAACTCTCCCATTTGGTGTCTTTTTCGGAAAATATAAGAGAATCAGCCGTCATATTCTCCGGCATAGGCCAGTCAATACCTATCTTCGGATCGTTCCAGATAATGCCGCCTTCATCGTCCGGATGATAAAAATCACTGCACTTATATGCAAACTCGGCATAATCCGATAATACAATAAATCCATGGGCAAAATTTTTCGGAATAAAGAGCTGTTTTTTATTTTCTCCCGAAAGAATGACTCCGTACCATTTTCCAAAAGTAGGCGAACCCTTTCTTATATCAACAGCCACGTCAAAAACTTCTCCCGATATTACTCTTACAAGCTTATCCTGCGGAAAATTCTTTTGAAAATGCAGTCCTCTTAAAACGCCTTTTGAAGACGCCGACTGATTATCCTGAACAAAAACCGTATCAATACCGGCTTCTTTAAAATCATTTAGATTATATGATTCGAAAAAATAACCTCTTTCGTCTCCGTAAACCGCAGGCTCTATAAGCTTAAGACCTTCTATATTACCGCAGCCGGATACTTTAATCTTCCCCATTTGTTTCCCTCCGTTTTATCCTATAAAAAACAAAGGAGCCGGTATGACGGAACCGACTCCACAATGTCTTAATTATTACTGAATCTTGTTAACTGCAAGTGTCATTCTAGAAATCTTTCTTGCAACTGTGTTCTTATGTAAAACACCCTTTGAAGCAGCTCTCTCGAGTTCTCTTGTTGCTTCTGTAAGAGCAGCCTGTGCAGCTGTCTTATCAGCGGCCTCAACTGCAGCTTCAACCTTCTTTACATAAGTCTTAACACGAGACTTTACTGATTTATTTTTTGCTGCGTTTCTCTCAGCTACCAATACTCTCTTCTTTGCAGATTTGATGTTTGCCATTATATCGCCTCCTTAAAATTATTATTTTACTGGTTTCATTAGACTCAGACACGGGCGAATCTAATGTAAACATACTGTAATATAATATGCGAAATGTCTGTTAAAGTCAATACTTATTGCTCTTCTTTTTCATATTTTTTTACCAGATAAAGTAATACCGCTCCGCTTACTATAAAAACAAGATCAAACCAAACCGCCTGCTCGGCAAATTTAAGTGTTGTAATAAAGCCGTACCCTACTCCGATATGGAAAAATATCAGAACTCCAAGGAAGAAAACCATCTTATGAAGATGTTTTTTATCGCCGTCTACAAGATATTCTCCGAAGGCAAGCGCCGTCTGTCTTATATTGTTGGTTGAAAAAATGGATGAACTGTTATAACCGTATACACTGCAATATGAATTCCACTGGAAAGACATTGCGAAAAATATAGGATAAAGGCCGATAACGGAATTTACATCTTTAGGCATAAGAGCAAGTACAACTACGGCAACGGTATTTATAACAAGGGCGAGCATCCTCGTATCCTTATGAAGCTTTCTGTCAATATATACATAAAGCAAAGTCGCCGCCACATAGAGCAAAAGTACGATTACTCTGAGCATAAAGTCTTTTAAATCTTTTCCTATAAGTGCAAACACTATATAAATAGCATTTACGGTCTGGGCATTTCCAAAAAAATCTTCTCTAAGCAAAAGCGCGTAAGCTCCGAGAAATCCGGCAAAAGCAGCCATGTTATGGTGCAAAAACCTTCTTAGCATATTAAGTTTGCTTTCCGCTGTATCCTGCATTAAATTTTTCCTTATGAAGCCAGCTCCATAATGAGCATCTCCACTCCTATCTGATCTTTTATAAATCCCCTTTTATACATTTCATCTGTATTTACGCAGCCGTAAATCGCCTTTTTAATATCTTCTCTTTTAATATTTTCCGAAAGAATAATGGTCTTTTTCGCAACAAAAGGATGAAGCGAAAGCTCTGAAGCTATTTTATCCCTGTCATATCCTTTCGCCCTCAGATCCTTAACCTGCAGCAAAATATTATACTGCCTGCTTATCATATAAAGTATCCTTGAAACAGGCTCCTTTAAAACAATAAGATCCTTATAAAGAGACATTGCTTTTTTGATATTTCCTTCGGTAATCGCATCAACCATATCAAAAATATGGTCAAAATTCTGAGTCGCACATACGGCATCTACATCATCATCATCAATCGTATCCTTATCGAGAGTATAAGAAAACAGCTTCTCAAGCTCATTTTTGATCATGTACATATCATCGCCGTTACGAGAAAGAAAGTTATTGAGGGCTGATCTTGTAATATTTTTTCTTTCTTTTTTTATAATACTCAAAACCCATTTACCGAGCATATCGCCTTTAAGCTTGTCGAACTTTGTAATATGACCTGCGGCTTTTACGGCTTTATACATCTTTGTTCTCGCATCAACCTGGCTTTCCTTAAAAATAAATACCGCATAATCCGGAACATTTTTCATGTATTCGGCCATCTCATCCGCAGAGTTTTTAAAAAAACCGCTGTCTTCAACGAAAATAACCCTGTGTTCGGCAAAAAACGGCATTGTTTCTGCCTGGTCTATTATCGCCGTTGCATCGGCGTTCTTACCCGAATAATAAGAATAGTTCATTGTATCCCCATCTGTGGTAAGAGCTTTTTTCAGGTTCTCCGCATACTGGTTAACAAGATATGTTTCATCCCCGTAAAGCAAATAACAACTTTTAAATTTTCCGCTTTTAATATCCTCGGTTATAGTTTTCATTGCCCTCTCCTTAATCTGACTTATCTTACCACCGCTATGGAAATCTTTCAATTGCTAATTATCATTTTTTCGTTCTTCCACACAACTCTTATAAGCCCTAACTCTTTTGTGCAGTATACATTGGGGCATACATTATATATTCTCTCTAATGCTTCCACATCCGGATGACCGTAGGAATTGTCTACTCCGGCCGAAATAATAACGGCCTCCGGACTTATCTGCTTTAAAAACTCAGCGGAAGATGAGGACTTTGAGCCGTGATGACCGCATTTTAAAAGAACAATATCTTCAAGTACCCTGCTTTTAATCATCTCCTCTTCAGCCTCCTTTCCGGCATCACCGGTAAAGAGCACCTTAAAATTCCCGTTTGTAAATTCCATAACCATAGATGCTTCGTTTTTATCCGTCTGCATAATTTTTTCATTTGGATATATGCATTTAATACAGGTATTTTTATAATTTACAGATTCACCTTTTCCAAGGAAAATCACATTTGTATTCTTATCCTTTGCAAGAGCAATAAGCTCATCCGACGTCTCGTCATAAACCATTCCTTTTGCAAATACAAGATTCTTAATCCTGTATCCGTAATTTAAAATTTCAAAAATTCCGGATATATGATCATTATCCGTATGTGAAACAAACCAGTAGTCTATTTCTCCTACTCCTCTGTATTTTAAATACGGCAAAATTCTTTGCTCACCCACACTGCTTACATCGCTGCTTCCGCCGTCAACAAAAATATTAAGTCCGTCGCTTTTAACATAAATGCCGTCTCCCTGTCCGACATTGAGCATTGCCACTTCGGCAAATCCCAAAGGCTTAAACGACATTACAAGCGTCCAAATGCTGATAAACGCAACAGCATGTGCAGGTTTTAAAAACATATTTAATTTATTTCCCGAACTTACATCCTTTTTTTCTTTCTTATTTTTATTCTCTAAAAAGCTGAGAAAAAAAAGTAAAGTGATGTAGTAAAGAACTATCATAACTTTTGGCGGTCTGCCCGTTACTATTGTATTAAAAGGGAGCTTTGAAAATGCCTCACAAACCAATCTGTAGCAGAAAAGTATAAACTCACACGGCTTAAGAATAAGGAAAGATAAAAACGGCAGAAAAAATCCCAAAAAACCGCCGACAATAGCTCCGCCAAGCAAAACTCCGCAAAAAGGAAGCACAAGCAAATTTATAAGACAGCAATAAACCGGTATTTCGCAGTAGAAATACATCATAACCGGCAGAATTGTAAGCTGAACCGAAAACGAGAGTATAACTGATTTAGCAAAGTAATTGTCAAAAGATAAATACTGATTTAATACGCTGTTCACATATACGGCACCAAGCACAGCAGAAAAGGATAAAAGAAAAGAAGTGCTGAATAATGCCAGAGGATTGATAAGCATTATTATAATTCCCGCAATCCCCAGTGATGTTAAAGAATCATAAGGTCTTCCCATAGTGCTTGCGCTTATCATAACTATAAACATTATAATAGCTCTTAGCGCCGAAAGCCTAAAGCTGCATAAACTTCCGAAAAGAAGCACAGCGCTTCCGCTGATTAAAGAACTTAAAATATAAGATCTGTTTAGCTTTCTTAAAAGCTTAAACAAAAGCATTCCTATAACCGAAACATGGAGACCTGATATCGCAAGAATATGCGAGATGCCTGCGCTCTGATAAAGATTTTTAATATCATCCGTAAGAAGAGACTTATCTCCGGCCGTCATAGCCAAAAGGACTCCGGCCGCATCCTCGGAAACGCTTTTTGAATAAACAGTTTTAAGCCCTTCTCTAAGTTTACATAAAAATTCCGAAACGTAATTAAATTTGTAATTAACTATCTCCCATCCATCAGCAAATATTGAAAAATCAATCCCTTTTCTTCTATAGTAATCCCTCATATCAAAATTGCCGGGATTAGCTGCAGTATCGAATAGGGAAACTGTTCCGTATGCCGATATAATCTGACCGGCTTTAATTTGATTAAAAGCATCTTTGTCATCGGCGAAGTATAGAATTAAATTTATATTTAAATACTCTGTTTCATTAATGGAAACAGTGGCATTTTCTATGTATATTCTGCTTGTATCATCTCCGGAAGATTTATCGTATACCCTGCCCCTGCAAAAAGCATAGCTTTCATCTATCTCACTATCTTCATACCATCTGCTGTTTATATCCTCATATCCGGCGTAAAACGCCCCAAATAAAAATACCCCGGTAAATAACAACACACTGACCCTTTTTACCGGAAAAGAATAGGTAAGGGCCACCCAAATGCATATACCAAGTAAAAGAAAACCTGCTGCTATGCTCCTAAACTCTGCTGCCGAAATTCCGGCCGCCAGAATAAGAGAGACGGCAAAAACAGTTCTTTTACTGTTCAGTAAGTTCCACCTCCGTTTCACTTACAATGTCCTCGTTAACAACTAAGGACAAATCCTTTGTAAACATCTGATCAAGACTCAGCGCATCTCTGTACACCAAATCGGATGAGCCGTTTACACTGATTTGAACCTTAGAGGTTGTTCCAAGTTCAAGGACACTGTTTACTATAGAATAAATGACCACCTGCTCGGTCACATCATAATCCTGTACCAAAAATCCCTCGTCAAAGTTTATATAGCAAATTCCGTCGTTTACAACAACGCTTAATATATTTGTGTTTTCCGGCACCGAAGAGCGGCTTTGAGAGCTCGACGGTCCCTCTATAAGTCTTTCCACAACAAGTCTTTCAAGAGATGTACTTGAAACATAATTAACTCTCTGCTGCTCTTTTACAAGGCCTTTTCCGTCTTCGCTTGCAAAATAAAGAGTAATATCTGCTGATGCCAAAGTGTTTATTTGGCTTCCCGGATTTATCGCAAAGCTGTCAGCAGTCATTATTCCTATAACATTTCCGCTCGAATCGGTAAGAGGAATATCTCCCACGTAAAAATAAACCCCTGATACATCCGGCACCTGAAGCAAGGTCTCAACTACAGCAGTTCTAACCAAAACCTCAACATTTTTCTCAAGCTCGGAATACTCAGAGCTAAAATAAAGACTTATAATATTATCGTTTATCTCGTATTTTTTTATTTCAAGATCTCCGAAAAGAGGGTTAATAAGGTCATCTTCCGTTTCATCGTCATCCATGCACTCTATAAGTTCATCAACTATAGCCCCTTGTGTTTCTTCAATTACCTCAAAGCTTTCTGCGGCTATGGATGAATAATCGCTCTCGATATAGTAAACCATATAATTGCCGTCTTTGCCATCTCCGCAAGATGCAAGCACAAAAGCCATTGTAAGGATTGTTAAAAATAAAAATAATTTTTTAGTAAAGCTTTTCATAACAACCTCCTTACTGTACATAGAGCAGAGGAACCCTAAGTGAGAATGTAGATCCCTTGCCCTCCGTAGAATTTACCTGAATAGCTCCTCTGTGCATTAGCACGGCATTACGAACAATCGCAAGCCCAAGTCCGGTACCGCCTATTTCTCTCGAATGCGATTTATCCGCTCTGTAGAATCTCTCGAAAATATGCTCCTGCGCTTCTTCCGGAATTCCTATTCCGCCGTCTTCCACAGTCACATAGAAAAACTGGTGATCGGCATTTAAAGATACATGAACCCATCCGTCATCAACATTGTATTTAATCGCATTTTCCACAAGATTGGTAAATACAAGGGCCATCTTAACTTCATCTATCTCTGCCGTAACCGGTCTTAAGGTTTCATAGACGATTTCAATATTCTTCTCTCCGGCTATAGGACGGAGTCTCTTTAATGTAAGCTCCATAAGGTCATTTACATTTACAGATGTTATGTTAAGTACTCCCTGTGATTTATCAAGCTTAACGAGAGATAAAAGATCGTTAATTATCTGGTTTTCTCTGTCGATTTCTTCTGCAATATCTGTCATAAACTCCTGATAAAGCTCGATCGGTACATCTTCCTGCCCAAGCAAAGAATCCGCAAGAACCTTCATTGATGCAAGAGGAGTTTTAAGCTCATGAGAGACATTTGAAACAAACTCCTGTCTTGAATCATCAAGGGTTTTAATTCTCGAAAGCATGGCATTAAACGCCTTTGAAATCTGCTTGGTTTCATTATAGTTAAGTACGGAAAGCTGTTCGTTTTCATAATCGGTCTGAATCTTATCGATAGACTCCGACATTACATCGAAAGGCTTCATAAGCTTACCCGATCCGTAGATTGCAATAAATACAACAAGAATCATAATAGCAAACTGCATAACAAAAGCATTTTGCTTCATATAAGCCATGTTTGCGTAAATCTCCGTAGAAGATTTGGATACCATAATAACACCGATAACAGTATCATCCTCTTCTGTAACCGGCACACAAACCTCTATATAATTGTTGGCGGAATCATAATTTGAGACAACCCTATTTTGCATGCATTCAAATACTTTTTCAGAAACAATAGTCTTTTCATCATCAATACCGTAGCTGTCGTAAAGGACTTCATAATCGGTATTTATAAGCATTATCCTGCCTTCATAATAAGATGCAATAAGGTCTATCTGCGATGAGTAAACCTGACTGTCTCCGACTTCAAAACAGCCATCGGAAACGAGCTTATTTGCAAGCACATTTGACTGGGCCGTAATACGAATGGTCTCGGCCGAAACCGTTCTGTTTTCATAACTGCTCATTATAGACGAGGTCAGGAAAAGAGACGGAATTAGACCCGCAGCAAACACCATTAGAAATATATAAAATCGGATACTTCCGAGAAAATTAAATCCTAATTTGAATCGTTTCATCTAACCATTATCCTTGAAAATAATATCCAGTTCCCCACTTGGTATGAACATACCTCGGCTCACTCGGATTGGCTTCGATTTTTTCTCTGAGTCTTCTTACATGTACATCAACGGTTCTGACATCACCCGGATAATCTTCTCCCCAAATAATCTTAAGAAGAGCATCTCTGCTGTATACCTTATTCTGGTTGGTAACCATAAGCTCTAAAATATCAAATTCTTTTGATGTAAGTCTGATTTCCCTGTCCGAAATATAAACTCTTCTGCCCTCTGTATCAAGCTTCATATCTCCGCTAACAATAACGGTAGGCAAAGGAGCGCTTTGCTGTTCACCTCTTCCGGACATTCTTCTCATAATGGCCTTGATTCTGGCTTTTACTTCCAGAACGTTAAAAGGCTTTGTAATATAATCATCAGCGCCGTAATCAAGACCGAGTATCTTATCCATATCATCGCTTTTTGCTGTAAGCATAATAATCGGGACATTCGAAAACTCACGCACCTGGGTGCAAACCTCAAATCCGTCGAGTTTCGGGAGCATAACATCCAAAAGAATGACATCATAATCACCGTTTTTAATCATACTTACGGCTTCTTCACCGTCGTATGCACAATCCACTTCCATGTCATCCTGCTCTAGGCTGAACTTAAGCCCCTTTACTATAAGCTTTTCATCGTCAACGACCAAAACTTTCCTTGCCATCTTTGTCCCTGTCTCTCCGTTAATTCACACAAATATAATCTTTAATGCGATTATAAACTCCGTCTTTAATTCCGCTGATATTTTTAATATCTTCAACAGATGCAAAACTCCCTTGATTTTCTCTGTAGGAAATAATAAGATCTGCCTTTGCTTCGCCTATACCCGGCAAAGTCATAAGCTGCTCTTTGGAGGCTGTATTTAGATTTACCAATCCGCTCTCCTCCTCGGATTTGGCCTCTTCCTGCGCCTCATACTCCTGTTGCGAAGTAACAGTAATCTGCATTCCGTCCGTAAGATATTCGGCAAGATTAATGGCTCCGTCAGCAGCTTCTTTTGTCATTCCACCGGCCATATCAACGGCCTGATAGATTCTGTCACCTTCTTTTAGTTTATATACTCCGGGATTATTTACCTCACCCGTAATATAAATAACAATTTCAGCAGCCGCATCTTCCTCATCTTCTTCGTCGGATGCCGCATAAACCGTCTCTTCCGCTTTGGCAACGGCAGCAATCGTCCCTTTACCTTCACAAGCGGATAAAATCCCGGTCAAAAAAAGAGCCGGAATTATCCATAATTTTTTCATTTCAAACGCTCCTTTTGGGTTAAGAAGCATCAGGCGACTATGAAAAATATTTTACCATTTTTTATTTTTTTATCAATACCAAAGGTTAAAACTTTTCGAATGTTTTTCTTAAAATACCGATCATTTCGTCAACATTGTTTTTATCGATAACAAGAGGAGGGAGCATTCTTAAAACATTTCCTTCAGCCGAGATAACTATAAGTCCGTTTGCCATGGCATCTTTAATAACATCTCCCGGCGATATGCTAAGCTCAAGTCCCTGCATAAGGCCTTTTCCTCTGCGCTCTTTTATAACATCAAACTCTAAGACAAGTTTATCAAGCTCTTTTTCAAAATACTCTGCCGTTTCGTTTATCTTTGAAAGCATATCATCTCTTTCAAAGATTTCAAGAACTTTGTCAACTGCCGCACATACAAAAGGATTTCCTCCGTATGTTGTTCCGTGATCTCCGGGTACAAGAGATTTTTCGGCAACCTTTTCCCTCATTGCAAAAGCACCTACGGGAACACCGTTTCCTATACCCTTTGCACAGCAGATAATATCAGGCATAATATCGAAATACTGATAAGTAAACATCTTTCCCGTTCTTCCGATTCCGCACTGAACCTCATCAAAAATTAAAAGAATGTTTTTCTCCTGCTGAAGTTTTTTAAGCCCTGCCATAAACTCTTCCGATGCAAGATAGATACCTCCTTCACCCTGAAGAGGTTCTAAGATAATTGCACAGGTCTTTTCATTAACAAGTGCATTTACACTGTCAATATCGTTAAAGTCAGCAAACTTTATTCCCGGAATAAGACCTTCAAACGGCTCTCTGTAGTGGTCGTTACCTGTAACGGAAAGGGCTCCCAGGCTTCTTCCGTGGAAGGATTTGTTCATTGCTATAATCTCGTGATCAGTATTTCCGCCGCTTAAAGTATAAGCGTATTTTTTAGCAGTCTTAATAGCTCCTTCTATTGCTTCTGTTCCTGAGTTTGTAAAGAAAACCCTGTCCATTTTAGAGGCTTTTTTAAGTCTTGCAGCAGCAGAATTAACAGTTGTCGAATAGAAAAGATTAGATACATGTGTAAGCTTATCTATCTGGTTTTTAAGAGCTTCCTTATATTCTGTATTGCCGTAGCCCAAAGACATTACGCCGATTCCGGATGCAAAATCAAGGTATTTGTTTCCGTCTGTGTCATAAAGATAAACACCGTCACCTTTTTCAAGTACAATCTGAAAACGATTGTAGGTATGAAGAAGATTCTGTTCGGTTTGTGTCATATATTCTTTTGAATTCATATTAAATATACTCCAATCCTAATTTAATTAATTATCAGAAGCCGAGAACTGCTCTGCTTCATCATCTAATATAGCTGTACCAATTCCTTTGTTTGTAAAGATTTCAAGTAAGAGGCAGTGAGGAATTCTTCCATCTAAGATATGTACTCTCTGTACGCCGTTTTCAACGACATCAATACAGTTATTAATTTTAGGAAGCATACCTCCGCTGATAATTCCGTCTTTAATAAGCTTATAAGCTTCCGAAACCCTAAGCTCTGAGATTAAAGATTCAGGTTTATCCATATCCATGTATACGCCTTCTACATCCGATAAAAATGCGAGCTTTTCTGCCTTTACAGCCTTAGCTATTGCCGAAGCAGCATCATCAGCGTTTACATTGTAAGTATTGTAATCATCATCAATGCCGGTAGGTGCGATAATCGGAAGGAAGTCTTTTTCGAGAAGATCGTAAATAATTTTAGGATCTACGCAGTCAACATCTCCGACATATCCTATGTCTTTACCGTCGGTATATTTCTTTGTTACATGTAAAAGTCCGCCGTCTTTTCCGCTTATGCCGACAGCCTTTACACCGAGCTGAAGGACTTTGTCCACAAGGCTTTTATTAACCTTGTTCAAAACCATCTCAACGATTTCCATAGTATCTTCGTCGGTTACTCTAAAGCCGTTAATAAACTTAGGCTCCATTCCAACCTTAGAAACCCATCTGCTGATTTCCTTACCGCCGCCGTGTACAATGATTGGTTTAAAACCTACGAGTTTTAAAAGAGTAACATCTTCGATAACACTCTTTTTAAGTCCTTCATCAGTCATCGCACTTCCGCCGTATTTTACAACTATTATTTTTCTGTTGAATCTCTGAATATAAGGAAGGGCCTCAATTAAGACCGATGCTTTCTCGAGATACTGATCCATATCGCGGTTCATTAAATTAATCCTCCATTTAATAATACTATCTAACTCTTTTAAGACCTATAGTCTGCATTAATCTTTATATAATCATAGGTGAGATCGCATCCCCATGCCGTAGCTGTTGCATCTCCGCCCATATTCATATTTACAATTGCCGTAACCTCTTCCTGCGAAAGAATCTTTGTGGCAATATTTTCATCAAAATCAACTCCGCAGCCGTTTTCGGCAATAAGAATTTTTCCTGCTTTACTTTCAAAATAAAGCTCAACCTTTTCCGGATCAAAATCTATTCCGGCATAACCCAAAGCACAAAGAATTCTGCCCCAGTTTGCATCGTGTCCGAAGATTGCTGACTTTGTAAGGTTTGAAGTAATAACGGATTTTGCAAGAATCTTTGCGTTCTCTTTTGTATCCGCTCCGTTTACCACAACTTCGAAAAGAGCTGTTGCTCCCTCTCCGTCTCCGGCCATCTTCTTTGCAAGGGTTTCGTTTACATAATTTAGCGCTTCTTTAAACATTATGTAACCCTCGCTCTTTTCATCCGTTATCTCATTATTTCCGGCAAGACCGTTTGCCATAACAATACAGGTATCGTTTGTAGATGTGTCTCCATCAACAGAAATCATATTATATGTATCTTTAACATCTTCTTTTAACGCTTTAACCAAGAGGTCTTTAGAGATATTAATATCCGAGGTGACGAAGCTGAGCATTGTACACATATTTGGATGAATCATACCCGACCCTTTGCACATACCTCCTACAGTTACCGTCTTTCCGTCTACTTCAAAGCTAACAGCAACTTCTTTTTGAACCGTATCTGTTGTCATTATCGCTTTAGCGGCATTTGTGGCAGCCTCTCTTGATCTGTCAAGGCTTTCGGAAAGCATTTTGCATCCGTTTACAATTTTATCTATAGGAAGCTGCATTCCTATAACGCCGGTGGATGCAACCAAAACTCCTTCTGCATCTATATCCACGTTTTTTGCATTTTTAATTGCCTCTTTGGCAGCCTCGGCTGTCTTTTTGCAATATCCGAATCCTTCTTCTCCGGTACAGGCATTTGCAATGCCTGCGTTTATTACAACAACGTTTGATGTATTGCCCGACTCTGTCACTTTTTTATCCCATAAAACAGGAGCGGCCTTAACAACATTTGTTGTAAATGTACCGGCTGTTTTTGCCGGGGACTGCGAGTAAATCATCGCCATATCGTTTCTGTCTTTATATTTTATACCTGCTGCACAGCAAGCTGCTTCAAAACCTTTTGGACTTGTGACTCCACCGTCTAAATACTGCATTTTTCTCCTCCGAATCTACTTTGTAAAAGCAATAATGTTTTCTTCGTTTAGTTTAAAATTATACTGGTTTGCATCAGACCTTTTGGTCCAGCCAATGCCGTTCCAGAAAGCATTTCCAACATCGTTATTGGTGAATGCTATAAGAGATATTGTATTAATCTCTTCTTCTTTTAAGGCTTTCATGGCTTCTACAACCATCCTTTTTCCGACTCCGCATCTCCTGTAGTTTTCATCCACACACACATGATAAAAAGTAGCTGTTCTACCGTCATGTCCGCAGAGTATCGTTCCTATTATTTTCCCACCGTCTTCGGCCACAATACTTGTATTGGGATTTCTCTTTATAAACTTTTCAATTCCCTTCTCGGAATCATCAATACTTCTTAAAGCAAACCCATGTATTGTTTCCCAAAGCTTATGTACAGAACTATAATCTGTAATTAACATTTTTCTAATTTCTATATTCATATTAAATTACGGGAATACCGGTGGCATTTCCAATCCTTCTTCTTCTTTAAAGCCAAACATTATGTTCATATTCTGAACCGCCTGTCCGGCCGCTCCCTTAACTATATTATCAAGAGCTCCCATCATTATAAGTCTGTGTGTTCTATCGTCGACAAGAATGTTTACATCGGTAAAGTTGCTTCCTTCAACCCATCTGGTCTCAGGGCATACACCCTTTTTAAGTACTCTCACAAATTTTTCTTTATTATAATACTTTTCGTAAATCTCTCTTATTTCATCTTCACTGTAATAACTTCCGTCGGATTTTTGATTAAGCGATGCATAAGCCGTAACCAAAATTCCTCTGTTCATAGGTACAAGATGCGGTGAGAAGTTAAGAAGTACACTTTCTCCCGAAGCATAGGAAATCTGCTCTTCTATCTCAGGCGTATGTCTGTGATTCGGAAGTCCGTACGCTTTTATGTTCTCATTTACTTCGCAGTAGAGGTTATTTACCTTTGCTCCTCTTCCGGCTCCCGATGTTCCGCTCTTTGCATCAATGATGATTGTATTTACATCTATAATATGTTCTGCTGCGGCAGGATAAATTGAAAGGAAAGAACATGTAGGATAGCATCCCGGATTTGCAATAAGTCTTGCGTATCTGATATCCTCTCTGTTTTTCTCGCAAAGTCCGTAAACGGCTTCGCCGATAAATTGCGGACTCTTATGCTCTATGCCGTACCACTTTTCATAAGTCTTTACATCTTTTATTCTGAAATCGGCACTAAGGTCAATCACCTTTGAGTTCTTTAATATTTCCTCATTAAGAACAGATGCAAGATATCCCTGCGGCGTTGCCGTAAATATTACATCCACTTCTTTGGAAAGTTCTCCCAAATCTCCGGAAACAAGCTTTACATCAGCCATTGACGACATGTTTCTGTATATATCCGAATAAGTCTGACCTTCGTAGCTTTTAGAATACAGCCACTTTATTTCCACTTCCTTATGTGCATATAAAATTCTTACAAGTTCTCCGCCTGCATATCCTGTTGCACCTACAATGCCTGCTTTAATCATAAAAAATCTCCTGTACTCTCCTATATTTAATATAGGAAACCAAAAATACTTATTTTATTGGGCTCATTTTTGCCTACGCGTATAATTATACAAACATATCCATAAATATGCAACCATGAATCTCACATTGTTTTATTTTCGTGAATTTAGCAAATACAATGCTTTAAACTCGATAACCTTTTATGCATATTTTACAATTTTATGCATAAATATACATTTTTTATGTATATTTTTACACTTGCTTATATAACTTTAATGTAGTAAAATATTTATGATTTTTTAAGGTAAAAGGAGTATATAAAATGAAAGAAAAAGTTATTCTTGCGTATTCAGGCGGGCTTGATACCACTGCTATCATTCCGTGGCTGAAAGAAACATATGATTATGAAGTTGTTTGTTGTTGTATAGATGTAGGACAGGAAAGCGAGCTTGACGGTCTTGATGAAAGAGCTAAGCTCTCAGGTGCCGAAAAATTATACATTCTCGATGTAGTTGACGAATTTGCAGAAGAGTACATCGCTCCTTGCGTAAAAGCTCACGCTGTATATGAGAACAAATATCTTCTCGGTACTTCAATGGCTCGTCCTCTCATCGCTAAAAAGCTTGTTGAGATTGCCCGCAAAGAAAATGCCGTAGCAATCTGCCACGGAGCTACAGGAAAAGGAAATGATCAGGTTCGTTTCGAGCTCGGTATCAAAGCTCTTGCTCCGGACATCCGCATTATCGCTCCATGGAGATGCAACGATACATGGAAAATGCAGTCTCGTGAAGACGAAATCAAATACTGCGAAGACCACGGAATCAATCTTCCGTTCTCGGCAGACAGCAGCTATTCAAGAGACAGAAACCTCTGGCACATCAGCCACGAAGGTCTCGAGCTTGAGTTCCCTTCAAACGAGCCAAACTACGATCATCTTCTTGTTCTCGGAGTTTCTCCTGAAAAGGCTCCTGATGAAGGCGAATATGTAACAATGCAGTTCGAGAAAGGTGTTCCTGTTTCATTAAACGGCAAAAAGATGAAATATGCAGACATCATCCGCGAACTCAACAAACTCGGCGGAAAGCACGGTATCGGCATTGTTGATATCGTAGAAAACCGTGTTGTTGGAATGAAGAGCCGCGGAGTTTATGAAACACCGGGCGGAACAATCCTCTACGAAGCACATCAGCAGCTTGAAGAGCTCATCTTAGACCGTGATACATATGCAATGAAGATGGATGTTGCAAACAAATATGCACAGATTGTTTACGAAGGAAAATGGTTTACTCCTCTTCGTGAAGCCTGCCAGGCTTTCATCGAGTCAACTCAGCAGTATGTAACAGGTGAAGTTAAGTTCAAGCTTTATAAAGGAAATATCATCAAAGCCGGTACAACTTCTCCATACTCACTTTACAGCGAGTCACTTGCAAGCTTTACAACAGGCGATTTATACGATCATCATGATGCAGAAGGCTTCATCAACCTCTTCGGTCTTCCTCTTAAAGTACGCGCTATGAAGATGGCTGAGGCCAAGAATGATAAATAAGAATAATTTTAAAAGAGTTTTATGTATGCTGTTATCGGTTCTACTGATAACAGCATCTCCATATAACGCTTTTTGCGACGAGATATTACAGGACGAAACAATAGAGGAGGCCGCTCCTGAGGTTTTAGGAGACGATGCAACGGAATCCGAAACCACGGATGATGAAACGACATCGGAAGAGACTGTAGAGACGGCAGAAGAAGAGGAAGAAACAAATCCCTATTTATGGGATAGCGCCTGGGACGAATATCTCTCACTTTCAGACGACCATATAATAATAAACTCACCTATAGGAAGCGGAGCAAGTATCTCTCTTACAGGTATGGAAGAATCCGGGCTCGATGTTTCCGGTAATGACGGATGCTACGACGGTTTAAGCGACGGAGCATATTTCTCATATCCTATTGACGATCTGGTTTACTGTTATTTGTCAGATGACGGAACAATATATGTATATCCTGCATCCGACGACGCCGAAGGCTCAATAGATGTATCTCTTACAATAAGAGAAAAAAAGTTTACCTTTACGGTTGACCTTTATTCTATAACGCTTAACAGATATGTCATTAACACCTATAAAGGCTCGGCTACAAAACAGCTTAAATTATACGGAAATTCATCATCAAACAAAGTTGTTTGGTCATCTTCCAACAGAAGTGTTGCAAGAGTCTCATCATCCGGCGTTGTAACAATAAAAGGAATAGGCACTTCTCTTATCACTGCCACCTGCGGAGATGTAAAGGTGACCTGCCTTGTATCCGTATCTTCAAAAATAGCCTACAGGGCTGTAAAAAAAGCAAGAAAGCTTTCACTCAGAAATGACATATACTACTCTCAGCCAAAGAGAATGCTCTCCCACTACTATGACTGCAGCTCAATGGTTTGGAGGGTTTATAAATCCGTAGGACTAAATATTTGCAACAACTACTCCTATAATGCTCCGGTTGCTGCCGGTGAAGCATATTGGTGCGCATGCAAAAACAAAACCTTAAAGAAGTCTTCATGGAAACTCTCAAAAAGAAGACTTGTCGGCGGTGATTTAATATTCTACTCTTATAACGGAAATAACGGCCGATATTTAAACATTGACCACGTTGCGATGTTTGCAAGCTACTACTACGACAAATCATCGGATTCATATTACGCAACTGTCATTGAAGCAAGCAGCACCTGGAATAAAGTAAACGAAAGAAACTATTTCGTATCGGACTATATGGTTCTTGCTGCAAGACCTACAAGATAAAAGGAGAAAAAGTATGAAAAAGAAAATTTTATTAATGTTTATATGCAGTGCGGCGTTATGCATTGCAGCTTGCACCTCAAAGGAAGAAAGCTCATCTTCCGGAGATGAAACTGTAACAGAAGCTGAAGAAGCTGAAACAGAAACTGAAACTGAAGCTGAAGAAACTGTAACAGAAGCTGAAGCAAACGAAGAAAACAATACCGAAGCAGAGGCTGAAGATACAGCTGAAGCCGGAGAAACCACAGAAAGCATCACCGCAGATGAAGCGCTTAGCGCAATTAAAAACTACTGCTATACGCAAAATCCTGATTTGGAAAGTATGGAAGAGTCCGACGAATACACAATCAGTTGGGATGTCGAAGTAACAGAAAGCCAAATTGTTGTATTATACAGATCTTATACCGGAGCCGAAACCCGCTACTACATCGATCCTTCCACCGGAGAAACTTATTCAACCGAACTTGTCCCGGGAATAATCGATGAAGAAGAGCGTACCGATGAAAGCTTTAATATAAAAGATTATTTATAATACTTTCTGTAAAATAATACTTTCCGCAAAAAAACAACAGGTCACTTTAAAAGTGACCTGTATTTTTTTACTTAAAACGCCAAACTTTTTACTTAAAGTACTCAACTCCGCTTTCAAAGATCTTAAGATCCTGCTCACCGAATATGTTCTCGGCAACAAATTCGCCCTTTCTTTCACTGTGGGCCATCTTTCCGAGTACTCTTCCGTCCGGACTTGTAATACCTTCTATGGCCATATATGAGCCGTTTACGTTAAACTCTTCATCCATTGTAGGCTTACCTGTCTCAAAGTTTACATACTGCGTAGCTACCTGACCGTTTTCAAAGAGCTTATCAAGCCATTCCTTAGGTGCTACAAATCGTCCTTCTCCATGAGAAACAGGGTTTACATAAATTCCGCCAAGCTCTGCTTTTCTAAGCCATGGACTCTTGTTTGAAACTACCTTTGTATAAGCCATCTTTGAAATATGACGACCTATTGTATTATAAGTAAGTGTCGGCGAGTCGGCATTTTGAGGGGCTATCTCTCCGTTCGGCACAAGTCCGAGCTTTATAAGAGCCTGGAATCCGTTACAGATACCGAGGCAAAGTCCGTCTCTCTCATTTAAGAGCTTTGTAACAGCCTCAGACAAATGCTCATTTCTAAACGCTGTTGCAAAGAACTTAGCAGATCCCTCCGGCTCATCACCTGCCGAAAATCCGCCCGGGAACATTATAATCTGTGAAGCCTCTATAGCCTTTTCAAACTCTCTTACAGAGTCCGCAATATCCGATGATGTAAGGTTTTTAAATACCTTAACTATTGTATTTGCTCCGGCATTTTCAAACGCCTTTGCGCTGTCGTATTCGCAGTTTGTACCCGGGAATACAGGTATGAACACTGTCGGCTTTGCGACTTTATTCTTACATACATAAACAGACGGAGCATCATATAAAGGTGTGTCAATATCTTCTTTATCATCGCTTGAATAATAAGGGAAAATATCATCAAGCGGCTTTGTCCAGGCCTCTAAAGCCTCACGGGATTCTATTCTGCAATCTCCGTAAACCAAAGCACCGCCTTCTTTTACTTCACCTATTACAACACCTACACCCTCGTCAATAAGAGCTGCCTTATCTGCACTTACTTCTGCAAGAATACAGCCGTAAGCCGGTTTAAAGAGGTCATCTTTATCTACCTTATCGTTAAGCTCTGCTCCGAATCCGTTTCCGAAAGCCATTTTTGCAACAGCAGGAGCTATACCACCCTTGCCGAGCGCATAAGCGGATACAATAACGCCGCTCTGCTCCCAGCCTCTTACCATATCGTATAAGGCCTTAACAAAAGGATAATCCGGAATATCATTCTCATCTTTGGCAATCTTAAAGAGAACAAGTTTATTTCCCGCGCATTTAAGCTCCGGAGTTATTACATCTCCTCCTTTTGCCGTAGTAACAGCAAAAGATACGAGTGTCGGCGGTACATCAATATCATTGAATGTTCCCGACATAGAATCCTTTCCTCCTATTGACGGAAGAGAAAATCCCATCTGTGCATTATATGCTCCGAGAAGAGCTGCCATAGGCTGACTCCATCTTTTTGCGTCTGTACTCATTCTGCGGAAATACTCCTGGAATGAGAATCTTATTCTGCTGTAATCTCCGCCTGTTGCCACAATCTTTGCAACAGAGTCAAGTACCGCATAAACGGCACCGTGATACGGGCTCCAGCTTGAGAGGTACGGATCGAAGCCGTAGCTCATCATTGTAACTGTATCAGTGCGTCCTTTAAGTACAGGAAGCTTGGCCGTCATAGCCTGAGTTTCCGTAAGCTGGTACTTTCCGCCGTAAGGCATTGTAACAGAACCTGCTCCGATTGAAGCATCAAATCTTTCAACAAGACCTTTCTGAGAACACTCGTTAAGATCTTTAAGGCTTGAAAGCCATTTTTCCTTAACATCCGTAACATTCTCTCTCTTAAAATAACTGTCTGATTTTGAAGGGCTTTCCACATATACATCGGTCTCCTGATGAGCTCCGTTTGTATCAAGGAATGCTCTTGAAATATTAACTATATCCTTTCCTCTCCAGGTAAGTACAAGGCGAGGTTCTTTTGTAACAACAGCCACTGGAACAGCCTCTAAGTTTTCTTCGGCAGAATACTTAAGGAAGGTCTCCTCATCTTTGGCATCAACAACTACGGCCATTCTTTCCTGAGACTCTGAAATTGCTATTTCCGTTCCGTCAAGACCTGCATATTTTTTCGGCACCTTATCAAGATTTACCTTAAGTCCGTCTGCAAGCTCTCCTATCGCTACCGATACACCGCCTGCACCAAAGTCGTTACAAACCTTGATAAGCCTTGTAACTTCAGGTCTTCTGAACATTCTCTGTATCTTTCTTTCGGTTGGTGCATTACCTTTCTGCACCTCAGCTCCGCAGCTCTCAAGAGATGTTCCGGTATGAGCTTTGGATGATCCCGTAGCTCCGCCGATACCGTCTCTTCCTGTGCGTCCTCCGAGAAGAATAATTACATCTCCCGGCTCTGCATGCTCACGCACAACATCAGCTCTTCTTGCAGCACCTACAACGGCTCCGATTTCCATTCTCTTTGCCACATAATCAGGATGATAAATCTCTTTTACATATCCTGTGGCAAGTCCTATCTGATTACCGTATGAGCTGTATCCGGCAGCCGCATCGGTTACTATCTTTTTCTGAGGAAGCTTTCCTGCAAGAGTCTCAGACATTGGTCTTGTAGGATCGGCGGCTCCCGTAATTCTCATAGCCTGACATACATAAGAACGTCCCGAAAGCGGATCTCTTATACATCCTCCGAGGCATGTAGCAGCTCCACCGAAAGGCTCAATCTCTGTAGGATGGTTATGTGTCTCGTTCTTAAACGAAACAAGCCACTCCTCTGTCTTTCCGTCAATCTCTACAGGAACAACAATACTGCAGGCGTTAATCTCATCAGACTCTTCCTGATTGTCAAGCTTGCCCTGCTTTTTAAGCTCTCTTGCCGCAATTGTACCAAGGTCCATAAGCGAGATGTATTTATCGCTTCTGCCCTTAAATATTTCATTATGATTATCTTCGTATTTTTTATAGGTTCCCTTAAGAAGATCCGTATAATCTCCTTCTTCAAAGGTAATGTTTTTAAGCTCTGTAGAAAATGTTGTGTGGCGGCAGTGATCCGACCAATATGTATCAAGTACTCTGATTTCGGTAATCGAAGGATCTCTTTTTTCTTCAGATGCAAAATGATCTTTGATAAACTTAAAGTCATTAAATGTCATAGCAAGAGAAAGCGTCTCATAAAGCTTTCTAAGCTCATCTTCCGCCATATCCTTAAAGCCGTCTAATATTTCAACATCATCCGGCTCCTCAAAAACGCTCTCAAGAGTCGTAGGCTTTGTCATCTGTGCTTCACGCGAATCCACCGGGTTTATACAAAATGACTTTATCTGCTCAAACTCTTCATCACTTATATTTCCGTCAATAACATAGACATTCGCGCACTTAATTACAGGTGTACCTTCTTTTGAAAGAAGCATGGCACACTGCACAGCGGAATCTGCCCTCTGATCAAACTGTCCCGGAAGAGCTTCTACGGCAAAGACTCTTTTACCGTTTGAATCAAATTCTTCCTCGTAGATATAATCTACCGGCGGCTCGGAAAATATTGTCTGTTTAGCGCTTTCAAAGGCATCATCACTCATGCCTTCCACATCATATCTTACGAGCGCTCTAACTTCCTCAACTCCCTTAATACCCAAAAAACCTTTGATATCGGATTTAAGCTTTTTGGCTGCCACCGCATAATCTTTCTTCTTTTCTACGTATACACGTCTTACATTGCCCATGTTAATGTCCTTTCATCTATAAAAATTCCTATATAGTATACAATATTATTCGAAGTTTTCAAAGAGCGAAGCTCCATGTTCGTACTCAAATTCGTAAATATCTTTTATGGCGGCGTCAAGCAGTTTTTTCTGCCCGGCACTAAGCTCTGTAAGTAAAAGCCTGTCCTTTGCCGTCTCAAGCAAAGTCATATTATAAGTCTCAAAACCTGTTTTAAGCGCTGCAAAAAGCTCATCTACTGTATCTTTTACATTGGCACTGCTTGATTTCTTTTCGCTCTCAATAAGAAGGTCCATTCGCTCTATGCTCTTATTTACCTCTTCTAAGGTGCCTTTTAATTCTTCTATATAGTCTTCAAGATTTTCTCCGATAAAGCCTCTGTGATCGGCCTTTGCCGCCATCTCCATTATTTCCGAATAATACGCCATCTGATGTTTGCCTATTGTCTTTGAGGAGCCTTTGTTTCCATGAACCTTAACCCTGAAATTATCTATGTTCTTATCAAAATCAAACTCAATATTTTTAATAAGACCTCTTACCTCTTCGGCATAAAGAGCAAAGGTTCGTCTCTTTCTTTTAAGAAGCTCATAGTTTAGAGCTTTTTCGTCCGTTGTACTGCCTACCGTAGGCTCAAGTCTTTTTTCTTCCGGAAGAAGTTTTTCCATAACCTCTCTTACCGAATTCATATTAAGAGGCTTGGTCAAAACTGCGGCAAATCCGTCGTCGCTGTAAGAATCAAGCTTTTCTTCCTCGATATTGGCACTCATAAGCACAAGAGGAGTATCGCAAAGAGAATGAATAATTTTCGCAGCCTCCGTTCCCGTCATAAGCGGCATAAAGTTATCCAAAACTATGAGATCGTATTTTGTGGTCTTAACCATATCAACTGCCGCTTCTCCGTCTTTAACTTCTTCAAGAATAAACTGCCACGGCCGGGTAATATTATAAAAGATTTCCCTGTTCAAATCTATATCGTCTGCAAGTAAAACCCTTGCCTTAGGATAGATGTAGTTCGGTTTTACAACCTGAGATAATGCGGCAATATCAGTCTCTTGTTTAAGATTATCGAGCTCTATAGGTTCATTAATCCTGCCCGGCACATATTTTTGCATAACCTTAAAACCTATTACAGAGCCTGTTTTTCCGTCACTTTCGGCCCAAACCCCTCCGTCCATAAGCTCTGCAAGAGATTTTAAAACGCTCATTCCGATTCCGGTACCTTCTTTATATTTTTCATTGGCATCGGACTCAAAAGGCTCAAATAGAGTCTTTAGCATCTTTTCGCTCATTCCGACTCCGGTATCGGTAATAACGCATTTCATTTCCGTAGTTTCGTCATCTTTATTTTCAAAGAAAAGCTCACAGGTAATATCTCCCTCATCCGTAAACTTTATGGCATTTGAGAGAATATTTTGTATCATCTCCTTTATTCTCAGCTCATCTCCGATCAAAATATCCGGATATTCTGTGTTAACCGACATATGTACGGTTACGGGCTTACTGCTGAGGTTAATTACGCACATCTGCAAAAGCTCGTTTAATACCGGAATTATATGATATTCTCTGCTCACAAGATTAAAAAGACCCGACTCAAGCTTTGAATAATCCAAAATGGAATTTACTATTCTCATAAGTGAGTTTCCGGTTACATTTACGTAAGAAAGGAGTTTCCTGTCTTCATGCTTTATGTATTCTCTCGACATTAAAATATCACTTACTCCGAGAATCGCATGCAGCGGAGTCCTAAGATCATGAGTAGAATGAGCCAAAAGATTTGCCTTATGCTCGTTTTCTCTTTCTGCCACATCCTTTAAGTTTTCAAGCTTTTTAACTTCATTTATCTCTTCCGTCACATCAATCATCTGCATGATATAGCCGCGAAGCCTCTTATTTTCATAGATTTCTCTGCTGCTCCATCTGTAAAATCTCATGTCGAATTCAAAGACATCTCCGTCGTGTTTATCGCTTATAAAATCAGCAACCATAACCTGCACATTTTCATGACGGATATCCTTTGCATCTCCTACCACGCTCTTTATATAATCCTCAAAAAGACTTAAAGCAGCATCGTTTATAGCCATAAAGAACATATTCTCATCGAAAAGAGCTGTTGCAATCGGTGAATCCGAATAAACCCTGTCCCCGACTATAAGCCTTGAATCGGCCAGTTTTCCGGAGAAAAAAAGATACATAATTATAAGCATTGTGCAAAGGAAACCGGCCGAAACTATCACGCCCTTACCCGCAACAAAGAATACCTGCAAAAATACGAGAACAAGAGGGATGAAGAAGGCCATAGTAAGAGTTATCGCAACATTTCTTTCTCTCTTACTGTATTTATATATGAGCCTTGGTATTGTCGTAGCAACAATTATCATAAAATAATAGATACATACATAAAGCTCTAAAATCCCCGATAACATCCTCGGACTGTTGTAAAAATACATTAAAGTGCAGTCAAACAATATAAGGACCACCAAAAGAACGCCTGAAAAGCGGTAAAGATTGATTTCATGATATTCAAGAACATAGAAAAACATCAGATAAAGGATCTGAGTTACTATGAGTGATTCCGTAAAATACGTTATCTTATACTCACCGCTTACAGCCCCCAAAAGCTGCATCAAATCAAAAAAGAACACCAAAAGAATCACCATAGACATGAGTCTGTGTGCTCTTGAATGTTCTCCTATTGTAAGATTAAGCCATAACGTAAAAACGGTTACAAGCAAACATATTCCATAAAAAGCTATAATCATGAATGAACTTCTCCCCTATAAACATCAGTGGCTGCCGCATACTGCGACAGCCACCTTAAAACGCCTTTACTTAAGAATCTATACTTTCTTTGCTGTTATGCCTGCGTAATACAAGCGAAGCACTGACGCAAAGTAAAAGCACTGCAAATGCACCAAGTGTCTCCATATAAACATCCCCTCTTCTTATCAATCCTATAAAAACACTCAACTTATTCCCTACATTTATATTTTGCACTATCTTTAACTATTTTTCAAGTATTTTTTGCATATATTCGCGTTCCCAGACATCATTTAAGTAATCCACTGCCTCTTCTTTACCGTTTTCGTCAAAATCGAACTCGGCATACTCTTTTAATTCATCCGGAGTGGCACTCTCACAATAAGGTTCCGGCCAGGTGATAACTTTAAAAAAAGCTTCTCCTTCTTCCTTTTCCTCTCGGGATATTTTATACCTCATACCATTAAAGGAGCCCGTAAAAGGCTCCTTATAGGTGTAATAATTAAAACTGAAAACATCGTTTGATTCAATTCTTTTATACATATACGTCGTGGCACTCTTCAAGTGAACCGCATCCGAAGTGATCGCATCTTAAGCATCTTCCGCATTCCTGCTTAGCTTCTTCAAGACTCATTTCGTTCTCTACTCCGAGGAAGTCGTTTCTTCTGATTCGTGCTTCTCTTTCTGTAATATTTACTCTTCCCTTAGGTGTTGTATCGTTAGCCTGTGCCTCCGGAACTTCAACACCGCAGTCAAGTTTATGGTTAAATCCTAAATATCTGTCAATGTTAAGAGCAGATACTTTACCGGCTGCAATTGCCTTAATAACTGTCTTAGGACCTGTCTGGCAGTCACCACCTACGAAGATATTTTCATATCCTTCAGCCTCTAAGTACTCTGTAGCCTTAAATGCTCCTCTTTCAGCCTGCATTCCGAATTCTTCGAAAGGTCCTGAAACGATATCCTGACCTACAGCAATAAGGATTACATCAGCTTCAACAAAACCTTCAGGCTTGTTTGCATTTACAGGTGCAGGTCTTCCGCCCTTAACCGCTCCGATCATCTGTGGCTGTACTTTGATTCCTGTACAGTTTCCGTTGCTGTCAACAACAATATCTCCCGGTGCCTGAAGTGTAAGCATCTCAACACCTTCTGCGATAGCTGATTCAACTTCGGAAGCAAGAGCTGTCATGTCTTCCTGACGTCTTCTGTAAATAACTGTAACTGAGTCAGCACCGGCTCTTACAGATGTTCTTGCACAGTCCATGGCAACGTTACCACCGCCGACTACTGCAACCTTTTTGCCCTTGAAATCAGGATAACGGTTGTATCCGATCTCACGAAGCATATCTACTGCCGAGCTTACGCCCTTTGCATCTGTATTGGCAAGCTTTAATGTCTTACCTGTATGAGCACCGATTGCAACATAAACTGCATCATACTCGTCGTTAATTTCTTTCATCTTGGCTGCATCAACATATGCGTTGTAAGTAACATCGATATTGCCGACGCTGAGGATTGCTCTGATATCCTCGTCAAGTCTTTCTCTTGGGAATCTGTATGCAGGGATACCATAACGAAGCATACCTCCGAGCTGACTCTTCTCCTCGAATACCATTACCTTATGTCCCATAAGAGCAAGGAAATATGCACAGGTAAGTCCGCTTGGGCCACCGCCTATTACAGCAATCTTCTTTCCTGTATCTACAAGTCTTTCAGGTACTTTTACCTTATCTGCTGCCATCTGATCAACGGCAAATTTCTTAATACCTCTGATATTGATAGGTGCATCAATAATATTTCTACGGCATCTCTCCTCACATGGATGCTCACAAATAAGAGCACATGCTGTAGGGAAAGGATTGTCCTTTCTGATCATATTGATTGCTCCGGCATAATCGCCCATTCCCGTAAGTGCAATATAAGCAGGTACATTAACATGTGCAGGACACATTGCCTCACAAGGTACCTTCTGCTCGATATCGTTCTGACAGACTTTGTGAGTTACATGACATTCATACTCGTCTGCGAACATTTCAATATGCTGAAGAAGAATGTTTGCTGTATCGTAACCTATAGCACAATCTGCGCTGTCTTTAACAATGTTGGCAATTCTCTTAAGCTCTTCAAGATCCTCAGCACTACCCTCGCACTTTGTAATCTTCTCTAAAAGCTCAGTCATCTGAGGAACGCCCTCACGACAAGGAGTACATTTTGTACATGTCTGTACTTCACTTGCTTTAAGAAGAGAAAGCTCAAAAGCAAGCGGGCACATTCCTGCCGGCGTAGCCTGGATTCTTCTCATATATGTCTCCATGAAATCCTTGAGCTTAGTGTTAGTGTTTTTTTCTGCCATAATTTTAACTTTACTCATATACATCTCCATATTTTAAAAATTGTTTCGAGCATTTAAAAACGCTCTTCCCTGACCTCATATGTCTTAAGCCGCGTTGCTTAAAACTGATACTTCAACTTTAATAAGAATTCTCATAATTGTCAAACGAAAAGGCATGACTAACCACTACTTTTTTTGCATAACTGTCATAAATGAAAATATGCCGGATATACAATATCCGGCATATTTATTCAATGTATTTATAATAGTATACCAATTATAATATAAGCTCATAAATACTTTCGTAATCTATTCCTTTTTCCTTTAAAAACATAACAATCATTTCTCTGTTTGAAGGATCTGTCATAAAGCACAGTCCGCAGCCTGCAGATATAGCTGTAGGAACCGGTATAACCCTTCCGGGCATATTTGCCTCCTTACAAAGCATTTCAGCCTTGATAACATTGGTTGTTTTTTCGAAAGTAATAATTACTCTTTCTTTTTTCTCTATCATTACGGTCTTACAATATTGTCGGCAAGAAGCTGACTCTCCACAATAGCATACATATTGGTTACACTTCCCACACCAAGCCTGTCGGTGAGTTCAAAAAAATTAAGACATGTTCCGCATGCTTCCACCGTAACACCTTCCGCTTCAAGATTCTTAAGATCTTCAAGAGAATCCGATCCTTCCACTGCAAGCTTTACTCCGCTGTTATAAAGTAAAATCTTATCCGGCAGAATATCCTGCTGAGTTAAGGCGAACACAAATGCCTTCATAAGCGAAGCTCCGAGTTCGTCGCTTCCGTTTCCCATGCAGTCGGATGAAATAACGACAACTGTATTCTTTTTTCTGCCGTCCGGAATACAGCTTGTCACGTCATAATCTTTTACATTATCCGCTTCTCCGTCTCCGACAGTAATATTTACCTTAAATTCACCGTCTTTAACCTTTTCCGACTTCACTTCATATCCGCCGCTTTGTGCAAGTTTTGTGAGGTTTTGTACCGCCACCTCATTATCAACTCTTACTTCAATTTCTCCTGCCCCTCCAAGCTCTTTAATGGCCTTTTTTGCCATCACTACCGGCATCGGGCATGCTTTTCCCATTGCATCTACTACTGTCACAATTATTCCTCCTTATCTTTAACCCTTAATATATGGGCATCTCCTATTCTTCGTGTCACAGCCGTTTTATCCCAATACTCAAGATAAAGCTGGGCATACTTTCTGGAGAAGTCCATAGCTTCTTTAAGTTCGGCCAAAGTAACCTCGTCTTTTATCTTCGAAAGCTCCTTAAACTTATCAAGCGTTTGCTGCTCATATTTTTTTAGAACGGCGTTTTTTTCGGATAATGAAACAAGCACTCCGTCTCTTCTGAGCTTTAAGGCAATCATGCTGTAATCCTTTGCCTCGCCGGCAAATTCTTCCTCTACAACCTTATCATCCGGACTTTTTACTCCGGCATTTTCGTAAAATTCTATAATTCTTCTCTTAAGATCTTCCTGCTCTTCGGAAAGAACAACCTCAAAGCCCCCAAGAGCAACCTCTGCGCCCGATATCTTTATTCTTCCGTCCTTTTCAAAATAAACAAGTATCCTGTCGCAGTCAGCCTTGCCCTCAGGAGACATAGACTTTCTGAGCTCTGCCTGATTCATTCCTTCTTTTAAAGGATTCTCCTTATGGTATTTTCCCAAAGCATCCTCTATATCATTATAAATCTCTTCCATAAGAGTCTTTGCAGTAAACTTTTTATTTGCATCAAAACCATCAGCATCAGGGAAAATAATATCCCCTGCCTCATAAAGCTCCTTGAGTTTTTCCGTCATATCGGAAACCGAAATATTTTCCGTATCAGCCAGAGTCTTTACATCCCAAAGCGATTTTTTTTGAGCGGCAATAAGAGCAAGCAGCCTTTCTCCCGGAGTCTCATCCGAAAGATGCTCCATCCTGTTTATTACTTCTTTTCTGTTTCTGCTGTGTTTTTTGGCAGAAGCATCAAGAATTGTTCCGCCGCCGATTGTAATAACAGGCGAGAAAAATCTAAGAACGAATAAATCTCCGTTTCTTACCGCCACTTCCTTTTCGAAAAGAAGCTGGGCGTATGCCTCATCCCCGGGACCGAGCTCATCATTTTCAAGCAGCCTTATTTTGCAAACCGCTTCCTGAGCTCCGTGATAGAAATGAAGTCTGGAGTTATGAAGGACAAGATAATCAGCGCTGTCTGTAATTTTAACCCTTACATCCATACATTTTGTCATTATCATTGAGTCCGGAAAACATACGGTATAGCCTCTTTCAATCTCGCTTTTTTCAACTCCGGCAAGATTTAAGGCAAGCCTCATTCCGGCTTCTCCCCTCTCAATCGTCTTATCATGATTCTGCACTTCTCTTATTCTGACGATTTTACCCGTGGGATAAACTATTGCATCGTCTCCCGCTCTTACGCATCCGTCAACGAGGGTTCCGGTTACTACGGTTCCGAAACCTTTTACGGTAAATATCCTGTCTACGGGAAGTCTGAACGGTCTGTCCCTTCTTTTCCCGTCGGTCTCTTCTATTTCACGAACTATAGCGTTTTTAAGCTCATCAATGCCTTCTTTGGTTTTGCTTGATACGCATATTATAGGAGCGTCTTTTAAGAATGTATCAAAAACGCTGCTTTTTACCTCATCTTTCATCTCCGAAAGCCACTCTTTCGAAACCAAATCGGATTTGGTAAGCACAATTATTCCTTTTCTAATATCAAGAAGAGTAAGAATATCAAGATGCTCTTTTGTCTGCGGCATTATTCCCTCATCCGCAGCTATGCATAAAAGAACAATATCTATACCACTCGCACCGGCAATCATGTTTTTTACAAACTTTTCATGCCCGGGCACGTCAATAATACTTGCCGTCATCTCATCATTTAGCAAGAGATTTGCATATCCGTTTTCAATTGTGATTCCGCGGGCTTTTTCCTCTTTTAACCTGTCGGTGTCTTTACCGGTAAGTGCCAAAGTAAGCGCTGTTTTGCCGTGATCTATATGTCCCGCCGTTCCGATAATTATATGCTTCATATTACCCTCTTTAACCCTTGTCTAAAGTCTTGAAACTGCCTTTATTACTTCCAAATCATCACCGGGCATAAGTGTCCTTAATGAAATAAGTACGCCTCCGTCATTTATTCTCGAAATTATCGGAATATCATGATTCCTTAACCTTTCTTCTATCTCATCCGCACTCAATCTGTCAGACTTTATCTCAATCGCGTATCCCGGAAGATATACCCCCGGCATTGAGCCTCCGCCCGGTTCATCTTCCGTTTCCGCCACTTTTATGCAAACCATATCCGGCAGTATTTTCTCTAATTTTAACGCCAACTCTTCTGCCTCTTCTAAAAGCTCATCTTTTTGAGCCAAAAGCATTTTTAACGTAGGAATATTTTTTACCGCCTCGGAATAATCCTTATAATATCTCAGAGTTTTTTCAAGCACGCATAAATCGAGTTTATCCGTCCTAAACATTCTCGTAAAAGGATTCTTTTTTATCTTTTCAATATCTTCTCTATTGCCTATTATAATTCCGGCTTGAGCTCCTCCGAAAAGCTTATCTCCCGAAAAGCATACAATATCGCAGCCGGCTTCTATACATTTTCTTACCGGAGGCACCTGTCCCTGGAGCTCACCCGGAAGATATTTTTCCGTCAAAAACGCAGCTCCGAGGTCAAATATCACCTTAACCCCTCTGCTTTTTCCGAGCTTGCAAAGCTCATCTATCTCTACTTCTTCCGTAAATCCAACAATTTTAAAATTCGAATTATGAACTTTTAAAATAACCTCAGCATTGTTTTCATCTATCGCCCTCTCATAGTCCGATAAATGAGTTTTGTTTGTCGTACCTATTTCCAAAAGATCCGCCCAGCTTCTTTCCATAATTTCCGGAACTCTGAACGCTCCTCCGATTTCAACAAGCTCACCTCTCGAAATAGCGACATTCTTTTTCTGCGCGAGAGTATTAAGCACAAGAAAAACTCCCGCCGCATTGTTATTTACAACCATTGCGGCCTCAGCCGAGGTTATTTCACATAAGAGCTTTTCTATATGATCGTATCTCGAGCCTCTTTTTGCTTCTTTGAGATTGTACTCAAGAGTGTTGTAGCCCGCAAGTTCTTTTACTATATGCTCTGTTACTTCTTTTCCGAGCGGTGCTCTTCCGAGGTTTGTATGAAGCACAACACCGGTCGCATTTATTACCCTTCTGAGCGAAAAATTATCTGCATCTAAAATAAGATTTTTTATGTCATTAATTATAAGCTCCGCCGAAGGAAGCTCGTCTGTTTCATCAGCCAATACCTTATTTCTGATATCTTCAAGGTAGGACTGTATGATTTCCTTTTTCATTTCATTATTTAGATCTTTCCCTACAGATAAAATCTCATCATCGTTTAAGATTATGTCAACCTTTGGTATGTTTCTAAGAATTTCTTTACCCATGTATCTTCTCCAAATAGTAAAAGGGAAGATGATATCTTCCCTGATTTTTTGGCGGTAACCTGTGAGAATCGAACTCACCCGAGAAGTCAGACTCCTCATACCGGTGTTGAAGACCGGAGGGCACACCAGCCACCCTTAGGCTACCTTAACAATATGCCCTATTATTTTACCACAAAAAATCTTCAAATCAAAGTCATCATTTTGCAATATCTGCTATAGCATTTATGGCAGCTTTAACCTCTTCTTCCGTATTAAAAAAATTAAAACTAAACCTGACCATGCCCTGCTCTTTTGTTCCGAAAGCAATATGTGCAAGCGGTGCGCAGTGCCCTCCGCTTCTTGTGGCAATATCATATTTATACGAAAGAATGTCACTCACTGTCCCCGAGTCCTCATCTCCTATATTTAGAGAAACTATCGGACATCTTTGTTTTTGATTAAAATTACCGTATATTTTTACCCCCGGAATATCCTTTACTCCATTATAAAACATTTTCATCAGTTCATCTTCTTTTTCCCTGATATTTGATATACCGGTTTCGTTTATAAACTTTACGGCGGCACAAAGTCCGCAGATCCCGTGTCCGTTTAAAGTTCCGGCCTCAAGCTTGTCGGGCATATTATCGGGATGAGAATGAGAAAATGTCATTGTACCGCTTCCGCCGGTCTTAAAATGCTTTATGTCAACCCCATCTCTTACATAGATTCCGCCTGTTCCCTGCGGTCCCAAAAGGCTTTTATGGCCGGTAAAGCAAAGTATGTCAATGCCTGATTTTTCAACATCTATGTCAATTACTCCGGCTGTTTGCGAAGCATCCACTATATACAAAAGATTATTATCTTTCGCTATCTTACCTATTTTATTTATGTCAACCAAATCTCCGGTTAAATTGGAAGCATGTGTTGTAATTACGGCTGCTGTATTCGGGCGTATTTCTTTTCTTATATCCTCCGGATTTATAAGTCCTTCATCTGACATCCCCACAAAAGATATATTTACGCCCCTGTCTTCCATTTCATATAAAGGACGAAGTACGGAATTATGCTCCCAAACTGTGGTAATCACATGATCTCCCGCTTTTAAACAGCCTTTTATAGCCATATTTAAAGCTTCCGTCGAATTGGAAGTAAAAGCAACCCTTGACTCATCACCTGCATTAAAAAGACCCGCCAAAAGCATCCTTGCTTCAAGCACCTTTACGGATGAAGAAAGCGCCGCCTTATTTGCTCCTCTTGAAGTATTTCCCATATTCCCAAGAGCATCTGTTACAGCTTCCGCTACACAATCCGGCTTAACAAGCGTTGTGGCTGCATTGTCAAGATATATCATTATTGGTTATCCTCCAAACTTTTAATAGCGGCTCCGTATGCTCCGGCATATCGTGCATATGGCGTAGAAATAACAGTTTTCCCGATTTTGTCAGATAATGTTTCTCTTAAAAAATCACACTCGCACAATCCGCCTGTAAGTACTATATCGTCAGCACCGCTTACTATATTTTTTGCAAGCGCAACAACTTTTTCGGCAATAGAATCCACTATAGCACATGCTATATTTTTTCTCTCTTCACCTCTGCCTATAAGACTTATAATCTCGGACTCGGCAAACACAGTACACATGGAACTGATTTTAACACCGTTTCCTCCTCTTGCCTCCTCGCAGAGCTTATCCAAAGACATGTTAAGAGCATTGCTCATAACTTCCAAAAATCTTCCTGTTCCGGCAGAGCATTTGTCATTCATTATAAAATCCGTTACTTTACCCGCTTTAACATATATCGCTTTTGTATCCTGTCCTCCGATATCGATAACCGCCATATTTTCCTTCTTAAAAAGATTATATGCCCCGATACCGTGACAGGTTATCTCAGTCACCTTTTTATCGGCATACGGCACCGAAATACGTCCGTATCCTGTGGCAGTACATCTGCATTCCGATATATTATATTTTTTTCTTTCAAGTTCTTCTTTTATTCGCTCGGACGCTTCTATACTGCTCCATCCGGTAGGCATGTAAAAGTATTCCAATATTGTTCCGTTTTCATCGGTTACAACCGTCTTTGCGCTTGAAGAACCTATATCAATACCTGTATAATACATTTTTCACTTTACAACATTTCAATAAATGCCGCAATCCTTGTGTTTAACTGTCCTATATCCGACTGAGAATAGTCTGTCTCAACCGAAATATACGGAGTGCCTTTTTTGTTTACATAATCTTTAACAGCTTTAGTTTCAAGATTGTAGGTATGACAGGCTGTTAAGGTCATATCGACAACACCGTCTACCTTAAATTCATCAAGAAGTTTGCCTAAAAGTTCAAATCTGTTTTTATTGGGTGTCATTACCGAACAACCGATTTCAAGATATCTTTGAGCTATCGCATCTATAATATCCGGGTTTTCTTCATCCACAAGAGTATCGTATTTTTTTGCTCCTGTACAGTTTTCATAAGCTACCACAACTCCGCCGTTTTCTTCTACAGCCTTTATCACTTTTTCGGTTGCTCCTCCTATAGGACATCCTGTTATAAGTATTCTTTTAGCAGCAGAATATGTTTTACCTTCTTTATACTCTTCTTCAATTTTCTTTGAAACAGCCCTTATCTCTTCTGCTATTTTTGTTTTATCAAATTTAAATCCGGCTCCGTAAAGAACTTTAAACATATCATATCCCGATACCGGCGCAGGGTCATATGCCATAAGACTCATAAGCTCTTTTGAAGCTTTTCTTATATCATTTTCAATCTTAACCTGCTCTCTTAAAGCCTCATCCGATATTTCAACACCGAATTTATTTTCAATGTATTCTTTTATTCTTACAATCTCATTCTTCCATAATTTAAAAGCATCTTTGTTTTGGGTATTAGGGAGTTCCATAACATATACATCTTTAAATTCTCCCATGTACTCATACATTTTCTTTTTTCCGTCACAGGTTGTTTCCCCCACAACCAAATCAGAAAAGAAAAAATAAGGACATTTATCCGTTTTTGCAAATCCGTAGCTTGATTTAATAAGAGGACAGAGGTTTTTCGGCAAATCCTCCTCCGCCGCAGCAATCGTCTCATCCGAAGTAGAACATAACGATACGCTGGCAGCCCCGGCAGCCATTGCTATCTCCTCGGGAAAATATGTACAATAAGATCCTATAACAGGTATTCCCTTTTCTTTTACTTCTTTAACAGTTAAAAAAGAATTTCTTCTCTGTTCGGCAAACTCTTCAAATACTTCCGGTAACTCTTTAATTATTTCCATTTTATCATCCTCATTTTAATAATAATTATAATGTTTTATTTGTAATTGTAAACCTATTATTAATATTGCCTATAAGTGAGCCAAAATAAACAGCCTGCCTCAATTAGCAGGCTGTTTACATAATTTATTATTTACTGCTTGATTTTAGCCGCAGCATTTGCATGCATTATCATCGAGCACCGTAACGTTAAGATAGTTATCTACCTTCTCGTCATTATCTTTTGCTTTTTCAACACGAACTGCACAAACCTTATATTCAGGTGCTTTTGCAATTGTATCGAGAGCATCGATTGTAAGCCAGTTGGCATTACCGTCTGTAAAGTGGAACGGCATCCAGCACTCACCCTTAGATGTCTTTGTCGATACACGAGCCTGAGATCTGATTGCGCTTCGTCTTGAAGAAACTCTTACAATATCTCCGTCTTCAATGCCGAGAGCCTTAGCATCCTCAGTATTGATTTCGATGAATGAAGATCCTTCGATATTGTTAATTCCATCTTCGCGTCCTGTCATACAACAGTTGTTGTAGTGATAAAGGATACGTCCTGTCATCATAAGAAGCGGATACTCTTCGTCCGGAAGCTCCTGTGAAGGAACATAATCGGCAATATAGTATGTACCCTTTCCTCTTGAGAACTTACCGTCCTTATGAAGGATAGGTGTTCCCGGATGATCGGCTGATGGGCAAGGCCACTGAAGTCCCTGACCTGCAACTTCTTCGGAATCAAGTCTCTCATGTGAGATACCGCCGAATGAAGGAGTCAGAGAAGCAATCTCATCCATAATTTCAGCAGATGTAAGGTGTGGCTGATTGTATCCCATACGGTTCATGATTTCAGTAAAGATCCATGTATCAAGACGGCTGTTTCCCGGTCCTTCAACAGCTTTTCTTACTCTCTGAACTCTACGCTCCGTATTTGAGAACGTACCTTCTTTTTCAGCATAGCAGCGTCCCGGAAGTACAACATCCGCAAACTTGGCTGTCTCTGAAAGGAAAAGATCATCAACAACAAGGAAATCAAGCGATGAAAGCGCTTTGATAATGTGGTTTGTATCAGGATCTGTAGTCATCGGATCTTCACCGAAGATAAAGAGACCTTTGATCTTTCCTTCCATCATCTTTTCGAAGCACTCTGTAGCCTTTGTACCTTCGTTCTTGTTAAGCTCAACGCCCCATGCATCTTCAAATTTCTTTACAACATCAGGATTTTTAACCTTCTGATATCCTGTAAAGTCTGTAGGCATAGCGCCCATATCGCAGGCACCCTGAACGTTGTTCTGTCCACGGATTGGGCATACGCCGCATCCCGGACGACCGATCTTACCGCAGATCATTGCGAGGTTAGAAAGTGACATAACGCCCTCTGTACCTCTTGAATGCTCTGTTACGCCGAGACAGTAGAATATAGGTGCAGCTTTTGCTGTAGCATACATTCTTGCTGCTGCAATTAAATCATCGGCATTTAAGTGGCAGATTTCGGCAACCTTTTCAGGTGTGTAAGGCTTAACTGTTTCTTTAAGCTTTTCAAACTGCTCTAAATCCGTATATGTCTCAACAAAGTCTTTGTCATATAAGTTTTCTTCGATAATAATATGCATCATACCATTGGCAAATGCAACGTTTGTACCAGGTTTAAGCTTAAGGTGAACATCAGCCTTTGTAGCAAGACCCGTATCACGAGGATCTACAACAATAAGCTTCTTACCGTTTGCTATAGCCTGTCTGATCTGCATACCGATTACAGGGTGTGCAGCTTCAGGGTTCGATCCGACAATGAGCATCAAATCTGATTCATGTGTCGTATCGTAAATGGTGTTAGTCATGGCACCGGAACCTAATGTAGTTGCCAGACCGGCAACTGTAGGGGCATGTCAGACTCGCGCACAGTTATCGGTATTGTTTGTCTTGAAGGCTGTGCGGACCATTTTCTGTAACATATAAATATCTTCATTTGTTGAACGTGAGCAAGCGAAACCTGCAAGTGCATCTCCGCCGAACTCATCTCTTATAGCTGTAAACTTCTCTGCAATAAGGTCAAGTGCCTCATCCCATGAAGCTTTTCTGAATTCTCCCGTCTCTCTGTTTTTGATGAGAGGATCGGTAAGTCTGTCTTCGGAATGAACGAAGTTGTAAGAAGCAAAACGTCCCTTTACACAAAGCATTCCATGATTTGTAGGACCGTCAGCAGCTTCTGTACCGACAATTCTTCCGTTCTTTACAAGAAGATCATACTGGCATCCTACAGCACAGTGAGGACAAGTAGTACGAACTCTTGTAACCTCTGTCATTCTGTAAGGATGCTGTTTTGCGCCCTTCTTTGAAAGAGCTCCTGTAGGACAGGCCTCAACGCAGTTACCGCAAGACTCGCAGTCTGAGTTACCGAATCCATGTCCGAGTTCCTCAAACGCAACGCCGATTTTACTGTTGTAACCACGGTTCTGAACAGTGATTGCTCCTCTTCCCGAAATCTGCTCACAAGTTCTCTGGCAGCGTCTGCACATAATGCAGAGGTTCGGGTCGAAAGTGAAAAATTCGTTGGAATCATCTATAGGCTGCTTCTCCATTGTTTCAGCAAGCGGTGACTCCTCTACGCCATATTCCATACATAAAGACTGAAGCTCACAAGCTCCGTTCTGTGCACAGCTGAAGCAGTGTGCATCATGCTTTGTCATAAGAAGTTCAAGAACAAATTTTCTTGTAGATCTTACTTTCTCGGAGTTTGTTAAGATTACATTTCCTTCAGCAATAGGTGTTGAACAGGCAGTCTGTAATTTTGGGTTACCCTCAATCTCAACCACACACATACGGCATGAACCGTCCGGTGCAAGGTTCTTGAGATAACAGAGGGTAGGTATCTTTATTCCGGCTGTTTCTGCAGCAGAGAGTATAGTGGTTCCCTCTTCTACTTCAACCGAGATACCGTCAATGATTGCATGTATCATTTTTTACCTCGCCTTTCTTAACTAAATTCAAACAGTTTTATTTAAGTGTAAACTCACTCAAGGCTATTATATAGTAATTATTTATAAATTACAAACGACTTATAAGGTTTTCCTATACATTATTGTTATAACAAATATCCCATAAATGTATGGTTTTTCGCATGTTTTATATTGATTTAGCACCCACTTCCGTAGTATTATAAGTTTAGGCTATAAATAAACTAAATCAAACACAACAAAAATAAATACAATAAATAAAGGAGAATAATCATGGAAACAAAATTAATAAATGCTACGATTAATGGAAAAAAAGTTAGCGTTCCGGACGGAAGCACAATTCTTCAGGCTGCAGAAACTGTCGGAATCGAAATACCTACTCTCTGCTATCTTAAAGATGTTGCCCCTGAAGGATCATGCAGAATGTGTCTTGTAGAAATAGAAGGAAATCCAAAACTTCTTACTGCCTGTTCAACACCTATTGCAGAAGGAAATGTTATTTATACAGAATCCGAAAAAGTAAGGGAAGCCAGAAAATTCGTACTCGATCTTTTACTTTCAAAACACAACATTCACTGCTTCTCCTGTCCGGCAAACGGAGAATGTAAGCTTCAGAAATATTGCTATGAATACGGTCTTGAAGAAACAAGCTTTAATAACAAAATGGAGCTTTCTCCCATTGATGATTCAAATCCGTACTTTACTTACGATCCAAACCTTTGCATCTTATGTCACAGATGCGTTAATACATGTAAAAGCATTGTAGGTCGCGGAGCAATCTCTACTGTAAACAGAGGATATGATTCGGCCATTGCAAATCCATTCTTTAAAAACTGGATAGATAACGACCAGTGCGAGTTTTGCGGTAACTGTGTTCAGGCCTGTCCTACAGGCGCTCTTTCAACAAAGAATCACAAGTCTTACCGAGTATGGGATGTCGAAAAGATTCCTAACACTTGCTACAACTGCAAGAACAACAACGGCTGCGAAAGATATCTTCTTGTAAAAGACGGAAAGATAGTTGATGTCGAAGCCAAGATGGACGAACCTAATAAAGGCCGCATCTGTAACAGAGGACGATTCGAATTCTACGATGTTCCTACTCCTCCTCAGGTTGAAGCACTTGCCAAAAAAGACAGAGAAAAAGAACATAACGATCTTCTTAAAAACCTTGGCGTAGAGCCATATTAAATCAAATCATAATACAAAAAAAGACCTAAAGCCGGTCCAAGGCTTTAGGTCTTAATTTTTCCTGTCTTATTCTGTTACTCCGCCTTCTACAACGAGCTCTTCTTCGTATTCGGCACCGTATGTATCTATAAGAGTAGCTTCATAATCGCTGTGGAAGAAATTCTCTTCTCCGAGGCTTTCGATTTCAGCGTTAAGCCAGTCAAGGAGTGTTGTATTTCCCTTTGTTACAGCAGGAGCTATAGTATCCGCAGAACCAAGTGATGAAATACCTACCGTAAATCCTTCAGTCTGAAGCGCAAACGCTATAACCTCTGTATTATCGTTTGCCCAGCAAGCTCCGTTTCCGTTTTCAAGAGCTGTCTTAGCCTCTGCATAAGCATCATATTTCTGAAGTGTAATATCAGGATAGTTTTCTGTAAGGTAAGTCTCAGCAGTAGTACCTGAAATTACGATTACCTGATCGTCTTCTCCGAGATCGTCAAGACTTGTTATAACGTTTGAATCAGGTGAAACAACGCCTAAAGCAACATTCATATAAGGAAGCGCAAAGTCAACCTCTTCTGCTCTTTCTTCTGTTACTGTAAAGTTGGCTAAAATTATGTCAACTTTTCCTGTCTGAAGATATTCGATTCTTGAAGCTGCTTCTGTTGAAACAAAGTTTACTTCAACTCCCAAATCTTCAGCGATTCTGTTTGCGAAATAAACATCATATCCCTGATATTCACCGTTTTCATCCACATAGCCGAATGGATTCTTGTCGGAGAAAACACCGATGTTAATATATCCGCTCTCCTGAATCTCTTCAAGGCTTCTGTAGACTTCTGCCGATGCATCCCCTGATGATGAACTGTTTCCGCATCCGGTTAAAAGACCGAGTGCAAGTGTTCCCGCAGCAACCAAAGCGGCTGCTCTTTTCCATAAGTTCTTTTTCATTATTTAATCCTCCTAAAAATTCTTTTCATGAAAAGATTGTATTACAAAGATAAACACAGGTCAAAGACCTGTTATTTATCATCGGTAATAGATTTTATCTATAGCAGGGCTACCCCTATGCCTTATTTCTTTCAAATGTAAACGTATGTAAAAACTGCTTTGCTCTGTCTGTCTTAGGATTTGTAAAGAATTCCTCAGGATTTCCTTCTTCGACTATTTTTCCATCCTCTATAAAAACAATTCTGTCCGCTACCGCACGCGCAAACTGCATCTCATGCGTAACAATGACCATTGTATTTCCGTCGGCGGCAAGAGTTAACATAATATCCAAAACTTCTCTTACCATCTCCGGATCGAGAGCTGCCGTAACCTCATCAAAGAGCATAACCTCCGGGTGCATACATAAAGCTCTTGCAATAGCAACTCTCTGCTTTTGTCCTCCCGAAAGCTGACGCGGAAAAGCGTCCGCCTTATCGGCAAGTCCCACTCTTTCAAGCAGTCTCATTGCTTCTTTTTGAGCCTCGGCCTTAGGCACCTTCTGTACCTTAACAGGCGCAAGCATTAAATTATGGAGAATTGTTCTGTGCGGGAAAAGCTCATAGCTTTGGAAAACCATTCCGATTCTCTGTCTCATCTCGGCAATGTTTTTTGCTTTTCCGTCAATAATTTCTCCGTCTATTGTAATCTCTCCGCCCTGAATAGGTTCAAGAGCGTTAAGACATCTTAAAAACGTACTCTTTCCGCATCCCGAAGGCCCTATCAAAACAACGACCTCGCCCTTGTTAATAGTGAGATTAAAGTCGTCGAAGATGACATTGTCTCCGTAAGCCTTTTTTAAATTTTTTATCTCAAGCAGTGCCTCACTCATCTTAAGCCCACTTCCTTTCAAGGTATCTTGCCAGCATACTGATAGGCCAGCATGCAATAAAATACAGTAACATTACGGTTCCGAAAACACCAAAGGCAGCATTAGGAGAAGTCATTCTGTTGGCTTCTATAATCTGCTGTCCGACCTTTAAAACCTCCACAACGCCTATCATCATAATAAGAGATGTTGTCTTAATCATTCTCGTAATAAGGTTAATGGATAAAGGTATCAGTCGTCTAATTGTCTGCGGAACAATGATGTTGTAATAAATCTGCGGCACGGAAAGTCCGAGAGCCGCTCCGCTTTCATACTGATGCTTCGGAATACTTGTGATAGCGCCTCTGACGAGGTCTCCCATCTCCGCCACGCCCCAGAAGGTAAAAACTATTACCGAAGCAATTTCCGCTGAAATATTTATTCCGAATACTCTCGTCGAACCGAAAAATACAATGAACAAAAGCACAAGCTGCGGCATTATTCTTACCACCTCAAGATAAAACCTGCAGATGGCTTTAACTATTTTATTTTTCGAAGTCATAACGATTCCGAAAACAGTTCCCAAAGGAATACTGATAATTATTGAAAGAAGGGATATCCAAAGGGCAACTCCGAGTCCTCCCAAAAGTCGGATAAAGTTCGTCCCCTTAAACAGTACCTCAAGCCCCAAATCCGGCATAACGCATTCTCCTTTCCACTATACTTCCGACAATAGATACCGGAAGAAGTATTATAAGATAGAATACGACCAGAAGGAACAGGCATTCCAC
>JAILQM010000091.1 GCA_024698965.1 Eubacterium sp. | reverse complement strand
GCAACCCAATCGCAGCCTGCCAAGCTTGTCCAAGTTCTTTTCTTGTAGGAGGAAGATTTTTTATATATTCCTCAAATGGATCTTTTTTTATATCCTTCATATCAAACCTCTATAATCCAATCACAACTCATCTATCTATTATATTCTATGATGCGAACGCTTTCAATCAGCAACAAATTTGCACGAAGCAGCAACACAACTCCAATCCGCCTGTGTATTTACCTCAAGTACAATATTTTTTTCATTCACTGCGCCTCTATAAATATTATTTCCTCCGCTTTTATGGTTTCTCCGACTGAAATAAAAAAGGCGGCTACTTGCCTAGCCGCCTTTACTATATTAATCGCATCAATTTAATGTAACGCATACAACCTCAGGTCTGTTGTTAACTCTAACGGGAATTATAGAATTGCCAAGTCCCCTGCTTACAATCATAGTGGTCTCACCTAATGTATAGCTTCCTGAGTCATATTCCGGAAAAAGCCCCTGATCAGGAGATATTACTCCTCCTATAAATGGTATTCTAAACTGTCCTCCATGCGCATGCCCTGCAAAGACAAGATTAATCCCTTGCTGTACATAAACTTCAAAAAGCTCCGGTCTGTGCGATAACAATACCGTATAACCCTCTTCTGTTTCTGCAAGAATATCGCCGATTTTTGTATTTGTCATCTTTGCAACTGTCTCAAAGTTTGAATCACGAATCATAAAATCAGGATCCTGCACTCCGATAATGTTTATACTCTCGCCATTCCTTACTAAAGTCATATAATCATCTTCCAGCACATTAACATCCATTCTCTTTAACTCATCCAAAAGCTCTTCACAATCAGGATATGCTGCCTCATGATTACCCGTTACATAATATACGGGATAGTTTTCGGTCATGTATTTCATTAAATCAAGAGCATTCTCTGCATCTGAAGATGTAGCGTCTATAATATCCCCGGTCACTGCTACTATGTCGGGACCGCACTTTTTTACAATGTTTTTTATTACTGAGTTATCTGTGCCAAATTCCGCATTATGCAGATCAGATATTTGTACTATTTTAAATCCTTTAAATTCATCCGGCAATTTATCATCATCGATATTAATAACAGTAAGTCCTACTGTAACATTTCCCCATATCACCCACAGAATAATGATAAATACAGCAACCAGACAAAATCCTGTTTTTTTTATCTTTTTTTTCATTTCCATTTTCCCTCGTACGGAATATTTTTTTTACACTATAGATTAAAACATTACTTAAACCAGCTATTCAAGAAAAAAGGAATAAGCGGTCGTTTTGGGGAGTAAACGGTCATTTGATTTTGCAAAATTTTTTATGCCTCATTCAAAATATACTCCCTGTATCTTTTCATAGTCTCTTTTCTCAGTCTTCGAGATATCCGGATTCTGGCTCCGTTTTTTAGTTCAATTTCTTTATCATGTATTCTTACAATATATCTCCTGTTAACCAGATATCCCCTATGACACCTTATAAATTCATCGTTTTCAAGCTTCTTCTCCCATACCGCCAACATGCAATCCGAAAAAAAGCTTCCCCTGCTGCTAAAGACCTGCGTATATTTCCCCTGCGCCTCTATAAATACTATTTCCTCCGCTTTTATGGTTTCTCCTCTTTTCCAATCAATATCAAACCTCGTTTTTTTCATTTGGATCCCTCCTTAAATATCGTTCTATATATATAAACGAATTTGAGACCCGATTTACGACATTTTCTCGAAAAATTTATTGTATTTTTTTCAATACATTTTATCTGGAGACCGCACCCTCGCCTGAGACAAGTTTGTTACACCCCTACATATATAGCGGCAGGTTTCTTATATTTTCATTAAACCATGCCATTTTCCTTTCCTCCTTAAGAGATTCTTCGTCACTTTGTTCCTCAGAATGACAAAATATGTACCGAAGAATCTTTTACAAGCTTTGCCGTCCTCTACCATAATGTAACGAAACAAAAGCAAAAAATGGGACAGTTGTTAAAAAAATTTTTAACACGCCGTGAGCAAGAAATCCCCCACCTCTATAGGTGGTGGGATGAATTGCGATAAACACGGCGTTTCATTGACTTTTGTATCTCATAGTATTATAATCAAAGTATAATCAGTCGTAAATATTATAAAGGTTGTAAATACTATGAAATTAGACAATAACAATCATTCGGTATTCATGTTACATTATCATCTTATCATGTGCATCAAATATCGTAATAAAGTGATAGATGATATAATCTCAAACCGTCTCAAAGAGATATTTGAGAAGATAGCTCCTTCCTATAACATCACGTTAGAGGAATGGAATCACGATATAGACCATGTACATATACTCTTTCGAGGACAGCCCAATACAGAAATAAGCAAATTTATCAATGCTTATAAATCTGCAAGCAGTAGGCTTATCAAAAAAGAATATCCTCAAATACGGAAATCTCTTTGGAAAGAGATGTTCTGGTCGCAGAGCTTTTGTCTG
>JAILQM010000088.1 GCA_024698965.1 Eubacterium sp. | reverse complement strand
TTTTTGCTGTGACAAGCACATGCAAATGCCCAGTTAGCTCAGTTGGTAGAGCAGAGGACTGAAAATCCTCGTGTCTCTGGTTCGATTCCGGAACTGGGCATTAGCCTAAAAGGCAATGCACTTTTTAATTCAATGCGGGTGTAGTTCAATGGTAGAACACCAGCCTTCCAAGCTGGATACGCGGGTTCGATTCCCGCTACCCGCTCTTTGCGATAGTAGTACAGTTGGTAGTACGCCACCTTGCCAAGGTGGAGGTCGCGAGTTCGAGTCTCGTCTATCGCTCTTTACGCGCCTGAGCATTTGCTCGGGCGTTTTTTATGTCATTCTGAGCGCAGCGAAGAATCTCAAAAAATATTACGAAAATGTTAAATATTTCTATAAAACCACAAATGTTGTAGTATAATACATCTGACATAAACATTAGGGAAAAATTTAGGAGGTCAGATGTAAATGAGCAACCCATATTCACACTTATTAAGTCCGATTAAGGTCGGCAAATTTGTACTTAAAAACAGAATGCAGTCGTCAAACTCTCTGCCGCATTTTTCGCAGGGCCCGGAGAAGTATCCGGCTGATGCGACTATTGCGCATTTTGTAGGCAGAGCGCGCACGGGGGCAGCGTTTATCACTATGGCGGGAGTTGAGGATTCGCCTTGTACACCGCCTATGCCGGATAATCTCGATATGGCACATTTTCCGGATTTCGATATGAGGGATGCGAGATGCCAGAACTATATGGTTGAAATGGTTGAGGCTATGCATTCGGTTGGTTCTATCGTGAGCGGATCTTTATTTTCGGCAAACAGAATCTACAGATATGAGAATGAAAACGGAGAGGTAGAATATGTTGACGCATCTCCGCGTAACGCAACCAAGCTCGGAGCTACTGCAATGATGAATCCTTCTATAGGAGACGATGTTCCGAGAGATGTTCTTGTAAAGATTGCAAAAAGCTACGGCCAGAGAACAGCGCTTTATAAAAGACTCGGTTTTGATGCCGTAACAATTCATATGAGCTACAGAGCGCAGGTGCCGGGACAGCTTCTTAGCCCGCTTACAAATAAGAGAACGGACGACTTCGGAAACGCATCATTGGAAAGCAGAGCAAAGTTTGCGCTTATGATGCTCGATGAAGTAAAAAAGGTGGCCGGTAACGACATGCTTATTGAAATCCAGTTCTCGGGCGAAGAGATTGAGGGCGGCTATGATATGGAAGAGGGGCTTAAGTTCCTTAAGATGGCTGAGCCTTATGTTGATATTGTTCAGGTAAGAAGTGCGGAAGGAGATCCGAACCATCCGATTCCTTTTGAACTTAATCCTACACCTTTCCTTGAGATGGCAGGAAAGATTAAAGAAGCCGGACTTGATTTCCTTGTATCTAATGTAGGCGGATATTTTGATCCCGATATCGCAGATAAGGCAATTGCAGACGGCAAACTTGACCTTGTTGCCATGGCCCGCTCGTGGATATCAAATCCAAACTACGGTGAGCTTTTGGCTCAGGACAGAAAAGACGATATTGTTCCTTGCCTAAGATGTAATAAATGTCACGGAAGAGGAAAGAGAGATATAATGACTACCGTATGTTCCGTTAATCCGAAGTTCGGATTTGAGGCGGTTGACAAATATCTTGTGGTTCCGCCTGTAAAACAGAAAAAGGTTGCTGTAATAGGCGGCGGCCCGGGCGGTATGAGAATGGCTCTTTACCTTGCCGACAGAGGACATAAGGTAACAATATTTGAGGCGGAAGATAAGCTCGGAGGAGCTATCAAGCACGCGGATTATATTGACTTTAAGTGGACTCTTAAGGACTACAAGGATTACCTTATTTACCAGGTAAACAAAAAAGGAATCGAAGTTATTTTAAATACAAAGGCAACACCTGAGCTTGTGAAAGACAAATATGATACCGTTATTGCTGCTGTAGGTGCGCAGCCTGTAATTCCGAAGATTCCGGGAGCAGACAGAGAGCATGTGACTGTTGCAACGGATGCCATTATGCATTCAGAGAAAATCGGAAACAAGGTTGTTATAATAGGCGGCGGTGAAGTCGGAGTAGAGACGGGAATGTTTTTGGCTAAGATGGGCAAGGATGTAACCGTTGTCGAAATGAGGGATGAGCTTGCGGCAGATACTACATTCATGCATTATCGTTCAATGTTTAAGGCTGCATGGGAAGCAATTCCTACATTCAAATACATTTTAGAGGTATCGGCAAAAGAGATAGGAGAAAAGGCTGTTTCATGCATTACAAAAGAAGGCAAGGAGATTACTCTTGAGGCGGATTCTGTTATTCTTTCAGTCGGAATGAGAGCAAAGACTGACGAAGCTCTTTCCTTCTACAACATGGCAGACGAATTCTATATGATAGGAGACTGCAAAAAACCGGGTACAATTCAGACTACAAACAGAAATGTATACGGCACTGCAATGAGTATTTAATGACTTTATAAAGGAGGAGTTGCCTTGGCAACTCCTCTTTTTCGTGTTATATATATACATGAGGTGAAATTGATGGATATATATGTAATTATTATGATCGCAATAGGCTTATCGTTTGACGTTTTTGCTGTTGCAATAGTGGAAGGGGCGATGATTGCGAAAATCGAAAAGACCAAGCTTGTTGTCTTGTGTGCGATATTCAGTTTATGGCAGATGATGGCTCTTGTATGTGGAGATTTGCTTTCGCAGCTGCCGGATATGTACTATAAAGCGCAGGGGCTTAGCAGGCTTTGGACAATTATTTCCACAATACTTTTCTTTTGCTTGTCGGCTCTTATGTTTTACAAGGCTGTTCACGGAAAACCCGTATTTGAGACGGTGAAAGAAATAAATTATAAAAGCGTATTTTTTGCCGCAATTTTTGTAAGTATTGATGCCTTTGTCGCGGGAATAGCAATGGGATTTTTGGGAGCCGAGCTCATACTTGAAAGTATTGTTCTGGAGATAATTACCGTAGTTTTTGTAATTGGAGGACTTTATACCGGATACAGACTTGGCGCTGAACAAAAACCGAGAGTTTTATTCTTGGGAGCTTTATTTCTCCTTGCGGCTAGCATAGATGTTGTTGTGAGATTTTATATAGTGGCGTAAGGGGAAATTTATGGAACAGAAAAAAGATGTAACCAAGCGCCACATAGCGGAAAGCTTTAAAAAGCTGGTTGTTAAGGATTCTTTTGAAAAACTTACGATTAAAAAGATTACAAATGAGGCGGGCATAATCAGGCCTACATTCTACAACTATTATCGTGATAAGTATGATGTAATGGAGTATCTTCTGCAGGAGGAGGTTCTTGACGGAGCCATAGAAAGCTACAGAGAAGGAGGCCTTAAAGAGGGACTTATTTACATCGTAAACAGGGTGCTTGGTGAGAGAGAATACTATCAGAAGGTGTTTTTAATCACCGGACAAAATAACTTTGAAGATGTATTCAAAGAAAGGCTTATGGCTTATATTCAAGGGTATATTTTCCAAAACGGGAAAAAGATGGATTGGCCCGACAACCCGGCGCTTAAGCCGTATACGGTTGCAAAATTTGAGACGGATTGCTTTATAGCTTATCTTAGATATTGGGTTTTTTCATCAGAAGACGTATCGCCGGAAGATGTGGCGGACGGATATATTTTCCTGAGAAGAGAAGCGATACAAAAATAAAGCTGCACACAAGGATTAATGTGTGCAGCTTTTTGTTATACGTAAGCTTCTACAGAATTAAGGTAATCAGTGAGTGAATCAACGTTTACCTCAGTTTTTTCAACTGTTTTGTTAGCGTTAATTGTATCATATGCCGAATATCCGATATATCCTACAATCGCTACTGCGCAAAGTGTTGTGATACCGATTGAAAAACGATATTTAAGCTTTGCTTTTGTCATATTCTTTTTTCTGTTGGCTTTCTGCTCTTTATAGCGGTCAACTTTTTCCTGACTCATAATAATCTCCTTATTTTATCCGCGTAAAGCGGTCTTTTTTTAAAACTCAACAGAGATTATAACATATCCTTTAAATAACGGCAAGATTTAAGTAAAAAGAATTGCCTAACACTCGCTTTAATACTGAATTTGTGGTAAAATTACGGGTAAGAATGTTAATCGGAGGGAAATATGAAAGTACGTAAAGCAATAATACCCGCGGCAGGACTTGGAACAAGGTTTTTACCGGCTACAAAGGCACAGCCTAAAGAGATGCTTCCGATAGTGGATACACCTACGATTCAGTATATTATCAAAGAGGCTGTTGATGCGGGAATTGAAGATATAATAATAATTACGGGGCGAGGAAAACGTTCTATAGAGGATCATTTTGACAGATCGGTTGAGCTTGAAATGGAACTTGAGAAAAACGGCAAACTTTCCGAACTTGAGATGGTTAAAGAGATTGCCGGAATGAGTAATATTTATTATGTCAGACAGCAGGAGCCCAGAGGACTCGGACACGCGGTTCTTAAGGCTAAACAGTTTATCGGAGATGAGCCTTTTGCGGTGCTTTTGGGAGACGACGTTGTAGTGTCGAAGCAGCCGGCAATCGGACAAATGATGGAAGTTTTCAACCAAAAACAGGCCAGCGTTTTGGGCGTACAGACCGTGGCAAAAGAAAATGTATCTAAATACGGAATTATTTCAGGTCAAAGAGAGTCTGAGAGAGTTTATAAAGTAGATGATATGGTTGAAAAGCCTGCGATTGAGGATGCACCGTCAAATGTGGCAGTCCTCGGAAGATACATAATCACACCTGATATTTTCGGCTATCTTGAGACTCAAAAGGTCGGTAAAGGTGGAGAAATTCAGCTTACCGATGCGCTTAAAAGACTTGCCAAAGATCAGCCTATGTATGCTTATGATTTTAAGGGTAAGAGGTATGATGTGGGCTCTAAGATAGGATTCTTACAGGCTAATGTAGAGTTTGCTTTAAGAGATGAGAACTTAAGAGACGAAATGAAAAAATATCTTGATGAGCTGCACAGTGACATAAACAAATTTATTGATTTTGAATAAAACGAAACAGATTGGAGATTCTTGAAATGAAATACGATTATCTTGTAGTCGGAGCCGGACTTTTCGGAGCCGTGTTTACTCATGAGGCAATTAAAAAAGGCAAGAAGGTTCTTGTAATAGATAAGAGAAACCATATCGGAGGAAATATTTACACAGAGGAAAACGAAGGCATAAACGTACATAAATACGGAGCTCATATTTTCCATACATCAGACAAGAAAATATGGGATTTTGTAAATTCGTTTGCGGATTTTAACAACTTTATAAATTCGCCGGTTGCGGTATATAAAGACGAGCTTTATAACCTGCCGTTTAATATGAATACTTTCTCAAAGATGTGGAATATCAGGACGCCTCAGGAGGCTAAGGATATTATCGCATCTCAGATTAAAGACCTTGGCATAACAGAGCCTAAGAATTTAGAGGAGCAGGCGCTTTCACTTGTCGGAAGAGATGTTTACGAAAAGCTCATAAAGGGTTATACCGAAAAGCAGTGGGAGAGAGACTGCAAGGATTTGCCGGCGTTTATAATCAAAAGACTTCCGCTCAGATTTACCTATGACAACAATTATTTCAACGACAGATATCAGGGAATACCTATCGGAGGCTATACTCAGATCATTGAAAAACTCTTTGAAGGAGCCGATATAAAACTCGGAGAAGATTTCTTCGATTTCAAGGAAAAAGGAGCTTTTTCAGACGGATTTAAGGCGGATTATGATAATATATTATTTACAGGGCAGATTGATAAATACTTTGATTTCTGCTACGGGGCACTTGAGTACAGAAGCGTAAGATTTGAGACCGAAAAGCTCGATATGGAAAATTATCAGGGCAGTGCCATTGTGAACTATACCGAAAGAAGCGTACCTTATACAAGAATAATAGAACACAAGCATTTTGAATTCGGCAAACAGCCTGTTACGATAATATCGAGAGAATATTCGACAGAGTGGCATCCGGGCATTGAGCCGTATTATCCTGTAAATGACGATAAAAACTCGGCTTTATATGAGAAATATAAAGAACTTGCAGACAAAGAAAAGAACGTATACTTCGGAGGAAGACTCGGACAGTATAAGTATTACGATATGGATAAGGATATTGCCGCAGCGTTTGAAATGGCAGATGAGGTATTATAATGACATATTTGGTAACGGGTGGGGCCGGCTTTATAGGCTCAAACTACATTCATTATATGATGAAGAAATACGGGGACGCTATCCGCATTATTAATGTGGATAAGCTTACCTATGCCGGTAATCTTGAGAACTTAAAAGATATCGAAAACAACCCCGGCTATTTATTCGTAAAGGCTGACATTTGTGACGCCGAGGCGATAGAAAAGATTTTTAAAGAGGAAGATATTGACAAAGTTGTGCATTTCGCTGCTGAGTCTCATGTAGACAGAAGCATAAAAGATCCGCTTGTTTTTGTGAAAACGAATGTGGTTGGCACGGCGGTTTTACTTGAGTGCGCAAAAAGTGCCTGGGAAAATCCGGACGGCAGTTTTAAAGAAGGCAAAAAGTTTTTGCATGTTTCGACCGATGAGGTTTACGGCTCTTTGCCGGATGATGACAGTGCATTCTTTTACGAAACAACACCTTACGATCCTCACAGCCCGTATTCTGCGAGCAAGGCATCTTCGGATATGCTGGTTAAAGCATACATGGATACCTATAAATTCCCTGCGAATATTACAAACTGCAGCAATAACTACGGACCGTATCAGTTTCCGGAAAAGCTGATTCCGCTTATGATAAACAATGCGCTTGCAGGCAGAGACCTTCCGGTTTACGGAGACGGCAAAAATGTAAGAGACTGGCTTTATGTTGAGGATCACGCCAAAGGTATTGATATGGTTATGGAAAACGGAAAGCTTTTTGAGACCTATAATATCGGCGGACACAATGAAATGAAAAACATAGACATTGTAAAGCTTGTTATAAAGACGGTAAAAGAGCTTTTGCCGGATGAAGATCCGAGAAAGAAAAATGTTTCCGAAGACCTTATAAAATATGTGGAAGACAGAAAAGGTCATGACAGACGTTATGCCATAGCTCCCGACAAAATAAAAAAAGAGGTCGGCTGGCAGCCGGATACCATGTTTGCGGAAGGCATCAGGGCAACCGTTAAGTGGTATCTCGAAAATGACAAGTGGCTTAAAAACGTAACTTCCGGCGATTATATGAAGTACTACGACGGAATGTACGGCAACAGATAAAGGGACGGTATTAAAAAAGGAGCAAAAATGAAGGGTATTATTTTGGCGGGAGGCAGCGGTACAAGACTTTATCCGCTTACCAAGGCGATATCAAAGCAGATTATGCCTGTTTATGATAAGCCGATGATATATTATCCGCTTTCAACACTTATGCTTGCGGGGATAAGAGATATTCTTATTATTTCTACCGAAAGAGATTTGCCTGTATTTAAGGAACTTTTCGGCGACGGCTCGCAGCTTGGAATGGATTTTTCTTACGCTGTGCAAAAGGCGCCGAACGGCCTTGCCGAAGCATTTATAATAGGCGAAGAGTTTATAGGAAATGATGATGTTGCTCTTGTTTTGGGAGATAATATTTTCTACGGCCAGAGTTTTTCACGCGTGCTTGTAAATGCAAAAGAGACGGTTGAAAAGGAAAAAGGTGCCGTTATTTTCGGATATTATTTCAGAGATCCGAGAAGCTACGGTGTAGTAGAATTTGACGAAAACGGAAAGGCTATATCTATAGAAGAAAAGCCTGAAAATCCAAAGTCAAATTATGCGGTGCCGGGACTTTATTTTTACGACAACAGCGTTGTTGAAATCGCTAAAAGCGTAAAGCCTTCAAAAAGAGGAGAACTTGAGATTACAAGCGTAAACAACGCCTATCTTTCCAAAGGAGAGCTCAGGGTAGAGACCTTGGGACGAGGCTTTGCGTGGCTTGATACGGGAAGTCATGAAATGCTGCTTGCGGCAGCAGATTTTGTATCAACCTTTCAAAAGAGACAGGGGCTTTATATTTCCTGCATTGAAGAGATAGCCTATAAACAGGGATTTATTGATAAAACTCAGCTTTTAAAGCTTGCCGAGCCGCTGCTTAAGACTGACTACGGTCAGTACCTTACGGAAATTGCCGACGGCCTTTAAATTGACTTTGTATAAGGGTGTATGTATAATTGACTTTTCGGTCATAAAGAAAATAACGGAGGAAAATGAATGAAGAATAGATTATTTAAATCAGTGCTTTCCCTTGCGGTAGCATCATCTCTTATCTTTACCGGAACAGGCGTATCTACGGTTTATGCCGATGAAACAACTGAAGAAAGCGGCATATCGGAAGAAACAATCGAATATGTTGAAGAAAATGCCGGTCTCGGTGATACTTCTGACAGTTATATTCCGACTGAAGCAAGCGATAAGGCTCCTGAAGTTGAAGAAAATACGAGCATTGTGCTCGGAGCATCCGAGGGCAGCTCGCTTTCGTCATATTCTTCCATAGATAACGGTTACGTGCCGAGTGCAAGAAATCAGGGCGATTACAATACCTGTTGGGCATTTTCGACTCTCGGAATTGTAGAGACAAGTCTTATAAGACAGGGCTTTACATCGAAATCGGTTAATTTAAGTGAGCTTCAGCTTTCATATTTTACATATAATCAGGTAGACGATCCGCTCGGAAACTGCAGTGATGATTATGCGACAATTACCGGAAGCAACTGGAAGGATTTCGGCGGAACCATAGAGTGGGCGCTTAATACCATCTTTGCGGGTAAGGGCATTGCGGATGAGTCAACATCGGCTCTCTCTTACAGCAAAATGAGCTCAACATCGACTCTTTCAGACAGTTATGCTTATGACTATGATTATGCAGATATTGAGGATGTTTATTATTTAAGCATTTCATCAAATCCTGACCTTGTAAAACAGGCCATCTATGATTACGGAAGCGTTTCGGTTGCTTATCATGCACCGGAAACAAATGCGGAGCTTTCAAAGTATTATAATTCTTCAAATAATGCTTATTATGCGTATTCATCATCTTCCCACGGGCCGGGAGGCGGCTCGTCAACCGTTTCGGCCAATCATGCTGTAACAATAGTAGGCTGGGATGATGATTTTTCGGCATCGAACTTTAACAAAACTCCGTCTGGAGACGGAGCATGGCTTATAAGAAACAGCTGGTCAGACTCCGACGGATATAATGTTTATTGCTATTTCTGGCTTTCATACTATGATGTATCAATTGATGATACGGTTTATGCCATCGATGCTACGCTTTCAAGCTCGGCGGATTATGACAATATATACCAGTATGACGGCGGTATATATACATGGCACAGCGGATATTCAACAGCAGCAAACGTATTTACATCAAGTGCGAGCGATTACGAAAGATTAAACAGCGTAGTTGTATCCGCAACCTATGATGCAAACGTGGATTATACAATTAGTATTTATACAGACCTTGATGATACCTCGGATCCGGAAAGCGGAGTTTTAAGGTCAACTCAGACCGGAACCTTTGAATATGCAGGTATTTATACTGTGGATTTGGACGATCCTGTGCTTATGGCAAAGGGCACCACATATTCTGTTGTAGTTTCGCTCAGCGGTTCAACTTACGGAATAGACTGTGAGTATGAAACAAAGACATATTCGGATAACAGTATCTATGTATTAAGTAATGTTGATAAGAGCTCAGGAGAAAGCTTTGTTTATACAAGCGACGGATGGACTGATTACAACAGCACGAGCAGTAATATAGGTAATATAAGAATAAAGGCTTATACGGAAAACATAAGTGAGGATGATATTACGGTCGAGCAGGTAACCGATGTTACGGCAACTCCTACATCGGCTGTTAAAATTCAGGTAAGCTGGCCGTCTGTAAGTCTGGCTACGGGCTATATTATTTACTATAAGGCAAAGGGTGAAGACAGCTGGGAGAGTAAAACTCTTACGGCAACATCGGGAACCTGCATCTATACACTTACAGGGCTTTCAAAGGGTACAAAGTATAATATAAAGGTATGTGCCCTCGTGGGAGAAAAAACAGGTGATGTATCGTCTGTAATTACATCTCTTACAAAACCGGGCAAGGTTGTTGCCACCAAAAAATCGGTAACTTCATCGTCCGTTACACTTACATGGGACAAGACAACCGGAGCGACAGGCTATATTGTTTACAGAGCCACATCAAAATCCGGTACATATAAAAAGATTAAGACCATTAAAGGTGCTTCGAATGTGACTTATACAAACACCGGACTTTCAAGCGGCAAGAAATACTATTATAAGGTTGTTGCTTATACTAAGTATAAAGGAACGATTTATTACGGAGTAGGAGCCAAGGTCGGCGTAAAGACCAAATAATATTAAGGAAAGGGTC
>JAILQM010000080.1 GCA_024698965.1 Eubacterium sp. | reverse complement strand
TAAAAACAATATACATTATTACCGCGATTACACCGAATATAATAAGCAAAAATCCCATGGCCGCAACCAAAACACTGTTTTTAATAATATCTATCCAGGCCGTAGCACCGTATCCGAGATTAACGGGATTTATATCACCTGCAGCTTTTACAAAAAGCTCTATTCTAATCTCTTTACCCGCATCCTCGTTGCTCAGATCCGTAAAGATGTACGAGCTCGGATTATAATACATTCTGAGCGGAAAGCTTTCCGATGTATAGCATTCTCTGAGTTCTCCGCCAATATAAATATATATATCTTCGAGTGAAGCCCTTGTACAAAGAGTCATTCCGTCCGAAACATCATCAGGAAGAATGTTTTTTATAACGAGAGTTTTTCCTTTTACATCTTTTATTGTAGCCGGAAGAATAATGCTTTGTTCTTCTCCGTCAAGACTCATAGTCCATCCATCGTTAAAATCACGGGTTTTTAAATTACCGATATTGGCTTCTCCGGCCGGAGCAGGCGATAATGCTGCATAAATTACAACAAAAAGAGTAGCTGCAAATATTATACCCGCAACTATTTCAAGTATTATATTAAGCCATCTCCTTAAATACTTATTCATACCTGTCCCCATTAAATTCTCATATAAAAAAACATTAATCAGAAGCGAAATTTATACCTGTATTTTACACCAGAGTTTAAAATATATAAAGTATTTTTCAAAAAAGCCCAGGACAAAAGTCCTGAGCTTTTATTAAAGTTAATCCTGTTTTACGCCTCTTTTTTAGCAGGCATTTTTAATGGTTCGATCTTAAAAATTATACCCTTAGGGCATTCTTTAGCGCAAAGTCCACAGTTCTTACACTTGTCGTAATCAATCTTGGCAACATTGTTTTCAACATGAATTGCATCAAACTTACAAGCCTTCTCGCATTTCTTACAACCGATACATCCGACAGAACATGTCTTCATAACGGTTGCACCCTTATCCTGTGAACTACATGTAACATAGTATTTCTTTGAATAAGGTACAAGATCGATAAGATGTTTAGGACAAGCCGAAATACATTTGCCGCAGGCAACACATTCTTCTCTGTCTACTTCGGCAATATGGCCTTCGTTAATGTGGATAGCATCGAAAGCACAAGCCTTAACACAGCTTCCGAGTCCGATACAACCGAACGAACATCCCTTTCCTCCGCTCATAGGAGCAAAAGTAGCCATATTACAATCTTCAAGTCCGACATAGTTGAAGTTATCTTTTGCTTTATCGCAGGTACCCGCACAGTTAACGTGAGCTACCATCTTCTCTGCCGAGCCTGCTTCAACTCCCATAATTTCGGAAATTTTTTCAGCTACGGCAGCTCCGCCTACAGGACAGGCATTTACAGGAGCCTCTCCTTTGGCAATAGCGGCTGCAAGACCGCCGCATCCGGCATAACCGCAACCACCGCAGTTATTTCCCGGAAGAACGCCTGCAACGGCTTCTTCTTTTTCATCTACCGGTACATAAAACTTCTGTGCTGAGAATCCGAGGAAAAGTCCGATTAAAAGACCTGTTCCTCCGACGATTACAGCAGCTAAAACTATTCCTGTAATACTCATACCAAAGCCCTCCTATATAATTCCTGAAAATCCGAAGAATGCTATAGACATAAGGCCCGCTGTAACAAGGACAATAGCTGTTCCCTGGAATGGGCGAGGTATATCGTTATATTCCATCTTCTCTCTGAGTCCGGCCATAATTACAATAGCTATCATAAATCCGATTGAAGTAGCTATACCGTTAACAACCGAAGTCAAAATGCCGTAGTCATTCTGTACATTAGTAAGCGCAACACCTAAAACCGCACAGTTTGTAGTAATAAGCGGAAGGTATACACCAAGTGAATTGTAAAGCGGTGGCATACTCTTCTTTAAGAACATTTCAACGAACTGTACAAGGCAGGCAATTACAAGAATAAATACAATTGTCTGTAAGTATGTAAATCCGAGCGGTACAAGTATGAACTTATTAATAAGAGCTGTAACAAATGATGCTATAGCAATTACGAAAAGTACCGCACCACTCATTCCGAGCGCCGTATCAGTCTTTTTGGATACACCAAGGAATGGACAAATACCAAGGAACTGGCTTAATACAACGTTATTTACAATGGCAGAGCCAATCGCAATAATAAGTAACTCCTTCATTATTCGTTACCTCCTTCCTCAGTATCTGCAGGCTTTTCTGCATTATCTGTCTCTTTTGCAGCAGCTTCTTCGGCAGCTTTCTTTTCAGCAGCGGCCTTCTTTGCAGCTTCAATCTTAGCTGCCTTTTCAGCTTCGGCTTTTGCCATCTCTTCTCTTGCCGACTGTCTTTCCGCAAGAATGGCAGCCTTTTTATTATCCTCATGTCTGATTCTGATATAATTCTGAATCGCTACAAGCATTGCGAGTACAAAGAAAGCACCCGGTGCAAGAATGAAGATAATAATCGGAGTAAATCCGGCTGATGTATCTGTTGCAAGAGGAAGAAGCTGATATCCGAATATCTGACCGCTTCCTAAGATCTCACGCACAATACCGATTGCGGTAAGACCGAATGTAAATCCGAGTCCCATTCCGAGTCCATCGAAAAGCGAGAGAACAACACCGTTCTTTGACGCATAACTTTCGGCACGACCGAGAATGATACAGTTAACAACTATAAGCGGAATATAAATTCCGAGTGATTCGTAAAGCGACGGTACATAGCCCTGAAGTAAGAACTGTACCATTGTAACGAAAGATGCAACAACAACGATGAATGCAGGTACTCTGACCTTGTCAGGTATTATTTTGCGAAGCGCCGAAATAACAACGTTCGAAAGAACAAGTACTGCTGTTGTTGAAAGTCCCATACCTACACCGTTAATGGCCGATGTTGTAACGGCAAGTGTAGGACACATACCGAGCATCTGCACGAGAGTAGGGTTTTCTTTAATAATACCGTTATATAATCTTTCAGTATATTTATTCATTTGCGCCACCTCCTAATACATTATAGAAATAGGATAAAGCAGCGTTTGCACCGCTTGTAACGGCCTTAGATGTAATGGTAGCACCGGAAATTGCTTTGATTTCTCCGTCTCCCGGAGTAGTCTTAACAACTTCAAGCGATTCGGAATTAATTCCGGCAAACTGTGAAGAGAAATCCTCTTCTTTAGCCTTCATACCAAGACCTGCAGTCTCATTAAGTGTTGTAAAGGCGATGCCGTTAATAGTACCGTCATTAGTAATACCAATGGAGAAAGTAACTGTTCCACCGTATCCGGCTGTATCCGAAACGGTAATAACATATCCAAGTGTATTTCCGCTCTCATCCAATGCAAGCATAACACCGTCAATAGTATTCTGGCTTGCAAGATCGCCGATAGCTTCAAGAGCTTCATCGGCATCGAATTCTTCATATTCTTCAAAAGAAGCAGCTTCTTCAAATACAGCAGCATAAGCTTCCTGCTGTGCTTTGTATTCCTGTTCTGCGATAGGTCCCTTTGTAACTTCATATACAAAGCCGAGAGCAATACCGGAAACAAGAGTAATAGCGGTAAGTATAAGAGCGTCTTTTATTAAAGTATTCTTCATTACTCGTTACCTCCTTTGCTCTTCTTTTCCTTTTCCACACCGAATCCGCGCGGAATGGTAAATCTTTCGATAATCGGCACAAGGAGGTTACAGAAGATGATTGCATAAGAAACACCTTCGGCCATGCTTCCGAACATACGGAAGATACCTGTAAGAAGTCCAAGGCAAATACCGAAAATAATCTTACCCTTAGGAGTAATAGGCGATGTCGCATAATCAGTCGCCATAAAGAAAGCACCGAGCATCAGTCCGCCGCCGCAAAGCTGAGCAACAAGATACTGAAGATCGAACCCACCGTTAAAGCAGGTATAAATGCTGATAAAAATTGCAAATGTTAAAATATAACTTCCCGGTATAGCCAAATCAATTACTCCGAAAAGAATAAGAATAATGGCTCCGATAACAATTGCTATAACGCTTGTTTCACCGATAACACCCGGAATTGTTCCGACGAGCATATCCCAGGTATTAACAGACTCTCCTGCTCTGAGAAGAGCAAGCGGTGTTGCTGTTGAAACTCCGTCATAAGTAAATGAGCTCATTGCGCTGGTAAACGAAATAAGCATGAAACATCTTGCCCCGAGAGCAGGATTCATAAAGTTCTGTCCAAGTCCTCCAAAAAGACATTTTACAACGATAATAGCGAATACACCGCCTAAAATGCCCATCCAGTACGGAAGTGTACACGGGAAGTTAAGAGACAGTAAAAGTCCAGTTACGACCGCACTCAAATCACTTACGGTCTGTTTTCTTTTTGTAATTACATTAAAAATATATTCTGATGCAACACAGCTTGCGATTGTAAGAAGAATCAAAAGCAAAGCATGAATTGCATAAGTGCCCGAATTATAAATACCAAAAATCGTAGCCGGCATAAGTGCAATTATTACATAAAGCATAATACGACTTGTGGTATCTTTGTGACGGACATGTGGGTTGGAAGCCACATTAACTAATTCACTCATTTTTCCACCTCGTTATTTTTTCTCTTTATTTTTTGCTATTGCATCTCTACGCATCGACTTAATTGCCTGAGCCAGGTGCTTCTTGGCAGGACAGATGAAACTGCACGATCCGCATTCTACGCACTCTGCTCCGCCCCACTTGCAAAACTCATCAAGCTGACCGTTTTCAGCAAACTTGGCAAGTCTTGAAGGAACGATTCTCGAAGGACAGACCTCAACACATCTACCGCAGTTAATACAAGCTGTCGGCTCATACTGAGCTGCTTCATCTTTTGTAAAGCAAAGAAGAGCTGAGTTTGTCTTTCCTACAGGAATTTCCGTTGTATATGAAGCGAATCCCATCATAGGTCCACCGTAGATCATCTTTTCAGGCTGTGTCTTAAATCCGCCTGCAGCCTCAAGAATGTCAGCAAAGCATGTACCTGTAGGTACTCTGAAGTTACGAGGATCTGCAACTGCGTCTCCCGTAATGGTAACTACTCTGCTCATAAGCGGCTGTCCGAGTTTAACGGCTCTGTATATAGAACAAATTGTATCTACGTTATCAACAATACATCCAGCATCTGCCGGAAGCATGCTTGAATTTACCTTTCTTCCGGTACATGCATAAATTATCGAACGTTCACCACCCTGTGGGTATTTTGTCACAAGAGGCTGAACCGTAATTCTAGGCTCGTCTTTTGTAAGCTCTGTAAGCTTGGCAATAACATCGGGTTTATTGTTCTCGATACCGAGAATACCCTTAGCTCCTTCAAAGAGCTGTAAGATAATCTTCATACCGCCAATAAGCTGTTCAGGCATCTCAAGCATTATACGATAATCACTTGTAAGATACGGCTCACATTCAGCACAGTTGGCAATAATAAAATCAATCTTTTCAGGATTCTGCGGTGCAAGCTTTACATGTGTCGGGAATCCGGCACCACCAAGTCCGACAACTCCGGCTGTCTGAATCTTAGCTTTAATTTCATCATTTGTAAGCTTAGTTACATCATCACAAACAGTATACTCGACCTCATCATAGTTTCCGTCATTTTCAATAATGATGGAGTTAACCATGCCGCCTGCTGCTACTCTTCTGGGTTCAATTTTCTTAACCTTGCCGGAAACAGAAGCATAGATAGGAGCTGACATGAAGCCTCCGGCTTCCGCTATCATCTGACCTTTTTTTACTTCATCCCCTACAGAAACAATAGGATTGGCTGGTGCACCAATGTGCTGAGAGAGTGGGTATACCAAATCACTTTTCGGCTGTAAATCCATAATAGGCTTGTCTTTGGAAAGTTCCTTACCTTCATATGGATGCACGCCACCGGTAAATGTTTTTAATCCCATTTGCGTGTTCCTCTTCTCTTTGTTATTTAATAAAACATGTTGACCGATATAATACGGCCAACATTTTCCTGAAATATTTTATCACACTTTCAGGTAAAAGTGTTGTAAAACCCTTTATTTTTCAGCATTTTATTGTACTAAATTTAATACATGCAGTTAGGCAAATAAAACTTTTATGGTTAGCCCGGCAAATAAATAGTATAATAATTTTATGAGAAAAACAGAGAAAATAATAGACAAAAAATTAAATCCTTCACAAGAAAAAATCATCACGGAAAGTTCTCTTCTCTTTGATATAGAAACAACGGGACTTTCTTCTAAATTTTGTTACATCTATATAATAGGAGCCGCCTATCTTAAAAACGATGTCATACACTTTATCCAATATTTCGCAGAGTCAAAAGATGACGAAGAATTAATGATAAAAGAATTTATAAAGCTCTCCGAATCATTTAATACCTATATTACTTTTAACGGAATAAACTTTGATATAAGATTCATTTCGGACCGGGCAAAAAAATACGGATTTGATACCTCGGTTTTTTCCAAAGATCACACAGACCTTTACAAGCTTATTATGCCTCTTAAAGGCGTACTGGGCCTTAGTTCATTAAGGCAGCAGGCTATAGAATGTTTCTTAAACGATGACAGAACCGACGAAACATCCGGAGGTGAATTAATTGCCGTTTATAACGAATTTTTAGAAAAAAACGATGAAAAACTCTTTGAAATTTTATATCTCCATAACAGAGATGATGTACTAGGTCTTGTAGAAGTATGTAAAATGCAGGGCTATATTTCGTTGTTTGACCCATCCGAAGAAAAAGAAGGATATCTTGCAGAAAATAACGCCAAAGAATGCGTTTATTCAATTATGTTAACTCATCCTGTACCAAAATCTCTGAATCTGCTTAAAAACGGAATCTATCTTCACGCCGAAAATAACAAAGCGTATTTAAAGCTTCCTCTATACTCCGGAGAGCTAAAATATTTTTATCCCAATTACAAGGATTACTGGTTCTATCCGGATGAAGATATGGCAGTTCACTCTTCTCTCGCCGTTTATTCAGATAAAACACACAGAATAAAAGCCACAGCCAAAACTGCCTATACAAAGGTTAAAGGATGCTTTTTGCCGGCTGCAGAATGCGAAGGAAATAAATTTTACGACGAATACAAGGGAAATGCTTATATAGAAATAAAAGAACCCGGCAGTCTTCCCGCCGGGTACTTAAACCAAATATTAAATACTTTAAAAAACTAGCTTACAAGAGATATTTTCCTTGTAATGACTCCGATATCCTCAAGTGTATTTACCATTCTGTATACAGTAGCCACTCCGATCGAATCATCAACCTCTGCGGCTTTATAATAAATCTCCTTGCAGCAACCGGCTTCACCTTCAAGTATTACATCAAGAATTGTCATTCTCTGTCTTGTAATTCTGCATCCGTTTTCCTTTAATAAGTCAACTACTTTTTCTTTTGACATTACATCTGCTCTCCTTTAGCTAAAACTTACTTACTGCTAAAGTAAGTATAGACTAACCTCGATTAGATGTCAATAACTTTAGTGATAAAAAAATGGGAATCTCCAAATGAAGATTCCCATAAATTTTATGCTTTTGTAAAGAAGAACGAACTTGCTTTTTCAAATCCGATATCTTTATAGTTTATAATCTGCTCTGTGCTTCCGATGAACAAATTGCCACCTTTTGCAAGTGAATTATAAAACTTTCTGTAAATGACATCCTTGGCATCGTCCGTAAAATAAATAACAACGTTACGGCAGATGATGTAATGATAGCCTGTAGGGTAATTATCCTTAAGCAAATTATGCTGTTTGAATTCTACCCTCTTCTTTATCTCATCTGAAATCTGGTATGATGTTCCAACCTGAGTAAAGTATTTTTTCTTAAATTCGGCAGGTACATTAGCAATACTTTTTGCATTGTAAAGTCCAACCTTTGCCTGTTCCATAACCGTCTTGTCAAGGTCAGTTGCGAGAATCTTAATCTTGTTAAGCGGTATGTGCTTTGAGAGAGCCATTACAAGCGAATAAGGCTCATCACCCGTAGAGCAGGCAGCGCTCCAAATCTTAAGATTTTCTCCGAAATTATCAATAAGCTGAGGAATAATCTTCTCATCCATTATCTTCCACTGATCCGGATTTCTGTAAAACTCCGAAACGTTTATTGTCATGAAATTGATAAATTCATTAAATTTGTCCTTGTCGGTTTTAAGAAGCTGTGAATATTCCTGGAATGTCTTAACACTGCTCTTATTTGCAAGCGTTTCAATTCTACGTCTCATTTGCTTCTCTTTATAACAGTTAAGATCTATCTTTGTAAGTTTAAGTATCTCATCTTTAAAAGCTTCATAATTTTCCATAAGCAAATCCCTTTTTATTATTCTTCTGAACCTTCAGCCTCAAGTGCTGCTCCAACTGCTTCAATATCAACGTCTGCTACATCTGCATCATCAGCCTTTGTTTCAACAGCAGCCTCTTCAGCCTTCTTTTCCGGCTCAAGAAGAGCTTTTACGCTAAGTGAAATCTTGTGGCTTTCCTCGTTGAAGTCAACAATCTTAGCTTCAACTTCCTGACCTACTTTAAGAACATCACTTGGCTTTTCGATATGCTCTTTTGCAATCTGTGATACGTGAAGAAGTGCATCAACTCCCGGTGCAAGTGAAACGAATGCGCCAAAGTCAGTCATTCTTGCGACTTTACCCTTAACAACGTTTCCTACTGCATATTTAACAGCTGCATCGTTCCATGGGTTCTCATCAGGGAACTTCATAGAAAGAGCAATCTTGTCTTCCTTGATTTCCTTAACGAATACTCTTACGCTATCACCTGACTTGAAGATCTTCTTAGGATTGTCAACTCTTCCCCAAGACATCTCAGAGATGTGAAGAAGACCGTCTGCTCCGCCAAGATCAACAAATGCACCGAATGTAGTAACATTTTTGATATTTCCTTCGATAATATCGCCTTCTTTGATATTATCGAGAAGAGCCTTAAGCTTTTCAGCTTTTTCAGCCGCTACAAGAGTTCTTCTGTCACCGATGATTCTTCTTCTCTTCGGATTGAACTCTGTAATAACAAACTGGATTTCCTTGTCGGCATACTCATTTAAATCTTTAACATAAGTATCGCTTACAAGACTTGCAGGAATAAATACTCTTGTTTCATCAACAGTAACACTTAAGCCTCCGTCGAGAACTTTTGAAACCTTTGCTGTAAGTACTTCCTGGTTTTCGAATGCTGCCTGAAGAACCGCACTGTTTCTTTCCTGTGCGAGTCTCTTGCAAGAAAGAAGAACCTGACCTTCGCCATCGTTAACTTTGATGACTTTAGCTTCGAGTGCATCGCCGACCTTTACTTTTTCAGTAAGGTCTGTCACATCAGGATCATTTGTATATTCACTTCTGGTAATAATGCCATCAGCTTTGTAACCGATATTTAATACAATTTCATCTTTTTTAACATCGATGACAGTACCTTCGACGATCTCTCCATTCCTTATAGTTTTAAAAGATTCTTCTAACATTTGTTCAAAACTCATTTCTGACATAATTTTGAACCTCCCTTATAATAGTATTTGGTGTCGAAGCCCCTGCGGTTATGCCCACAGTATGAATGTTATCAATCTCTCTAAACGAAAAATCCTCTAACGTCTGAATATAGTACGTGTCATCGCACACGCCTTTGCATATTTCATACAACTTCTGGGTATTCGAACTGTGCAAGCCGCCGATTACTATCATTGCATCAACCTTTCCGGCTATTTCCGAGGCCTCACTTTGACGCACTTCGGTAGCATTGCATATTGTATTCACAACACTAATAGTATAACTTTTTTTCCCCCAAACTTCAACTAAATCTTTAAATTTTTTGCTATTAAATGTCGTTTGTGATACAATACAAATTTTCTCATTATATTTATTGTCAAATTTTTCTATATCTTCTGCATTTTGACATACAAAAACGTGGCCGTTTTTAACCCAGCCTCTGATTCCGATAACCTCCGGATGCTCCGGATTTCCGATAATTACGATGGTATATCCCTTTTCGGAATACTCCTCAACTATCCTGTGAATTTTAAGCACAAACGGGCAGGTTGCATCTATGAGATTTATATTGTTTTTTTCCGCAATCTCATAAATTTCCGGAGCCACGCCGTGAGTTCTTATTATGACAGTCTTATTTTTTACATCTTCGAGCTCCTCACGCGAATTTATAACATATACACCCCTGTCTTCAAGATCTTTTACAACCTCTTCATTGTGAATTATAGGTCCGTATGTATAAATCTTTTCTCCGCTTTTTTCCGCTTCTTCATAAGCCATATCAACGGCTCTTTTTACACCGAAACAAAATCCGGCTGATTTCGCCAAAATTACGTCCATAGTTTTTCCCTTCGAATTCTATTTTTTCGCAAGTTTTTTAATATAATCCACAACCTCGTCAATTGTCATATCCGAAGTGTCGAGATATATCGCATCCTCCGCCTGCTTTAACGGAGCCGTCTCTCTGTTTTTATCTCTTTCGTCTCTTTCGGCAATTTCCTCTTTAATCCTGTCAAGAACAACATCCTGCCCCTTTTCCTTAAGCTCTTTATATCTTCTTTCGGCCCTGCTTTCGATACTGGCCGTAAGATAGATTTTAAGCTCAGCATTCGGCAAAATATTTGTACCTATATCTCTTCCGTCCATAATAACATCGTTATTTGCAGCAATGTTTCTCTGGGTGTCTAAAAGGCGTTCTCTGACTTTAGGATATACCGATACCGCAGATGTCATGCTGCTGACCTCTTCCGTTCTTATAAGTCCGGATACATCCTCTCCGTTTAAATAAACATGCTGAGCGCCGTCAATATATTTTAATCCGACTTCAATCTCATTCGAAAGTTCGGAAATTTTATCGGCATCCGAGCTCTTAACCCCTTTTCTCAAGAAATAAAGAGCCATGCTGCGGTAAAGCGCTCCGGTATCCACATAAATAAATCCGAGTTCCTTTGCCAAAAGCTTTGCTATTGTACTTTTTCCGGCACCTGCAGGTCCGTCAATTGCTATATTCATTTTCATCCTCCGCGAAAAATATTTTATTCTGCCGCACAAATTCCCGCAAGATGTCCTGTTGACCAGGCAATCTGCAGGTTGAATCCACCGGTAAGTGCATCTGTATCAATAATTTCACCGGCAAAATACAGTCCGCTTACGAGCTTTGACTGCATTGTGGACGGATCGATATCTTTAACGGATACTCCGCCCTTTGTAATTATGGCTTCGTCGAAATTTCTAAAGCCGTCTATGGTAATTTCAAAAGCTTTGATAATATTTACAAAGCGTTCTCTTTCTTCCTTCGTAATATCGTGAACCTTTTTATGCTCGTCAATTCCACTTCGTTTCACAATTACAGGTATGAGTTTTGACGGAAAAAGTCCTCCTATGGCATTTACAAAATCCCTGTTGGCATTTTCCTTAAAATCCCTCAAAACCCTTTCGTCAAGCTTCTCCTTTGAAAGAGCGGGCTTTAAATCAATATAGCCCTTAATCTCCTCTTTTTCAAGTCTGCGTCCGTATTTGGCAGAAGCGGTAAGTATAACAGGCCCGCTCACTCCGTAATGGGTAAAGAGCATCTCTCCGAAAATATTATCGAGCTTTTTGTTTTTTTGCATCAGAGTAATACTGATGTTTTTAAGAGAAAGCCCCTGAAGGCTTTTAACATCCTCTTCCCTACAGGTAAGCCCCACCAAAGAAGGTATGGGATTAACTATTTTATGCCCGAGCTTTTCGGCAATTTTAAGCCCCGAGCCGTCAGATCCGGTAGAAGGATACGAAACGCCTCCGCTGCATAAAATAACCCTGTCATATTTTTCCTTTGTCCCATCCGAAAAAGAAACTCTAAGACTGCCGTCATCTTCCGGCAAAATATCTTCCGCATTCTTTTTCAAAAATACATCTATTCCAAGTTTTTTTATATCGTTTTCCAAAACTTTTATTACATCTGAGGATTTATCGGAGGCGGGAAACATTCTCTCACCTCTTTCAACCTTAACCTTAAGACCGCGGCTTTCGAAATAATCCCTGACCATATAGTTGTCATAGCCGTAAATCGCACTGTATAAAAACTTTGAATTCGTAACAATATTATCAAAAAGCCCGGTAGTGTCACATCCATTGGTAAAATTGCATCTTCCCTTACCTGTAATGAACAGCTTCTTACCGAGCTTTTCGTTATGTTCTGTAATACTGACTTTTGCGCCGCATTCGGCTGCGGCAACGGCTGCAAACATTCCGGCTGCGCCACCGCCGATAACGCAAATATTATTCGCCATCTTCTTCCTCTTTTCGACTTTCGTTCATAAACCTGAATTTGATTTTATCGTCGAGAAATTCAATGTCGTCGTTTCCGGCCACATCATACTCTTCCCAAAGGTTGTCAAGCGCCTCTAAAGCAAGTGAAACCTCTTTCTGCTTTTTCATGGTAAGGCGCATTGTAAGCGCATTTATAATGCTTAACGGTGCCACCATAGATTCAATAATAGTGGACATATCCGTAACAGCCAAAAGATTGCACGAAGAATAAAGGTTTACAGGCGAGTGATAACTGTCTGTAAGCGTAATAATCTTGGCATTTCTGCTTGAGGCAAATTCAAGAGCTTTTAATGTGCGCATAGAATATCTCGGAAAACTGATTCCGATAACAACATCTCTTGAGCTCACATATAACAGTCTTTCAAAAAGTTCAGATGCGTTGGTCGAATTAAGAACTCTTACATCCGATACCATAAGCCTTAAATTCATTGCCAAAATCTCTGCCAAAGGCGAGCAATATCTTAAACCGATAATATAAATCGTACGTGCGCCCGCAATCATATCAACAGCAGCATTAAAAGTATCCTCATCCGAAAGCTCAAGTGTTTCCTGAATTCTTTGAGCATCGGAAGAAAGCACGGAGCGAAGCACCTTGCTTTTTTTAACATTGCCGTAATTTACTTTATCTTTATCGTTGTTGTAGAGTCTTGATTTAAGAACATCTTCCACTGCTTTTTGGAATTCCGGATAACCCTTATATCCCAAAAAACCTGCAAATCTCACAACGGTAGACTCGCTTACGCCTACCTCTTCCCCAAGCTTTGATGCGGTGAGAAACGCCGCATGTTCGATATTATCCGTAATATAAGACGAAAGGAGTTTTTGCCCCTTGCTCATATACGCATATTTGGAATTAATCTTACTGATTATATCATTGGTATTTTTCATTTATATATCCACTTCCGTCTCTGCAAAAATTTCCTCATGAGCCTGTTTTTTGAATTCATCGAGCTGCTGACCTGTTACAGACGGCAGCTCATCTGTATTTTTAACACCGAAACATCTCAAAAACTCCTCGGTTGTTCCAAAAACAATAGGTTTACCCGGAGCATCGATTCTGCCGAGTTCCTGAATAAGCCCAAATTCAAGCAATCTGTTTACGGCATGATCCGAAGATACACCTCTTATTTTTTCTATTTCAAGCCTTGTAATCGGCTGTTTATATGCAATTATCGAAAGCGTTTCAAGCATTACATCTGTAAGAGAATATTCCCTCTGATGGTTTACTATGCTTATCAAACTGTCATAAAATTCAGGCTTTGCGCACATCTGATACGCCCCGTCGAGTTCTATAATCTGAATACCCTTTTCATTTTTCCCGTATTCTTCCGAAAGTTCCTTTAAGGCATTTACAACATCTTTTTTTTCTTCGCCTGTCGCCTGCACTATCTTATTTACGGCAACAGCTCCGCCAACACAAAAAAGAATTGCCTCAATATTAGCTTTTAACTTTTCTTTATCCATAACTTTTCCTACGCCGCAATTTTTGATGTAATAATAATATCATCATAGAGCCCGTTTTGGCTCACTGTAATATCACCCGTTTTAATCATTTCGAGAACAGCCATGAAAGTAACGATAATCTCCATCTTACTTCTTGCAGTCTCAATAATACCGCTGAAAGTAAAGGTCTTGTTCTTTCGGGCATAATCCTCAAGGAAACTCATCTTATCGGGCAGAGTAATCTCCTCTTTTTCAATCTTGCCAAAGCCTGCATGTACAGTGTCAACTCTTCCGGCCTTTCTCTTCATTATATCCTTAAAAAGTTTATGAAGATCTCCGAGCTGTATACCTTCACACATTTTGTCAAGATCAATAGGCTTTGTGTAAGAGGCTACCTCTTCCGGAATTGACGGTTCTTTGTACATAACATGTCCCGCATCCACCTGTCTTTCTCTTAAGACCACAGACATATATTTATACATCTTATACTGCAGGAGCTGTTCCACAAGCTCTTCTCTCGGATCTATTTCTTCTCCTTCTTCATCCACTTCGGGCGGAAGAAGCATTTTAGCCTTAATATTTATGAGCGTTGCAGCCATAACAAGAAATTCACTTGCACTGTCCAAATCTTCCTTGGGCATTTTCTCGACATACTCAAGGTACTGTCTTGTAATGTCCACAATAGGAATATCGTAAATATTTACTTTGTTTTTTTCTATCAAATGCAAAAGAAGATCCAGAGGACCTTCAAATGCTTCCAGCTTAACCGCCAGTTCCATTAGTAAATTCTCCCAGTTTATTCTCCCAGGTACGCCTTTCTTACCGAATCGTCATTCATAAGATCGTTTGCATTTCCGGAAAGAACAATATTTCCGGTCTCAAGCACGTAAGCTCTGTCAGCAATCGAAAGAGCTTTCTTCGCATTCTGCTCAACGAGAAGTACTGTAGTGCCTTCAGCCGATACCTTTTCGATTATATTAAAGATTTCTCCGACAAATATCGGTGAAAGTCCCATTGAAGGCTCATCCATAAGAATAATTCTCGGGCGCGACATTAAAGCCCTGCCCATTGCAAGCATCTGCTGCTCGCCGCCGGATAATGTTCCGGCAAGCTGATGTCTTCTTTCTTTAAGCCTCGGAAAACTATTATATACTTTTTCGAGACTTTCCGCAATCTCAGCCTTATTTGTTCTTGTATAAGCACCGAGTCTTAAATTTTCCAATACTGTAAGCTGTGAAAATACTCTTCTGCCTTCCGGCACATGAGCCATTCCCATGGATACAATCTTGTGTCCCGGGACTTTTGATATATCTTCACCTTCAAAAATTATGCTTCCGCTCTTTGGGGTAAGCATTCCGGTAATAGTCTGAAGTGTAGTGGTTTTACCGGCTCCGTTTGAACCGATAAGAGCAATAACCTCTCCTTCGTTTACTTCAAAGGAAATTCCTTTGATAGCCGCTATCATGCCGTAATATACCTCAAGGTCTTTTATCTCAAGCATAGCCATAAGTCATTTCCTCCTATTCTCCCAGATATGCCTTAATTACTTCCGGATTGGCAAGTACTTCAGCCGTATCACCCTGTGCAAGCTCGGTACCGAAGTTAAGCACCGTAAGCTGTTCGCAGATTCCCGATACAAGCTTCATATCATGCTCGATCAAAAGCACGGTCATATCAAACTTATCTCTGATTAAATGTATTGTGTCCATAAGCTCTTTAGTCTCGTTCGGATTCATTCCGGCAGCCGGCTCGTCGAGAAGAAGGAGTTTCGGATTCGTGGCAAGAGCTCTTGCAATCTCAAGCTTTCTCTGCTTTCCGTAAGGAAGGTTAGAAGCAAGATAATCCGCCTCACCGTCCAAATCAAATACCTTAAGAAGTTCAAGAGCTTTTTCTGTCATTTCTTTTTCAATCTTAAAAAACTTAGGGAGCCTAAGTATTCCGGTAAGAGTTGAATACTTGTAGCCGTTATGAAGACCGGTCTTAACATTGTCAAGCACGCTAAGGTCTTCAAAAAGTCTAATGTTTTGGAATGTTCTTGCGATTCCGGCCTTGTTTATATCAGCCGTCTTCATTCCGTTTATAACCTTGCCGTCGAGTCTGATTTCTCCGTCTGTAGGTTTGTAAACTCCGGTAAGCATATTAAATACTGTGGTTTTACCTGCACCGTTAGGTCCGATAAGACCGTAAAGCTGACCGCTTTCTATTTTCATATTAAGGTTGTCTACAGCTCGAAGTCCTCCAAAGGAGATGCCAAGATTTTCAATCTCTAATAATGCCATTTTATGCCTCCTCCTTTGCATTCTTTCTTAATTTTGCTTTTACTCCGGCTCTGAAATCAACCATTGCAGGTGACCAGTTGTAAAGCATCATAACTATGAGAAGGATTGCATATATAAGCATACGATAATTTGACAATCCTCTTAAAAGCTCAGGCAGCATTGTAAGGATTACAGCCGCAATAATAGAGCCTCTGAAGTTTCCGAGTCCACCTAAAACTACGAATACCAGAATCAAAATAGACATATTAAAATCAAACTTAGATGCTGTTACCGATGAAAGGAAGTGTGAATAAAGCACTCCGCCGGTACCTGCAATAGCTGCAGAAACAGTAAATGCAATAAGTTTGTATTTTGTTACGTTAATTCCTACAGACTCAGCTGCAATACGATTGTCTCTGATAGACTGAATCGCACGACCTGTTCTGCTGTTAACAAGAAAAACGCAGATAACAAGCGCAAGAATTGTAAGAGCAACACCTATGGTAAAGGTTGTCATTCTCGGTGTACCCATGATACCTTTTGCGCCGTCAATTATCATTTTACCGCCCTCTTCAAGTTCGACGGTATCGTTTACTATAGAAAAATGTACTCCTTTTGAGTCCACTCCGAGATAGAATACATTTAAAATGCCTTTTATAATCTCACCGAAAGCAAGAGTTACAATCGCAAGGTAATCGCCGTTAAGTCTAAGTACCGGAATACCGATCAAAAATCCAAATACGGCAGCAACCGCAGTACCCAAAATAAGAGCTATGAAAAATCTGAGTCCCACATTGGGAATCAAATTAGCAGCGCCCTGTGTAAAAGAAGCACTTACAAACGCTCCCACTGACATAAATCCCGCATGTCCGAGCGAAAGTTCTCCGAGGTAACCTACGCAAAGGTTTAAGGCAATAGCTACAACTGTATAAATACAAACATCTGCTACAAGTGATTTCATGGTACTTGAAAGATTGCCCGTAGCACCGAGTATCATAATTACAATATAAATTACCAAAATACCGATAATTGTATCAAGCATATGGATTGTAGGTTTTCTTAATTTGTTTCGTAAATCTTTAATCTTGCTCATCTTTTCCACCTACACTTTCTCTCTAATTTTCTTGCCAAAGAGTCCGGTAGGTTTAACAAGAAGAACGACAATAAGTACGGCAAACACTATTGCATTTGCAAGCTGAGTCGAAATATACGCACTCGAAAGATCTTCGATTATGCCCAAAAGAAGGCCCCCTACAAAGGCTCCCGGTATAGAACCGATTCCGCCGAATACGGCAGCCGTAAAGGCTTTGATTCCCGGAAGAGCTCCGGTATAGGGATTAAGGGAATGATACTGCGAGCATAAAAGCACACCGGCAATTGCCGCAAGTCCCGAACCGATTGCAAAAGTAAGTGAAATTGTTTTATTAACATTAACGCCCATAAGCTGTGCTGCATCTTTATCTTCCGATACCGCAAGCATAGCCTGTCCGGCTTTTGTTTTCTTGATAAATGTAAGAAGCCCCGCCATTATTATAAGACAACATACAATGGCAAGTACTGCTGTTCCCGAAATCGTAAGCGCTCCTCCCGCAAGATTAAGCGACGGAAGTGAAAGCACATCCGGGAAAGATTTTGTGTCCGCTCCGAAAAGAAGAAGGGCCACATTCTGTAATAAGTAGCTGACACCGATTGCAGTAATAAGAACCGCAAGAGATGCAACCTTTCTAAGTGGTTTGTAAGCCACTTTTTCTATAACAATACCCATAACGGTACAAATAACAACACTGAGCAATATTCCGAGAATCGGATTCATTCCCGATGCCGCAACAGCGTAAAATACAACATAAGAACCCACCATGATAACATCACCGTGAGCAAAGTTAAGCATCTTGGCAATACCGTAAACCATAGTATAGCCGAGAGCCATAATAGCATAAATACTTCCTAAACTGATTCCAAAAATTAGATTCTGCAAAAACTGCATTGTTCTACCACCTGTCATTATAAGTAACAGGGATGCTTAAAAAAGCACCCCTATTATGTTTTATCTAAAGTTGATTATTATTCTGCGGAAACGTAAGCTCCGTTTTCAATAACAACAGCACGAGGTCCCTTACTAACGGCACCTGATGCATCCCAAGTCATACCTTCACCTGTTACACCGTCAATCTGGATTTCTGTCATTGCACTCTTAAGAGCTTCGCAAATATCAGAGATTGCCATATCAGGTGTTACACCTGCCTGCTCAATAGCTGCCTTGATGATGTACATAGCATCATAAGCATCAGCTGCAAACTGGTTTGGAGTTTCACCGTAAGCTTCTTCATAAGCTGTAACGAAGTTTACTGTAGCCTCATCCTCAGCATCTGCTGCGAATGGAGTAAGAAGATATACACCCTCTGCGAGTGATGTATCAAATCCTTCAAGAGTAAGGATTCCGTCCATACCGTCTACACCGAAGAAGATAGGATCATATCCCATAGCATCTGCCTGCTGGAATACGATTGAAGCTTCTGTATAGTAGAATGGAAGGAATAATAAATCAGCACCTGCCGCCTGAGCACCCTGAAGCTGTGTAGAGAAGTCAGTCTTTGTATCGTCTGTAAATGTTCCTTCATATACTACGTCAAGTCCAAGACTTTCCGCTTCTTCAATGAATGTCTCATAGATTCCCGAAGAATATACGTCTGCACTGTTATAAAGAACGGCAATCTTTGTGCCGAGTCCGTTTTCTGCCATATAGTCAGCAGAAGCTACACCCTGGTTAGGATCAGTAAAGCAAACCTGGAAAATATTGTCTCCAAGTGCAATTACGTCTGCTGATGAAGCTGAAGGTGTAAGTTCAAACATGTTATCTGCTGCTGTCTCAGCGCCAACTGCTATACAAGGGTTTGTTGTAACAGTACCCATAAGGATCTGCATACCCCAGTCTTTAAGCGAGTTGTAAGCGTTTACTGATTTTTCAGCATCATGAACATCATCTTCAAATTTGTAAGCGATCTGATATCCGTTAATACCGCCTGCGGCATTAATCTCATCAACGGCAATCTGTGCACCGTTCATAACCGCTGTACCGTAAATAGCAGCTGCACCTGTAGTAGGTCCGATACCGCCAATGTAAAATGTGCCTTCAGCATCTGCTTCTGTAGCTGCATCTGCTGAGCCTGAAGCTGCCGATGAATCAGCATCTGAGCTTCCGCCACAACCTGCAAGAAGTGACATTGTCATTGCAGCAACAAGCATGCTGCTTAAGATTTTCTTAATCTTTCTCATAGTTTCCTCCTAAAGTTTATATACTTCCAAACAAGAAAGGCGTTCCGCATCATACGGATGAGGAACGCCCTTGTTCAGTGTCTTTATAGTATAACTTTAACGTGCTGATGTCAAGAAGTTTGTATTAAAAATTATACATTATTGTTATTCAAACCGACTTTTAATACTTCGGCTCTGTCATTTACCCTTATATTAAAAGAATGTGTGCCAAGTCCCTTTGAAATAAGCATTGTTGCATTGCCGAGTTCAAACCTCCCGGCATCGTATTTCGGGAAAAGTCTGAGGCTCGGAGAAATTACCGCTCCGACAAAAGGAAGCCTTACAAGTCCGCCATGGGTATGTCCGCTCAAGATGAGATCTGCTCCAAACTCATTGTAATTCTCAAAAAAATCAGGATTGTGAGCCAAAAGAATACTCACATCGGCGCTTTCTTCTCTTACTCCCAAAACGCTTCTGATATAACCTTTCGGCATAAGAACTTTTTTTAGTTTTTTGTAATATCCAAGGTCTATTGAAAGCCCGGTAATTTCTATTGTTTTTCCGTCCTTTTTAATAATGATAGACTCATTATCCAGATACGTAATGCCAAAAGCTTTCATCTCTCCAAGGTAATGAGAAAATATCTCGCTTCTTATTCCCGGAGTAACTTTTAGTCTTTCCTCGTGATTTCCGGGCGAATAATACACCGGAGCAATACTTTGCAACTCTTTCAAAAAACAAAGTTCATCTTTAAAAGCTTCTTCCGCTCTACCGATATATTTTTTCCAGTAATCATCATTTTTATATGCGGTAATAATATCTCCCGGAATACAGATTATATCGGGTTTAATATCTTTCACCGCCAAAATAAGTCTTTCGTTTTTTGCGCCGTATTTTTTGCAGTGCAAATCACTGATTACGCATAAAGTCAAATCTATTCCAAGCTCAAGAGAATAGGTTGTTACATTAAACTTTTCGAGCTCTCTTTTCTGCCATATAAAATAGATTGCAATGCAAAGTAATACAATTATTATAATCTTAACCATTAATCAAACTAAATAGACTATCAGCCAGTCTGTCTCTCATTCCTTTCGGGCTAAAGTATTCATCAAGATTTCTTTCTTCTATAATAAGATCCAGGATCTCATTATTGTAATTGCCTGTTTCCTTTAATTTTACAAAAATATCCTTAAAGGCATCATGATCGTTGCCGTCAACAATCTCATAGTACATGGTTACGCCTTTTACAATAAGCATTAAATCGACAATTATCGCATTTTCATGCTCCTTATAATTATAATCACCAAAGATTCCCGTATCATCTATAGCAGCTCCGTATCCCTTCATAACAGGCAAATAAACTTTAAGCCTTTCGTCCTTTTCAAAAAGTGACGAGCTTATAAATACGCTTTCCATGAGAATCTGCTTTTCTTCGGCAGTCATAGCTCTTGAAACAATGTTTGAAACGGCGCTTATAAAAACATTGCCGCTGTTATAAATATAGGTGGAATTACCCGCATAATATAATATTTCGGATATTCTCTCATCCACTTCATCCTCGTCTTTAGTGCCTATAACTCCGACAAGCAGCTCAGGTTTTTTCATGAATACAAGATTCATGAGTCTGTCGACACCGTTATGCATGAAGTTGGCTTCGAATAAAGAATCAAAGCACATTTCACTCATAAGTCCCATCAAAAGTTCAATAACCTCATCACTGTCGTCTATGTATCCGATAATACCGTTTATAGACTGGAAAAGTCTTCGTGATACATAGGCTTCATTATCGATTTTCTTAAGTCTCTTTACATAGTCGATATACTCTTTGACTATAGTAGTAACATAAGAAATATTAATAAGTTCGTTATTTTCTTCGGCAAACTTGTAAAGTCTTATCATCGTAGGCACGAAGAACATCATGAGCTGGAATTTTCTTTCTTTTACATATTCCGGATCGATTTTCTCGGTATCTTTAATATACCTGTAGTTGTAATCCCAAAATTTCCTGTGAGCGTCAAAGGATTCTTTTGCCGTAATTTCTCCGAGAAGATATCTAAGCTTATAATATGAAGTAAAAAGTCTAACGTTTATGCGGTATTCATCATTCGTTCTTTCTTTATGCCTTTTATACATTTCACCGATAAATTCCATCGCATGATTATAATGAGGATTCTTCGGATCGACATCATAATAGAAAATAACATTAGATCCTACCATTCTGATCATAAAGTCATCTATATAAGCTCTTGTCTCTTCATCAGTAAAGTGAAGATAGTCTCTTATATTTGAATCAAAGAAATACTTAAACTCCTCATCTAAGGCTTCAAGACACATTTCAAAAGTAGTTTCAGGCTTTTCCGCAATAAACACAGCCATATTAAGATAAGCATCGTAAAGTTCTTTTCTTACGGAACGCTTAACGATATTATCCATATACTGCCTGTAATTTCTTAATTTTGAGTAATACTCCACGTATTTTTCTTCAAATTTATGTGAAGGAACATTCTGATATGTGTCGACAAGAATAATCAAGGCATACATATGCTCTTCAAACTTACCGTTTTTCTCAAAATATTCTTCGAGCAGTTCCGCTGCCTTAACCACGACATTTATTTCATTTCGGCCGTCAACATACATTCTCCAGATTTCTTCAATAATCTGTCCGGCAATCTCATCATTAAGTTCTTTTTCACCTCTGAAAAGCGGACGCAAATATGATTCAAGCAAAACCTCGTTCTTCTCAAACAAAGAAGGCAAAGTCATCATCCTGTTTTCTACAGCCTTTTTAAAATCAGCTACATTTTTAGCTTCGAAAATGCCTTCTTTAAGTTTAAGTTCAATCTCATAATTATGTCTGAACCTTTCGTAAAACAGATGGTAATCATTCTCTCCGGCAATATTTACAGCATAACCGTTTTTACCGTTTTTCTTTACTTCACTTACAGCATCAAGAGCATAACGCATAAATCCCCATAGATCCATTATCGTATCGGGAACCGCATAGGCATAGCCCTGAGAAACAGTAATATACCTGTCGACATTTGAATTAATGTTTTCAATCTTTAAATCTCTTATTGCTTTTTTAACGTTCTCAGCAAATTCAGCGATTCTGTTTTCATCGGTATACGGAGCAAGAATTACAAACTCATCACCTGTAATTCTGTATACTTCTTCATCATTTCCGGTAGAATCTTTAATTGCAGCGGCAATTCTCTTAAGCCAAAGATCTCCGTTTTGATGGCCGTAGGTGTTATTTGCTTCTTTAAAGTCATCCACATTAATAACACCCATCGCAAAATAAGCCTCATCCGCTTCGCATTCGGATACCATGTTTTTAAAGTCACGTTCAAGCGCATAACTGTCTCCAACTCCGGTAAGCAAATCCTTCTTTGCGAAATCATCTTTTTCCTTAAAATTAGAGTCTATTGAATGAAGCTCTATAGTCATATCCATTGTATTTGACTTATAAAGTTCAATAAGCCTCCTATATGAATTAACAAAATCCAGCTGTTCCAAGCAACTCTGCTTATAACGCGCATCATTGCCTCTGGCTTTAAAATAATCGCTCCAAAAACCGGAATTTTTAAGATATAAAAATACAGAATCCTTTTCCTCGGCAAAGCTTTCAAATTTTTGAAGAATAATTTCCCATCTGTCAAAGTCATTAAGCGCCGAAAGAATCTCTATAAGATCCATGAGTTTCTTATCATATCTTTCTTTTTCAGGTGCATCCAAAATATTATCGATAACAAGTCCCAGAACATCCATAACAGTCTCTGTATTGCCTTCTTTAATATTTATTTTGCACTCAAGAAGCATAATATCATCGCTAAATATTTTTCCGTCAAGTCTTTCGTTAAACTCTCTGGCTCTCTCAAGATAGAACAGGCTGTTAACATTATTATCAAGATTATAAAACACTAAAGTCAAATTTATGTCAACCACAGTTGCGAGTTCATAATACTCTTTGTCCATCCTGCATATAGGATCGTCTAAAGTTCTTTCCGATTTCATCAAAAACTCGCTTGCTCTTCTGAACTGATTGATATGAAGATATGCTGACCCGATTTCATTGTAAATCTTGGCCACCATAAAAAGATCACCGATATTTTGAGCAATTTCAAGGGCAGACACATAGTATTCCATGGCTGTACCCTCATTTTCAAATATTACATTTGCACGCCCCATCATACAAAGAGACTCCATCTTAGTCTTCTGATCGTCAATTGAATCGAGAAGAAAAACATTATGTCTCATATATTTCATTGCTTCAAACATTTCCGCACTGTCGAAATTATATAATGCTTCAGATAACTTATCTATATAATCAACTATTTCGTTACTGATTTCTTCGTTATTTCCCATAAGCCTACCTCTTTTCTCCCATTATTGCTTACAGTATAACATAAATTTTCAGACAATAAAAGGGATAGGTAAAAACTACCTATCCCTTAAATGTTTATATTATGCTATCTTATTTATTTGTCTTAGCAGCATCGAAACGAGCAAGCATTGAACGAGGTGAAGCATAAGCTCTCTCGTATCTTGGGCACTCTTCGTATCCCGGAATACCTGCAAGGTATTTAGCGATCTTCTTGAGCTCTTCAAGATCGTATCTGCTCATAAGAGTGATCTCTTCCATAAGTGGTGATCCACCGCCGTGTACACCGGCAACAGCCTGTGCAGCTTCGAATGAATCACAAAGCTTGTTCTCCATCATTCTCATTACACGGTGTGTATCTTCTGTAGACCAAGCAGGATTTCTCTGAATGTACTTATTGCAAAGTTCTGCTGTCTCAGGTGCGAAGAATGACTCTTCTGTAGGAAGTGATGCACAGATACCACCTGTAAGGTCAGCCATTGTCTCATACTCATGATAAATGTTGTGACCTGCAAGACGACGACCTGCGTTTGTAAGGATTTCATCAGGTACCCACTGTCCTGAAGGGAATTCCTGTGCTCTGTATCCTGCAAGCTGTCCTGCTGCGTATACAAGCTCTGCTGTCTGGATGATATCGCAAAGTTTAGAACGAACATGTGACTCTTTTGCAATGTCGTTAACTTCTGCTACGAGAGCTGCCTGAGAAGCGATAACTTCTGAAACGGCTGTCTTACATCCTGTATATGAATGTCTGTGATAGTGAGCAAACATAAGAGCAAGGTAACCTGCGAAACGGCAAACACCCTCATGATCTCTACCACACATAAATACTCTGTCGTATGGTACGAAGCAATCATCAAAGATTGTAAGAGACTCAACGTCACCGATCCTAGCGAATGGTGCATCAAGGTTTGTTCTCTTGTGGTGCTGTCCAGGAAGAGCCATAAGCTTAACTCCGTCCCAGTCACCAGGAAGTGCGAATGCTACTGCATAGTCGCTGTCTTCTTCGTCCATGAACTTAGTAGGGTTAACGATGATTTCATCTACGTAAGGTGCGTTAGAGTTACAGATCTTAGCTCCTCTTACCTTAATACCCTTACATGGCTTACCGTCAACACCGATACCGTCAACATCAGTTGCAATTACGTGTACGAACTGATCCGGATCCGGCTGCTGGTGAGCTCTCTTGTATTTTTTATTTCTTGAACCCTTAACGTCTGTCTGTGCGCAGTTAGCAACAAGATCATACTCCTGAAGGTATTCAATGTATTTCTTTAATCTCTGGTGATATTCTGTACCACATGCCTGATCACAGTCATATGTTACTGAGTAAAGTGCATTGATAGCATCAGTACCCATACATCTCTGCATACATCCACCTACTCTGTGGCAGATAAGACGAGTCATAAGCTGCTTGTTAAGTAAGTCTTCTTTAGACTGGTTGATGTGTGTACATCTGTTGTGCTTCTTTCCGTTTCCGTCATCGATAACACAGACATCAGCATACTTAGGATCGTTAGCTGTATCGTAGCACTGCTTCATAACGTATGTTCCGCCTACAATCCAGTCAGCAAGATCTCTTTCTGCACCCTGCTTACCGTTTGAACGGTCTACACATTTTCCGTGAAGATATACGTTTGGTTTCATCTTGAGCAAACGCTCTTTGTACTGTTCATAAGTTCCAATTGCCATTGGTATGACCTCCTTTAAAAATTCGGCTGTAAAAACATGCCATAATAGTAACCATTTAATAGGGCAAAGCCCATGTACGTTTAATTATACAATGTCATTTTGTGATTATCAACCATTTTTCGAAATTATACGACAAAAAAAATCCCGCTCACCGTTAAGGTGGCGGGAGAAAAATGTTTAATTTTTTATGAAGCTTTGCCTACCGCTTCAGCGAGAATATCGTTAAGTGCCGTTCCGCTTGAAGAATGGCATCTTACCACTTCCGCATCCCCTGCTTCGGCAAGAGCACATTTGACCATTTTATGTGATACCGTATTTGTGAAAAGCACCATAAGATCCGGTGATCCAATCTGGTTTTTCATGCTGGCCGGCATCTGTGTAAAAACCTTAGCCTTACAGTTATAGCTCTTACAAATCTTTTTGTATTGTGCGACCATCCTGTCGTGACCGCCGATTATTACTACACTCATTATTAATCCTCCCAACCCGTTAGATTATTTACGCCTTAGCGGCAAGAGCCTTTCCTAAAGCTCTGCACTTTTCAAGTCCGTCATCATCAGGTGTCTCATTGATTATAAGTCCTTCACCGTTTACCACAAAAGCACCTGCGTTCTGCATTCTGTCTACCCAGTCTCTCATCCACTGGCCGTCTCCCCATCCGTATGATCCGAAAAGAGCGATGTTTTTGCCTGCTGCAAACTTTTCAACTTCTGCCACAAACGGCTCCATTTCCATTTCTTCTATAACTTCATCCCCCATTGAAGGACAACCGAGAGCAAATGCCTTTTCGCTCGAAAGATCGGATGCGCTAATGTCTCCGATATGTGTAACCTTTGCATCGATTCCCGCTGCCTTAAGGCCTTCTCCCACAGCTTCAGCCATAGCCTCTGTGTTTCCTGTCTGTGACCAATATGCTACTGTCATTTTAGTATGTCTCCTTTTAAAAATATATTATTACGCCGGTTCATAAGCCATTGTAATCCATCTCATTTGTGCTCCGCCCGCAACAAGTTTTATAAGCTGTTCTCTGGCCAGATCAAACGATGCAAAGAGCTTCTTGCAGTGGTCTGCATCTCCGTATACCTTCCAGTAACCGCTTAGCTTATAATCTCGTCCCTTGCTTGAAACGAAGCCTGCAACATCCTCTGACGGGTATCCCAAAAAGAGTCCGAGTTCATGTGGAAATTCCTCTCCCCTGCAAATATAGGCCGCATATCTTTGAGACAATCTTCTGAGCATTTCCCCAAAGCCCATATTCTCATATCCGTACTCTTTAAGATGACAGGCTATGTCGGATCTTTTTAAATACTTTTCAAGAGCTCCCCTTCTGTAAAGAAGAAACGTAGCCTTGTTACCTTTGACGCACAATATTCTGCACGCTATAGATGTCCCCTTAAACACAGCCGCAAGTCTGACTATGTTGCTTCTCGATGTTATAAAAGTATTGGACACCTTCTGCCCGGTAATAAGAGCCGCGCATTGATAAGCAAGCTGCTTTTCGACTTCTTCTCTACCCATTTTAACCGCTATATCTATTACCTGTTCCGACACTGCCTTCTCCCATCTGTCTACATTGGTTAGTTTTATCTAACCCATTAGCAATTTATATGCATCCAAGGTATGGCACAACCGAGGATGCATTCCAAAACAATCATTTTGAGGTCAAGTAAATGACTGCTTATACTTTCAATTGCTTTTTACAATCGTTAGTATAATCTAACTCTCGTTAGATGTCAAGAACTTGACCTCATTTTTTTTAATATTAATTATCAATTAATAAACCTGCGCGTATGCATAGTATGGCGTCGACTTAACAGTCTTTCCGCCAACTTTGGTTACCGCAATTATCTTAAAGTATTTCTTGCTTGTAAAAGAAATTGTTTTGTTTTTAAATTTTGTCACCTTAAGACTTGTCTTGGTTGTTGTGCCAACCTTCTTATAACCGCTTGACTGTTTTGTTGAGCAGTATACGATGTATTTTGTGGCACCTGTTACCTTATACCATTTTAAAGTAACAGAATGAGTTGAAAGGGTTTTCTTTGTAGCAGATGTTTTTACATCAGGTCTTGATATAAAATACTTCTTATCGCTCCATCCCGAATATACTTTGTTATAGCTGCTGTCATAAGCATAAGTACGAGCCTGGATATAATAAATTGTTCTTTTTGTTATTGCACTGCTTGAAATATATAAGTACTCGCTTGATGTTGACGCATATGAAGAATATACTTCAGTGCCCTTTTTTGTGCATACTCTGTATTCTATTCCTCTTGCGGATGTCGGGCAAGAATCAATATAAGCATAAAAAGAATTGCCGTATGAACTCTGCTCAACAGAACCGAATGCAAATGTTGTATCAGCTGTAGTTGCCTGTGATACATAAAGAAGATACTGGGATGATGATGTAAAAGTAAAGCTTAAACTAAGTGTTCCCGTACCGCAAACGCTCGGATATAC
>JAILQM010000056.1 GCA_024698965.1 Eubacterium sp. | reverse complement strand
ATAGTCAGTGCAGGGCTCGGTCCCGCAGTTATTCCAAGGTTTCATAATCCCAAAGAGATTCTTTCGATAACGCTCTCATCAGCTGACTAATATGCATCGTTATCTCTAACAAAGAGCTTGGTAAAGGTCTTGAAAAGTATTCTTATATCAAGCCAAACGCTCCAATTATCTATATATTCGGTATCAAGAGCAACCACCTCGTCAAAGTCGGTTATGTTGCTTCTTCCGTTTACCTGCCACATACCGGTTATCCCCGGTTTAATCGAAAGCCTTCTCCAGTGGTCGGTCTCATACTGCTCGACCTCATCAATAGTAGGAGGCCTTGTCCCCACAAGAGACATATTGCCAACAAGCACGTTAAAAAACTGCGGCAGTTCATCTATTGAGGTCTTTCTTATAAACCTACCGACTTTCGTAACCCTCGGATCGTTTTCCATCTTAAACATAAGGCCGCTCTGCATCCGGTTTTCATCCATGAGCTCCGATTTTTTCTCCTCGGCATCCTCACACATACTTCTGAACTTATACATGTAAAACTGCCTGCCGTTAAGTCCGACTCTTTTTTGTCTGAATATCACAGGCCCTTTTGATTCAAGCTTTACCAAAAGCGCAGTAATGAGCATTATAGGCGAAAACAAAACAATACCGGCCAAACTTCCGGCAAAGTCAAACATCCTTTTTATAATCCTCGAATACACATCCATATCCACCGTATGGTAGGTTATAAGAGGATAAGTTCCGAGGCTGCTGACGTAATTCTGCGTCTTATCATACTTAAAAGGATCGAATACAACCCTCGCAGATACACCGATTCTCATGCAAAGCTGGACATATGGCTCTAGATCTTTGGGATTCTCCTTCGTTCTCATAAAAAACACCTGGTCAATCATGTTTTTATGTATGATTTCTTCGAGATTATCGAGACTGCCTATATACTGCGTTTCGTCGCCTTCCGCTATTCCGTCCGTAGACGGCACATATCCGATATAGTCAAAGTTCATATTGCTCCTGGCAATATAATGCATTACAAGGCTGTAGGTATCCTTGCTTCCGACAAACAATGTCCTAAGCGCGTCATATCTAAACATCTTCGCCATCTTTCTTGCAAAGTAGGCGCTGAGTATCATGCAGCAATAATCAAACGCCAAAAAACAGCCGTAAAGTCCGACGTCCATAACATTGTCCGATATTAAAAATACCGCCACAAATATATAAACCGTTGATATTAAAAATGATCTCGATATATAAGCAAGTACCCTGTCCACGTAAAAAAACAGCGTCCTGTTATATATCCTAAGATTAAAATTGAGCATTATATATAAGAATATAAACATGGAACAGATTACAAAATATTTCCTGTAGGAAATATAATTGCCATCCACATTTGCATAATAAATACCGAATGCAAGAAGACTTGCCACTATACTCATGTAAATATCCAAAAATACATATCTTAAATGTATGTTGGCATTCTTGTTAAACTTACCCATCTATAAGCACCCCGTCTATTATCTCCTTCTCTCAAATCAACATATTATCCGCTTATCAATCACAATTGATTTTGCGCAAAAAAATAACACCGGCAATTAACGTTTCAAAAATTTACCCCCTCTACAAACAACTAATTTATAATAATTAAATGCATAATAAGTGTCAATGCAGGATACGTAAATCAAACGCTTTTATTTGCCAATGTTACTTTACTGTTACCCAATGTAAGATTTATAGCACTATTTTGTTAAGTTTTCTATACAACTTCCTCCTTCGGTCTGGCCAAAAAATATGCTACCGCAAGAGCAAGTGCTGTTACTGCCCAGCTTAAAGGATATACAGCCATAAGAGACTCATAGCTTCCGATGGTTTTAAATACGGTATATACCCATACTATTCTGATGCCGCAGACTCCGGCAAAGGTAGTAACCGCAGGAACCATGGACTTGCCATACCCTCTCATAGCTCCCGAAACCGTCTCCATTACAGAGGTTAAAGCTTCGCCCGTTAAAATGTATTTAAGCCTTATAAGTCCAAGTCCTATTACCGCAGAATCGGAATTAAAAAGACCAAGCAAAAACTCTCCGGCAAAAAGAATTGCAAAAGAAGCCACAACCGTAAATACTATGTTTTGCAAAAGAGCCGTTCTTGTAATTTTACGGCATCTTTTCAAGTTGCCGGCTCCGTAGTTTTGCCCCACAAATGTTGTTGCGGCCTGGCCGAACGCGTTAACTATATAGTAAATAACAATCTCTATGTTAAACGCAGCGGATGAAGCCGCCATCACATCTGCGCCGAGAGAGTTAATCGCACTCTGAATGCAAAGGTTTGAAAGCGAAAAGACTCCGCTCTGTACTCCGGCCGGAAGACCGATTTTAAGCATAGACTTTAAGACATCTGAGTTTATTTTAAGACTGCCCAGCTCAACCTTAAGCATTCCTTCTCTTCTTCTTAAAAAGATGAATAAAAGAAGTGAGCTTACAAAGTTTGCTGTAACAGTCGCAATCGCAACACCCGCAACAGACATCTGCATTACAATTACAAAAAACAGATTAAGAAGCACATTTATAATTCCCGATATCGTAAGAGCGATAAGCGGCGTTTTGGTATCTCCCGCGCTTCTAAATATTGCCGACTCAAAGTTATATAAAAATATAACCGGCATACCGCCCATATATATCCTAAGATAAGTCACGGCCATAGACAAAACCTCATCCGGCACCGACATTGCCTTAAGTATGGGATAAGCGACAAACTGACCTACTACAGCAATAAACAAACCGCTGAAAAACGCAAATACAATAGATGTATGAACAGAGTCTTTTACTTTCTCTGCTCTGTTTTGACCGATATACCTTGCAATTACTACATTCGCTCCTACTGATACTCCGATAAACAGGCAGATCATAATGTTTATTACGGGCGCATTTGACCCCACTGCCGCCATCGCATTTTTCCCGGCAAACTGACCTATTACCATCACATCCGCAGCATTAAAAAGCTGCTGCAAAATTCCGGTAAGTGCAAGCGGAATAACGAATTTTATTATTTTATCTCCTATGCTTCCTTCAAGCATGTTCATAGATTTTTCCTTCTTTCTTTAAAAAACAGGACAAAAAAGTCCGGTTGTAAAAACCGGACCTTTAATACTGAGAGCTGCCTAGCGGACTTGAACCGCCGACCTCCGCCTTACCAAGGCGACGCTCTACCGACTGAGCCAAGGCAGCTTACTAAAAGCAACTTCATAAATATACAGTATATAGCTTAAAATGTCAATGATTTTAGACCAACTTTGCCTTAATTCTCTGCAGTGCATTATCCACTGATTTGGGTTCTTTTTCGAGTATCTCGGCAATCTGAGTATAGGTATATCCATTAAGATAAAGACCTATCACTTTCTTCTCATAGCTGCTCAGAGTTTTTTCTATTTTTTCTTCAAGTCTTTCGACGTTTTCTCTGTCAATATATACAGATTCGGGATTTGCCATATGGATTACAAGGCTTTCAAATTCGTTTCCAAAAGCTCCGGGCTCATCCCGGATATCGAGTGAAAGCGAGTTATTAAGCGGAGAATTTTTCTTTCTTCCGGCTGCCTCTACCACATTATATATCTGGCGGGAAATGCACAGCTGCGCAAAGGTCGAAAACGCCGCCTCTTTGCTCTTGTCATAATCCCTTATCGCTTTATAAAGACCTATCATTCCTTCCTGAATAAGGTCATCCGTATCTCCGCCCATTAGATACATTGCATTGGCCTTTTTTCTGACCAAAAGCTTATATTTTTCGAGAAGGTAATCCATAATATCCTCATCACCTTCTCTGAGCATTTCGATTAACTCTTCGTCCCCGTATTTACCGTAATCAGCCATCTTACCCCTCTGCAGTGCCTATCCCAGGCGCTGTCTGACTATTTCATATGCCAAAACTCCGGCTGCAACAGATGCGTTAAGCGAATCAATATCACCCTTCATAGGAATAGACGCAACCATATCGCAGTTTTCCCTTACGAGTTTTGAAACTCCCTTTCCTTCGTTTCCGATTACAAGACCTATTGAGCCTGTAAGATTGAGCTTATACATAAGCTCTCCGTCCATATCGGCACAAACAAACCACATTCCTCTTTCCTTTAAGGAAGCTATCGTCTTTGTGATATTCGTAACCTTTGCCACAGGAGTATAGTTAATCGCTCCTGCCGACGCTTTTACAACCGTCGCCGTAAGTCCCGAAGCTCTTCTTGAAGGTATTATTACTCCATGAGCTCCCGCAAGGTTTGCCGTTCTTATTATCGCTCCAAGGTTATGAGGATCTTCTATTTCATCAAGAATGAAAATAAAAGGATCTTCTCCTCTTTTTTCTGCAAGCGCAAACATATCCTCAATCTCACTGTATTCATATGCAGCCGCAAAAGCTATAACGCCCTGATGCTTGCCCGTCTCGCTCATCTGATCGAGTCTTTCTTTTTTCACAAACTGCACTATTGTGCTTTGCTTTTTGGCCTCGCGAAGTATTGTCCTTACCGGGCCGTCCTCACAGTGCTCCAAAACAAAAAGCTTGTCTATTGTTCTTCCGCTTCTGTAAGCTTCCAATACGGCATTTCTGCCTTCCAATGTAAATTCTTCGTATCTCATATTACCTATACTTATCTGTGGTTTCCGTTTTTATGTGCCAAAAGAGCCGGATCGTCTTTTATTCTGTCAAGCCCTTTAACCGTAAGATCCACTATCCTCTCGAAATCGTCCTTAAGATAAAGATATCCCAAAAGAGCTTCAAATCCGGTTGCCTTTCTGTACTCCGAGGTCTTTGCGTTTTTAGCCGAAGTATATGACTTTGCATTTCGTCCTCTTTTAAAAACGTCTTTCTCTTCCTCTGTTAAATCATCTAAAAGCGCCTCTACCATCTTGCTCTGCGCCTCCGCCTTTACAAACTGCATTGTCTTTCTGTGAAGCTTTGAAGGCGATGTATTTCCTTCCGCCACAACCTTGCTTCTTATGACAAGGTCAAATATTCCGTCACCTATATAAGCAAGAGTCAGCGGCGAATATGTCCTTATATCGTCAGGTTTAATATCAAACGCATCAAGTATATACTCATTTATGCCTTTTTCCATTTAACACCCTCTCTGGTATCCTCTAAGATAATACCCTTTGCCAAAAGCTCATCTCTTATTTCATCGGCTCTTGCAAAGTTCTTTTCCTTTCTTGCCGCCTGTCTTTCGGCAATAAGAGCGTCTATATCAAAATCAAGCTCTTCCTGCTTCTTTACGGTTATTATTCCGAGAATATCACATAAAGCCTCGATTCTTGCCATGAGCTGGGCGATAAATGCCTCAGAGCTTTCGGAAGTAGCATTTGTATTTACGAATTTAACAAGCTCAAAGAGTGCAGAAACCGCATCAGCAGTATTAAAATCATCATCCATTGCAGCTTCGAATTTTTCTCTGAACTTTTCTGCTTCGTCTAATTTCTTTCTCTCGTCTTCGTTTAATTTCTTTCTTGTCTCATTATCCATGAGATGACGAAGATTGTCGCAGCAGGTAAGTATTCTGTCAAGACCTGCTTTTGCCGAATCCATAAGCTCAGCACTAAAGTTAAGCGGACTTCTGTAGTGAGCCGAAAGCATAAAGAATCTTAAAACCTGCAGGTCGTATTTTTCCTCAATCTCTCTTACCGTAAAGAAGTTACCGAGCGACTTACTCATCTTTTTATTATCGATATTAAGGAAGCCGTTATGCATCCAGTATTTAGAGAACTGCACTCCGTTAGCAGCCTCGGACTGGGCAATCTCGTTTTCATGATGAGGGAAGATAAGGTCTTCTCCGCCCGCATGAATATCAATCTCGTCTCCCAGATATTTTTTTGCCATAACAGAGCACTCGAGATGCCATCCCGGTCTGCCCTCGCACCACGGAGACTCCCACGCAGGCTCTCCTTCTTTTTTAGGCTTCCAGAGCACGAAGTCAAGCGGATCTTCCTTTAAGTCACCCGTCACCTTAATATCTCTGTGACCGCCTTCCAAATCATCTATGTTTTTATGAGAAAGCTTTCCGTATCCTTCAAACTTTCTTGTGCGGTAATACACTGTTCCGTCGTCAGCCTTATAGGCGTAGCCTTTATCTATAAGAGTCCGGACCATATCAATCATGCCGTCTATTTCTTCTGTTGCAAGAGGATGCTTCGTGGCAGGTCTTACATTCAAATGATCCATATCCTGCTTGCACTCGGCGATATATCTCTTTGAAATCTCGTCAGAGCTTACCCCTTCTTCATTGGCTTTTTTAATGATCTTGTCATCCACATCGGTAAAGTTTGACACATAGTTCACTTCATAGCCCTTTGACTCAAGATATCTTCTCACCGTATCAAAGATAATCATCGGTCTTGCGTTTCCGATATGAATATAGTTGTACACCGTAGGGCCGCAAACATACATATTGACCTTACCCTCATGTACCGGTACAAATTCTTCCTTGCTTCTTGTAAGTGTATTGAATATCTTCATCTTTATTCCTCATTTGCCCAAAACAATGCGGTCTTAACCGCTTTTTTCCAACCGTTGAGCTTTTCTTCCTTTATTTTATCATCCATATCCGGATAGAATTTTCTATCGAGCTGCCAGTTATCTGTAATCTCTTTTTTATCTGCCCAGTATCCTACGGCAAGTCCCGCAAGATAGGCCGCTCCAAGCGCCGTTGTCTCTATGCATTTAGGTCTTACTATATCGGCTCCCAAAATATCTGACTGGAACTTCATAAGGAAACTGTTTGCCGAAGCGCCTCCGTCAACCTTAAGGCCGCTCATAGGCTTTCCTATATCCTCTTCCATAGCCTTTATAACATCATAGACCTGATATGCGATGGACTCAAGTGTGGCTCTTATAAAATGTTCTTTCTCACACCCTCTCGTAAGTCCAACAACAACTCCTCTGGCTTCCTGGTTCCAGTACGGAGCTCCAAGTCCCGTAAACGACGGAACAACGTACACTCCGCAGGTATCTTCGGCATCATCAGCGTACTCCTCGGACTGCGGCGCATTTTTAACCATACGAAGTCCGTCTCTTAGCCACTGGATTGCCGCTCCTCCGACAAACACCGAACCCTCAAGCGCATACTCTGCCTCTTCTCCGACAGATGCGGCGATTGTGGTTACAAGTCCGTGAGTGGAATTTATTATCTCACTTCCCGTATTCATAAGGAGAAAACAGCCTGTTCCGTAAGTATTTTTTACATCACCCTTATTAAAACAGCACTGGCCGAAAAGAGCCGCCTGCTGATCTCCCGCAACGCCCGCAATCGGAATCTCGCCTCCGAAGAAGTGCTTATCGCTCTTGCCGAAAACGTAGCTTGACGGATGAACCTTTGGCATTATCTCCATAGGAATATCGAAATAAGCCATAATCTCTTCATCCCACTTAAGCTCCTTTATATTAAAAAGCATGGTTCTTGATGCATTGGTATAGTCTGTCGCATGAATCTTCCCCATAGAAAGATTCCACATAAGCCAGGTATCTACGGTACCGAATGCAAGCTCGCCTTTTTTGGCTCTTTCTCTTGCGCCTTCAACGTGATCCAAAATCCACGCAATCTTCGAAGCCGAAAAATATGCATCCGGGACAAGACCGGTCTTTTCCTTGACCTTGTCGCTCCAGCCCTTAGCCATCATCTCATCTATCATATCAGAAGTTCTGTGACACTGCCACACAATTGCGTTATATATCGGCTTTCCGCTTTCTTTATCCCATATAATCGTAGTCTCTCTCTGATTGGTGATGCCGATGCCCGCAATATCCTCGGCACTTGCATTTATCTTGGCCATCGCCTCAATAGCGACGGACGACTGCGTAGCCCATATCTCCACCGGATCGTGCTCCACCCAGCCTTCCTTCGGATATATCTGCGTAAACTCTTTTTGAGCCATGCTCATAATCTCACCGCTCTTATTAAAGAGAATGCATCTCGAGCTGGTCGTCCCCTGATCCAGAGCCATTATATACTTACTCATAATCTATACCCTCCTTATATTCGCCTTCCCCTTGAGGGCGGCGTGATGGCGTAGCCATTTAGCCGCGCTGTCTGGCGCAGAGCAGGACTGTACCGTCCCGCTACTGCTTACACTCTCATTCCGAGCGCCATCCTGTCATCCTGAGCGCAGCGAAGGATCTCTCCTCAGCCCTCTCTACTCCAGCAGACATACAGCCTGGGCGGAAATGCCCTCACCGCTGCCTGTAAATCCGAGGCCCTCCTCAGTCGTGGCCTTAACATTCACCTTGGAAATATCCACACCGAGCGCTTCGGCTATATTTTCTCTCATGTTTTCTATGTGCGGCTTCATTTTAGGAGCCTGCGCTATTATTGTAGCATCTATATTGCCTACAGTATAGCCTTGTTCTTCAATTAGTCTTTTAACTTCCTTAAGAAGCATAACGGAGTCCGCCCCTTTATACTTCTCATCCGTATCCGGAAAATGTTTTCCTATATCACCGAGTGCAGCCGCTCCAAGCAAAGCATCCATAATCGCATGGAGAAGCACATCGGCATCCGAATGCCCCAAAAGGCCTTTTTCATATGGAATTTTCACACCGCCTATTATAAGGTCTCTGCCTTCTGTCAGGCGATGGACATCGTAACCTGTTCCTATTCTCATTTTTTCCCTCTTTGATTTAAATCCTTCGCTTCGAAAGTCACCTCATCCGTCACCTTCGGCGACACCTTCCCCTCAAGGGGAAGGCGGTTGTTGCTCCTACAACTTCACTCGCACTACCTTTGGTTTAAAGCCCTCGTCCTTAAGTGCTTTAACAATCTGATTCTTATGGTCGGTGCCGAAGGCTTCCATTGTTACCTGGAGCTCAACCTGGGCGTTTCTGTTGGTTGATACAAACTGGTTGTGGTCGAGCTTAATTACATTACCCTGATTTTTTGCGATAACATCGGCTACGTGCGAAAGCTCACCCGGCTTATCCGGCAAGAGTACGGATACTGTAAATATTCTGTCTCTGAAAATGAGTCCCTGCTGGACAACGGAAGACATTGTGATAACATCCATATTTCCGCCGCTAAGGATTGATACGACTCTCTTGCCCTTTACGTCTAAGTGCTTTAAAGCAGCTACGGTAAGAAGGCCGGAGTTTTCAACTATCATCTTGTGATTCTCAACCATATCGAGGAAAGCAACAATGAGCTCATCGTCTCCGACAGTTATAATATCATCAAGGTTTTTCTGTATATACGGGAAGATTTTTTCTCCCGGAGTCTTTACTGCTGTACCGTCTGCAATGGTCGAAACCGTAGGAAGAGAAACGACCTTTCCCTCCTCTAAGGACGCCTTCATGCAGGCCGCTCCCTCAGGCTCAACACCAATTACCTTAATATTCGGATTAAGAAGCTTTGCAAGAGTGGACACTCCACAGCAAAGTCCGCCTCCTCCGATAGGTACGAGAATGTATTCCACAAGCGGAAGTTCCTTAAATATCTCCATCGCAATTGTACCCTGGCCGGTTGCAACCGCCGGATCGTCAAATGGGTGGATGAATGTATATCCGTGCTCTGCAGCAAGCTCATAAGCCTTTTCACAAGCCTCATCATACACGTCCCCGTAAAGCACAACCTCTGCTCCGTAGTTCTTTGTCCTGTTAACCTTAATAAGAGGAGTTGTCGTAGGCATTACGATTGTTGCCTTAACCCCGTATTTCTGCGCCGCAAAAGCCACGCCCTGCGCATGGTTTCCGGCAGATGCTGTAATAAGGCCTTTGCTTCTCTCCTCTTCGGAAAGAGTGCTTATCTTGTAATACGCACCTCTGACCTTGTATGCACCGGTATTTTGATTGTTTTCAGGCTTTAAGTAAATCTTGTTTCCGGTCTGCTCCGATAAATACTCGCTGTATACGAGCTTTGTTTCATTTGTAACCTGTTTTACAAGATCACTTGCTTCCTCAAATCTGTCTAAAGTTAACATAATTCAAACCTTCTTTCATCCGATTCTTTATAAAATTGCATTAACAAAAGCTGTTGCATCAAACTTTTGCAAATCATCAATACCTTCACCGACTCCGATATATTTAACCGGAATCGAAAGTTCGGACTGTATGGCAATGGCTATACCGCCCTTGGCGCTTCCGTCCATTTTGGTAAGAACAACGCCGGTAGCCTCAGCTGCCTCATTAAATTCTTTTGCCTGATTAAGCGCATTTTGTCCCGTTGCCGCATCCACGACAATGAATGTTTCCCTGTGTGTATCCGGGAATTCCTTATCGATAATTCTGTTGATTTTTTTAAGCTCTTCCATAAGATTTTTCTTATTGTGAAGTCTTCCTGCAGTATCGATTAAAAGGATATCTGCGTTTTTTGATTTTGCCGACTGGCAGGCATCAAATACTACAGATGCAGGGTCTGCGCCCTCTTGTCCTGCGATAATGTCTGCCCCTGCCCGGTTTGCCCATTCTTTAAGCTGCTCTGTAGCCGCAGCACGGAATGTATCGGCCGCCGCAAGAGTAACTTTTTTGCCTTTATTTTTCATCTGAGCGGCAAGCTTTCCGATAGTGGTTGTCTTACCTACTCCGTTTACTCCGATAACCAAAATAACAGACTTTTGATTCTCAAAATCATAAGCAGCCTCTCCGAGGTCCATCTGTTTCATAATGCTTTCCTTAAGAAAATCCCTGCACTCTGAAGCAATCTTTATATGGTTTTCCTTAACTTTTTGCTGAAGATCTTCTAAGATATTGTCTGTTGTCCTTACTCCGATATCGCTCATAATAAGGGCTTCTTCAAGATCCTCGTAAAACTCGTCATCTATTTCTGACGCTGTAAAAAGAGAGTTTACGCTTGCAGAAAGGTTGTCTCTTGTCTTAGCAAGTCCCGAAAAAAGCTTTGCAAAAAATCCCTTCTTTTCAGTCTCCTCTTCAGCCGGCGCTTCCTCAGCTTTTGCCTCTTCCGAAACTTCCTCAGCTGCCTCTTCCACAACTTCCTCAGCCGCTGCCTCTTCCGAAACTTCTTCAGCTACTTCTTCGGCTACTTCTTCGGCTACTTCTTCGGCTACTTCTTCGGCTACTTCTTCGGCTACCTCTCCTACAACTTCCTCAGCTACTTCCTCAGCTGCTTTGTTCTTCCATTTATCCCAAAACGCCATCTTCTTCCATTTCCTCCTCTACAAGATTTACGCTTACCTGTGCGGATACACCCTTTTCCTGCATAGTAATACCGTAAAGTCTGTCCGCTGCATCCATTGTTCCTCGTCTGTGAGTGATAACAATAAACTGCGTATATTTCGTAAGCTTATGCAGATAATTTGCAAATCTGTTTACATTCGGCTCATCAAGGGCCGCCTCAATCTCGTCCAAAAGGCAGAACGGCGACGGCTTTAAGTTCTGTATCGCAAAAAGAAGCGATATTGCGGTAAGTGATTTTTCACCACCCGAAAGCTGCATCATATTCTGGAGCTTTTTGCCCGGCGGCTGAGCAATAATCTCAATACCTGCCTCAAGGATATCCTCTCCTTCTACAAGTTCAAGTGAGCCTTTTCCGCCTCCGAAAAGTATTTTAAATACTCTCGTAAATTCCTCCTGAATTCTGGCAAACTCAGTATTAAACTGCTTTCTCATGCCTTTATCAAGCTCGTCTATAATGCCTAAGAGGTTGTTTTTGGCATCGGTAATATCATTTCTTTGAGTAGTCAAAAACTCGTATCTCTCCGAAACCTCGCGGTAGTCCTCTATGGCCGCAACGTTTACATTGCCGAGTGCCTTTATCGAATCTCTTATTTCCTTAACCTTTTTCTTTAATTCTGCAGGAGAATGCTCTGTCTCAACCCGCATATTAAGCGCATTGTGATAGGTAAGCTCATACTCGTTCCACATATAGCTCGTCTGAGAATCCTTCTGGGATTTGGCGCCGTCAAGCTGAGAGGTTAATCTGTCCGCCTCTCTTTCGAGGTTGGCAATCTCCCTTGTCATCTCTTCTCTGTCCTCAAAGAACTTCCTGTAGTTTTCGGACATCTCATCTTTCTTTTTAATGGATTCTTTAAGCTCTATGTCGGCCTTTCCCGCCATCTCATCCGCAGATGCAATGGTTTCTTTGAGTTTTTCAATGTTCTTTGTCTTTTGCTCAATCTCTCCGACAGATTTGCCCGAATCCGACTTAATCCTTCTAAGCTCTATGTCTGTCTTTTCGATTTCTCTGTTAATTCTGTCTAAGTTTTCGTTAATAAAGGTAATGTTTTGTCTTACCTTCGATTCCTCGAGAGCGCTGCTTTCGGCCTCTGATTTTGCATCATCTAAAAGAACGGATTTTTCTTCTATAATCTTTGCTCTTTCTTCGTTTTGCTCTTCGATTTCCTTTTCTCTTGCCTTAGACGATTCGGCCTCATCGTTTACACGCTTTTTCTCGGCTTCGATTTCGTTTATCTTGGCCTCTAAGCTTGTAACCTCGCTGACAAGCATCTCCATGCTTTCTTTGGCAGCATCATACTCTTCTTCGGCACGCTTTTTATTAAGCTTTGCGGTATTTAAAGCAATTTCTCTTTCCTTAATCTCATCTTCGCTTTCGCCAATCTTCTTTCTGACGTCTGCGCGCGATGCCCTTATCTTATCCTGCTTTTCAATGCACGAAAGTCTCGCCTTAGACAAATCTTTTATCTCTTTTTCAAGCTCTTCCATCTCTCTTTTTCTTCCGAGAAGATTTGCGGAATTCTTAAAAGTACCACCGGTAAGAGATCCGCCCGGCTGAATAAGCTCGCCCTCAAGGGTTACCATTCTTATTCTGTAGTTGTATTTTTTAGCAAGCTTTAAGGCGCTGTCCAAACTCTCCACTACAAGAATTCTGCCCAAAAGGTATGCTGCAACTCCCTTATATTTATCATCTGTCTTTACAAGAGAATCCGCCATTCCGATAACGCCATTTTCGCCGAGTGCGTCATGCTCTCTGCCTCTGTCACGCGGTCCTACACTTGTAATCGGTAAAAACGTAGCTCGTCCGAATTTATTCTTCTTTAAAAATTCGATTAAATCCTTTGCACACTGCTCATCTTCGGTAACGATATTTTGGATATTTCCTCCGAGAGCAATCTCAATTGCTGTCTCGTATTCTTTCGGAGTCTCGATAATATCCGCCACAACACCGCAGATTCCCGGATTATTCTTTTTCTGCTCCATAATGCGGCGTATACTTCCGCCGTAGCCTTCGTATCTTTCCGCAATATTTGTAAGAGACTCAAGTCTCGACTGCTTTCCGATATAGTTTTTGTTTATTTTTTCAAGCTCTTCGGTTACAGAATCCCTTTCCTTGGCGAGGGAATCCATCTTTTTAAGAAGCTCGTCTTTTTCTTTGTTTTTCTCATCTAAAGCAATAAATGCTTCATCTGCTTCTTTTTCATGCTCTTTTAACTTATTCTCTAATACATCGAGCTCAGACTTGCCTGTAATCTGCTTTTGGCTCGCTCCGGCTTTCTGGATATTTACCTGCTGCATAAGAGTATCAAAATGCTGCATGCGCGCCGTAACCTGAGCCTTTTTGTTAAGGAGATCCAAGACCTCCGCCTTTCCTTCCTCAATAAGCCTGTTAAGTCCGTCTATCTCGGCCGAAAGAGCTTCTGCCTTTTCCTGCTTTTCTTTGTGAATCTTTTCTTTTTCTTCTATCTGTGCAAGAACTTCTTTGGCTCTCTTGTCGTATTCATCTTTTTCTTTAGTCTTTGTCTCGATTTCCTTACTCAAAGCTTCCATTCTGTCCTGAAGGTGTTCATCGGAAGCCTGGGCAGTCTTAATCTGCTCTTTTAAAAGCTCAATCTGGTTTTCGAGATTTACCTTTGTTACGGCATCGGAGCTCTGCTTTTCCCTCATGGAATTGATTTTTTGCTCAAGCTCGTCAATCGAGGTTTTCATTTCCTCGGAATTTTCTTTAAGCTTTTCATATGCCTCTTTTTTGGATGTCATATCATCGGATAATATACCGAGTTTTTTCTCGGTCTCCTCAATCTTTTGATCGAGTTCATCCATCTGAATAAGAAAGAGATTGATGTCGAAGTTTTTGAGTTCTTCTTTTCTCTTAAGAAATACCTTTGCCTTCTCGGCCTGACGCTCTAAAGGGCCGACCTGTTTTTCAAGCTCGGTAATAATATCGTTTACGCGGACAAGATTTTCCTCTTCTCCGATAAGTTTTTTCTGAGCCGCTGCCTTACGGCGCTTGTATTTTACAATACCTGCCGCTTCGTCAAAAAGCTCTCTTCTCTCCTCGGGCTTTCCGGAGATGATCTGCTCTATCTGTCCCTGTCCGATGATAGAATATCCTTCCTTACCGATACCCGTATCATAAAAAATCTCATGCACATCCTTAAGTCTGCAGGCTGTTCCGTTTAAGAGGTATTCACTCTCTCCCGAGCGATATATTCTTCTCGCGATTGTAACCTCGTTATACTCCACTGCAAGTGCATGGTCACTGTTATCAAGTGTTATTGCAACATAGGCATAGCTGAGCGGTTTTCTGTTTTCCGTACCCGCAAAGATAACATCCTGCATGGATGAACCTCTGAGCTGCTTTGCCCTCTGTTCTCCGAGTACCCATCTTACCGCATCGGCAACATTACTCTTACCGCTTCCGTTCGGTCCGACTATACCCGTTATTCCGTTGTTAAACTCAAACTTCGTCTTCATTGCAAAGGACTTAAATCCCTGCAACTCTATACTTTTTAAATACATACTTCCTCTATTCCCTGCTGACAAGCATAAGGGCATTGTAAGCCGCCTGCTGCTCCGCTGCTTTTTTATTATGTCCTTCTCCGCTGGAAATCTTTATATCGTTAACATATAAGTCCACAAAGAATGTCTTGTTATGCTCAGGTCCCGACTCCCCTGCATGCTCATATCTCGGCACGCTGTGATATTTGCCCTGAACATACTCCTGAAGATGTGTCTTTGAATCCACATAGAGCTGTTTTGATTCCACATCATCAAGCACATATTTATAGATAAATGCCTTTGCAACCTCGATTCCTCCATCAAGATACAAAGCACCTATTACCGCTTCGAACGCATCCGATACAATGGATGGTCTTTTTCTTCCGCCCGTGTTTTCCTCACCTTTTCCAAGGTAGATATAGTCGCTGAACTTCATAGGCTTTGCGCATAAATCAAGAGTCTGTTCACAGACAATGGATGCTCTTAGCTTTGAGAGTTCTCCTTCGGGCTTGTCTTTGTATTTATGGAAAAGAAATTCGCTCGTAACTATCTCAAGTACGGCATCTCCCAAAAACTCAAGTCTTTCATTGTCGCCACCTGCGCAGTCCTTATTCTCATTTGCATAAGAGCTGTGTGTAAGCGCTCTTTTAAGTATTGAAATATCTTTAAATTCATATTCAAAAAGCTTTGAAAGCTCTTCTTCTTTGGTACTCATTTTTCCTCTTTCCATAACGCTCAATAAGGTGCCCTTATCAGGCACCTTCGTTATTTTTTATATATTTTTCCTGTATTAATCCTCGTTGCCGAGTGCAGCTTTGATTTTATCAACCGCATCACCAACCGTTTTGATTTCAACCGCATCATCATCACTGATTTCGATGTCAAGTTCCTCTTCAAGGGCCATAATAATTGATGTAACGTCCAAAGAATCGGCACCGAGATCTTCTTCGAATGTAGTATCCATTGTTATCTCGTCAGTATCAAGTCCCATCTCTTCAGCAATAATTCTTTTCAGTAAATCAAATTCCATCTTCATTCTCCTTATCAGTATCGGTATTACCAAGTACTTCTGTTATTTTATCATTTATTTTTTGTTTTGTGAATTTCTCACATTGTAAAATTGCGTTAGCAATTTCTTTTGCGTTTGAAGAACCGTGAGCCTTTACAACAAGCCCTTTAAGTCCGAGAAGCGGTGCTCCGCCGTATTCCGAAGCATCGAATCTTTTAAGAGTCTTCTTTAAAGCCGGCTTTATAAGAAGTGCTCCTATTTTTGCCTTAAGAGAGCTTAAGAGCCCCTGCTTAATAACCGAAAGCATAACAGCTCCGACACCTTCATAAAGCTTTAAAATAACATTTCCGACAAATGCCTCGCAGACTACGACATCGGCATCGCCGTGAGGAATATCTCTTGCCTCTATAGAACCGACAAAATTTATATCCTCTAATGACTTTAGCATAGGATAGGTCTCTTTTACAAGAGCATTTCCTTTTTCTTCTTCGGCTCCGATGTTTACGATTGCAACTCTCGGATTTTTGATACCGACAACATCTTCCATATATAAAGAGCCCATTCTCGCAAACTGCACCAAATGCTCGGCTCTCGCATCCACATTTGCTCCGCAGTCAATCAGAAGAGCCACACCCTTTTCGGTAGGAATAAGAGGTGCAAGCGGCGCTCTTTTTACGCCCTTTGCCTTACCTATAATAAGCTGTCCGCCCACTAAAATAGCTCCCGAGCTTCCGGCCGATACAAAAGCGTCAGCCTCTTTGTCTTTTACAAGGCGAAGTGCTTTTACAAGAGATGATTCCTTTTTCTTTCTAATGGCCATAACCGGCGGTTCGGCCGTTTCTATCACATCAGGAGCATCCACTATAGAAAGCCTCTCCTTCGGATAGGTTAAATTTTCCAATTCTTTTTTTATTATCTCTTCTTTTCCGACGAGATAAATATAAATATTTTCACTGCGCGAAAGCGCATCCGTCGCACCTTTTACAATCTCAAAAGGAGCATTGTCTCCTCCCATTGCGTCGACGGCAATTCTTACTGTTTCGTCCATATTATCCTCCGATATGATAATGAATATACACCATAAAAAACCATTATTCAAGATTAACCGAATATAAATTCATCTTAGCTGTAAGCTCTTTTGGTGCCTTTTGTCCCTTAGCCTCTATCGCCCTTACCTTAAGCAGAATTCTTTGCATATCCTTTGTTGCTTCTCTTTCATACCTTGCAAAAGCATCGCTAAACGCCGGGCTTTGCATAAGGCGTTTTCTCGCCTCTGCATCAAAAGGACAATACGTGGCAAGCATCTCCCTTACCACCTTGTTAAGCCTCATCGAGCCGTTATATTCAAACCTTATCCAAGTCGAATAATCCTGTGCAAATATTTCTCTTAAAGAGTTTCTTGCCTTTTGTATCTGAAGTTTTACCTTTTCTCTGTTGCTCTCGGAAAGCTCTCTGTTCTTTCTGTAATACTGAATATAGTCGCTGTATTCGGAGGTAAGTGATTTATTGGTAATATCGTTCCAATACACACCCTGAACGCATCTCGTATATTCCCATCTGTATCTTCCCATAAAACCTACAACAAGATCGTCCATCGCCGTCTCCGTAAAGGCCGGAAATAAAACTCTTCCCGGAGAAAGCTTATTTCTTCCGTCTATCTCCTGCCACATTGAAGATGTTGTGCCGTAAACCGGAAGCAGGATAATATCGGGCGTAACTTCCTGATAGACCGTCTCATTTTTTATTTCAAACTCAGGATTGTTATACTGATATTCATGTGAGAATACCGAATAATCAATCGCTCTGTACTTATCTATAACATCGGCTATCGCCTGTTTTTTAACCCTGGCCTTTTCAAGTCCCGAGAAAAACGTATCGTCGTATAATACCGGCGCAAATGATGAAATCTGTCCGTTTACGACCTTCATATTGCTTGCAAACATGTTGTCGATTTCAAACTCAAGTCTCTTTTCCATGTCGTCTGTAAGCTCTTCAATCTGTTTGTCTGTAAGCTCACCGTTTTTCTTTTTGGTGCGCATGCTCTCAAAATAATCCTCTGAAAAATTATCTCTCGAAGGATTTTTAACGCCGCTGTAGATAAGCTCAAGCCATTCTCTTGCGGTGTAAATATTATACTCTCCGCTGTAATCATCCTCTTCGATGCTGCAAAGCGCTCTTAGCTTATCTTCGGATAAAAGCCTCTCATCCACAAATCCGTAGGAAAGCAAAAGCTCAACCGCATAAGGAACTTTATCTTCCGTAATGCTCTTTTTAAAACAGTTTTTATATATCTGATAAAATATTGGTGTAAGCGCGTGTTTTTTCTGTCTCATCTCATCGCTTACTTCCATCCTGTCTGCCGATTCAACCAAAAATTCTATACCGTTTTTAAATACCGCCTCTTTCGACTCGTCAAGCTCGGCAAACTTAAGAATCCTCTCAAGCGAAGATGTAAGAGAATCCACTCTGTTTTGGATGATGAGCTCTTTTTTGGCAGCTTCGTTTGAGGCCTCTTCCTGCCTCTTTTCAAAGCCTTCGTCGCTTATCTGCTCAATCAGCTCTTCAAGCTTTTCTCTGTTTAACACCCTCTCGCCTGTATTTTCTTCTATAGTATCGTCCAGCTTTATAAGAATGTTTTTCGCGTCATGAAAATGCTCACTTAAATCCTTGCTTATTCCTTCTTTATTTGAGCTTACGACCTGTGAAACGGCAATATCCAAAAGCGAGGTCTTATCCCTGTTTACGGCTATCTCAAACATGGTTTTTGCATACTCAAACAAAAGCCTGCAGTCGCCCATTATCTCTTCGATAAGCTCGCTCATCTTTTCATTTTCCGAAGCGGCGAGATTAACGCACTGTTCGTAAAAATACTTATGAGTTTCAACAGGAAGCTGAGCCATCTCAGCCCTGCATAAAAGCTCATTATCATCAATATCCCATTCAAATTCGGGAGCTTCAAGCTTTTCTATATCACTAAATTCCAAAGCCTCGTCCATTGCAACGGCTTTGTAGAATTCATAAATACCGCTTAAAGATGTCGAAAGCGAAGATGTAGCAACAGTCATTTTTGTTTTAATAACATTTAACGTCGTGACAAGTCTGCTCATAGACGCCACGGAAATACCGCGATAATCCACAAACTTTTCAAGGAAAAGCTTCATCCCGTCTTCTCCCTTTACGGGAAAAACATATAAAAGCGCATCTTCTGTGGCCGTATATGTATATTCATACACGCCCCTATAAGCATCGGCAATTCCAAGCATACTTCCGCTTTTAAGAATATGCCTTATACCTTCGGCGCTCATTTCCACGCTCCCCTTCAAAATCGCGCAGATATGATCGGCCGGACTGTTTGCCGAAAATATTACACTTCCCGCAGGTATATTGTTAAGGGTATTCTCTTTAAGATCCATCCCCAAATCTCCTCCCAAAATCAATCTTAGAATATTATACCACAATGCAACGAGCCAAGCGCAAATTTACTTGCATTTGGCGACTGCATAGTGATAATAGCCGCTTGCGGCTATTATACCACAATGCACGTCTGAGGCAAGAAATTGTAACGTAACATTATGCGATTTATGCATAAAAAAGACCGCCCCGAAGGGCGGCCCAAAAAATCATTTTAATTATTTTTTAAGGTGAAACGAAATCATAAGGTCTTCAGGTTTAACCGAATCGCCTTCTGTTACGTAAATCTTATCAACAGTACCGTCAACCTTAGATACAACAGTTGTTTCCATCTTCATGGCCTCTACTGTCATAAGCGGCATGTTAACTGTAACTTCGTCGCCTTCCTTAACCATAATCTTACCGACAGTACCCGGAATTGTTGAACCGAGATGCTGTGGGTTGCCTTTTTCAGCTTTAAGTCTGTTATCAGCCTTAACTTCAAGACTCTTGTCAAGAATCTTAACTGTACGTCTTGAACCGTTTACCTCAAAGAGAACTCTGCGGTATCCTTCATCATCTGCATCCGATACATCGATAGACTTGATGATAAGGTCTTTACCTTCGGCAATACGAAGAGTTGTCTCCTCGCCCTTTCTAAGGCCGTAGAAGTAAACATGACTCTCTAATCTTGTTACATCATCATATTCTTTAAGATGCTCGCAATAATCCTCATATACAGCAGGATAAAGAGCATAGCTTATGCACTTCTGGAAGATTGCATCTTCGTCAAACTCTGATAAGTCATAGCTCTCTTCAAGATGCTTTCTTATTGCATCCATGTCAGCAGGCGGAAGAAGCTTGCCCGGACGCTCTGTAATAGGTTCAACGCCCTTAAGTACAATCTTCTGAAGCTCTTCAGGGAATCCTCCCTCAGGCTGTCCCATCATACCCTGGAAATAGCTTACGATTGAATCAGGATATGAAAGAGATGCACCCTCTGTAAGAATATTCTCTTTTGTAAGACCGTTCTGGAACATGAAAATTGCCATGTCTCCTACAGCCTTTGATGAAGGTGTAACCTTTACGATGTTTCCGAGAAGTTCGTTGGCATCCTTGTAAAGTCCCTTAATCTCTTCAAAATGATCTCCGGCGCCCATTGATTTAACCTGTGCAAGAAGGTTAGAATACTGACCACCCGGAATCTCGTATTTATAAATCTCTGCGTTAGGAGATTTCATATCACTTTCAAACTGTGCATATACCTGACGTGTTCTTGCCCAGTATCTTGAGAGCTCGTCGAGTTCTTCAAAGTCAAGTCCCGTATCTCTCTTTGTACCGCGAAGCGCTTCAACAACAGCGTTCATTGAAGGGTTTGAAGTAAGTGAACTCATTGACTCAATAGCAAGATCGACGATATCAACTCCTGCTTCCGCAGCCATAAGTACTGTACTTACGCCGTTACCTGTTGTGTCATGTGTATGTAAATGAATAGGTATATTAATCTCTTTCTTAAGAGTTGAAACAAGCTCTTTTGCTGCAAGCGGCTTTAAGAGGCCGGCCATATCCTTTATCGCAAAGATATGTACACCGAGTGCTTCAAGTTCTTTAGCCTTTCTTACATAGTAATCAAGAGTGTATTTCTTCTCTTCAGGATTTGAAATATCGCCTGTGTAGCAGATTGTACCTTCGACAATCTTTCCTGTTGAAAGAGCTGTCTCAATCGGCATCTTCATGTTTTCTACCCAGTTAAGAGAATCGAAGATTCTAAATACATCGATACCCTTCTTTGCAGATATTTCGATAAAGCCCTTAACTACGTTATCAGGATAGTTGCTGTATCCTACGGCATTTGATGCACGAAGGAGCATTTGGATAAGCGTATTAGGCATTCTCTTATGTAAGTACTCAAGTCTCTTCCATGGTGACTCTTTTAAGAATCTGTATGCTGTATCATAAGTAGCACCGCCCCATGCTTCAACAGAGAACGCATTTGCCATATACTGGTTTGTTGCATAAGCAGCACCGGCAATATCTTTGGTTCTCATACGTGTTGCCATAAGTGACTGATGAGCATCACGCATTGTTGTATCTGTTACATAAAGCTTGTCTTCTTTTAAAATCTTCTGAGTAAATTCTTTTGCGCCGAGCTTTAAGAACTCATCTTTTGCGCCGTAAACCATTTTGTTCTTGTCGTATTTAGGAACAATACGGTTCTCATACTCTGCTTTTTCGCCCTTTGTAGTATTAATAATTCTGTCGCCCAAAAACTCCAGAATCTTTGTAGCTCTGTCCTGAGACTGCTCAAGTTCGAAAAGGCTAGGTGTTTCTTCGATATAAGTTGTGTACCATCCGCCGTTAACAAACATTTCTTCGTTAAGAACGTTGATAAGGAATGCAATGTTGGTCTTAACACCTCTGATTCTCATCTCACGAAGAGCACGGAGGGATTTAGATACCGCAATATCAAATGTTCTACCGAATGAAATAATCTTAACAAGAAGGCTGTCATAGTAAGGAGTAATTTTTGCTCCTGTATACGCATTACCTCCGTCAAGACGGATACCTGAACCCGAACCTGAACGGTAAACCGTAATTTCTCCTGTATCAGGTAAGAATCCGTTTGCAGGATCTTCTGTTGTTACACGAGTCTGGATGGAATATCCGAGACACTTAATGCTTTCCTGGTTCGGAATGTTAATCTGTTCCGACGGAAGTGCATATCCTTCGGCTACAAGAATCTGAGCCTGAACAAGATCTATACCTGTGATTTCCTCAGATACGGTATGCTCAACCTGGATACGCGGGTTCATTTCTATAAAATAAGGATTGTTGTCATGATCAACCAAAAACTCGAGTGTTCCGGCATTAACATATCCAACCTTCTTTGCAAGACGGATTGCAGACTCGAAAATTATCTTTCTTGTCTCTTCCGGAATCATAAATGCAGGTGCATACTCAACAACCTTCTGATGACGACGCTGAACAGAGCAGTCACGGTCAAAGAGATGTACGATATTACCGTAGTTATCACCTAAAATCTGCACCTCAATATGTTTTGGTTTTCTTAAATATTTTTCAATGAAAATTTTGTCATCGCCGAAAGCCTTCTTGGATTCGTTTTTAGCTTCCTCGAATTCCTTTTCCATATCTTCTTTGCAGTTAACGATACGCATACCGCGTCCGCCACCGCCGTTTGATGCTTTGAGCATTACAGGATAGCCAACCATGTCGGCAATTTCCATAGCTTCATCGGCATATTTAACAGCATGATCGATACCCGGAATAATAGGCACTTCAGCTTCTATAGCCATCTGCTTGGATGAAATTTTATCACCCATTTTATTCATGATGTCAGCTGAAGGTCCGATAAATGTTATACCGTTTTGTTCACAAGCTGTTACAAGATCGGGATTTTCCGATAAGAATCCGTAACCCGGGTGGATAGCATCCGCTCCGGCATATTTTGCGATACGGATAATTTTGTCAATATCAAGATAAGCATCTACAGGTCCCTTGTCCTCTTCAAGAGGATAAGCCTCATCGGCCTTTGTACGGAAAAGTGCATACTTGTCTTCTTTAGAATAAATTGCAACAGTTCCTATACCAAGCTCTGAACATGCACGGAACACTCTTATTGCAATTTCTCCACGGTTTGCAACAAGCACCTTTTTGAAAGGTTTTACGACTTGATTACTCATTTCATCTTCTCCTTTTTGTATTTTTATACATACAATTTGTATTATAATATACATTAATGGAGTTTGCAACGCAAAATCCATTAAAAGAAGAATGAATTATTTTTTAATTGTAAATGTTTTCTTCTTTGGGTTTGTATTCTTCATCTCCGACCACTATAAGAGGCCTTGAAAGCTCGTCAATATACACAGCTCCCGATACGTCTCTTTGGGCATGAGTATAGAGATTTGCCGCAAAAATATCAGTATCAAGTGCAGTCTGAGCCTCGAAAGGAATCTGCCCCATGCTTTTTGCAACACTCGTAATAACAGGAATATCCGCTCTTTCGTCAATTATGCTCAAAAGCTTGTCGGAAGACTTTCTCATACCTAATACTCTCGCATATACGGCCTCATCCTGAAGGGAAATTTCCGTAAGTAAAAAGCTGGTAATTCCGAGAACAATGTGATTTAAGTATCTGCTTATTCTTGTATGAGTAAAGGATTTGGCCTTTAAAATTTCGCAGAACTTTTCAAAGTTTTCATACTCGTTTAACATGTTCTTACATCTTCTCGCAAGATCTTCTCCTCCGTCAAGATATCCCGCAAGCATCTCTTCCGTGCTTCGCATTATCATATATCTAAGCTCCGAAGAGAAAGCATTTGTATCCACAAAGCCGTGCTCTTTATGATAATACTCAAGAGTCTTAAATACAGATTCGGGAATGGAGGTTTTGAGCATCTCACTTTCCATGAGATTGAGATTTCTCTTTAAAAGGCGTTTCATCTCTGTTCTTACAGCCGTAGCCGAAGAAAACTTTTCATCCGGAGAAGTCTGATGAAAAGCACCGCCCTGTCTTTTGATAAGAACAGGAGTGATATTTGAACTGCATTTTATAAGATGTTTTATATAAGAAACCGCCAAAATAGAATTCGGTTCTTCAAGCGTGCTTTTAATCTGCTCAGGCGAACAGTTGTTAGGCCAAAGATATGTAAAATCGTTTTTATTTTGCATGTAAAAAAGCTGCGAAGCCGCAGAACGCGCAGCAGGGAATGAATATCCTTCTCTAAGTGCATGTCTTAAAGCAACTCTGTAGCCTTCCGGCTCTCTTGCATAAAGCGATCCTAAAGCCGTAAGCATCTCTATATCTTCATGCTCACATCCGAACGCAAGATGACTTATGCATCCGAGCCTCTCAAGTATTCTTATCGCACCTTCCGCAAAATAATCGGCACTTGCCGTAGCCCACATTGTAGGGAGCTCTATAACCATATCAGCTCCGTTTTCAAGAGCATGACGAGTCCTTGTGTATTTATCCATTATGGCAGGTGTACCCCTCTGGGTAAAGTCTCCGCTCATAAGCACAATAACATAATCAGGCTTAATCTTTCTCCTGATTTCACTTAACTGATACTTATGTCCGTTATGGAACGGGTTGTACTCTGCAATAACTGCTGCAATTTTCATAATTCGGCTCCCTATTTATTTGCTACTTTGATTTTAACATAAATTATAATAATGTAAAACGAAAAATAAAATACTGTTGACAACGAAATGTTTATAGCGTATATTGTTCATATGAACACTTGCTCATATGTTTAATCATTGTTTTATGGAAAGGAGGCAGGGATATGGACAAGTTGGCCCAGGAAAACATGAATAACGAAGAAACGCTCATAGATCTTGCCGAGCTTTTTAAGATTTTCGGTGATTCCACAAGGATAAGAATCCTATTCTCACTTTTCGACAGCGACAGACATGTGGCAGATATAGCCGACACCTTGGGAATGAGCCAGTCAGCCATATCTCATCAGCTCAGAATCTTAAAGACTTCAAAGCTCGTCACCTCAAAAAAGAACGGCAAACAGGTAATATACTCTCTTGCCGACGATCATGTAAAATCAATTATCGCTCAGGGACTTGAGCATGTACTTGAGTAGTTAAGGAGGAAAAATATATGAAGAAAAAATTCAAACTTCAGGATCTCGATTGTGCAAACTGCGCAGCTAAAATGGAAGAAGCCATCAAGAAGCTTCCGGGCGTAAAAGATGCATCGGTAAGTTTTATGACACAAAAGCTTATGATTGACGCAGAGGACGACAAATTTGACTCAGTCCTTGAATCAGCCATTACCTGCATATCTAAAGTCGAGCCCGACTGCAAAGTAATTTTATAGAGGTAAATTTATGTCAACCAAGCTCAAAAAAACTTTATACCGCGTACTTGTTGCTCTTGCACTTTACGCGGTACTTTTTATCTGCGATATTTTATCACTTTTTGAAAACGCAAATCCTGCGATTGTATTTATACTCTTCTTTATCGTATATTTGATCTCAGGTTATGATGTAGTATATACCGCATTTCGCAACATCAAAAACAGACAGCTTTTCGGTGAAAGCTTTCTTATGATGATAGCCACCTTCGGTGCCTTTGCCATAGGAGAATATTCCGAAGGCTGCGCCGTTATGGTTTTCTATCAAATCGGCGAGCTCTTCCAGAGCTATGCTGTCGGAAAATCCAGAGAATCAATTACAGAGATGATGAACATCGTACCTGAGTACGCCAATTTGGAAGAAAACGGCGAAGTTACAAAGGTAGATCCCGATGATGTTGAAATAGGAAGTATTATTATAGTAAAACCCGGAGAAAAAGTGCCTCTTGACGGCATTGTGCTTGAGGGAGAATCCTTCCTTGATACAGCAGCTCTTACCGGAGAATCCCTTCCACGCCGCATAGTTGCCGGCGATAGTATAATCAGCGGATGTGTAAACGGCGAAGGAACCTTAAAGGTTAAAACAGAAAAGGAATTCGACGACTCGACTGTAGCCAAGATTTTAGAGCTTGTGGAAAACGCCAGTTCCAAAAAAGCAAGAACGGAAAACTTTATCACAAAATTTGCCAAGTATTATACTCCGGTAGTAACCATAGGAGCCGTTTGTCTTGCTCTTATTCCGCCTGTTATTTTGGGCGGAGGCTTTAGCGTATGGGCCGACTGGATTAAAAGAGCCTGCATCTTCCTTGTAATCTCCTGCCCTTGCGCCCTTGTCATATCCGTACCGCTCGGATTTTTCGGCGGTATCGGCGCGGCTTCTAAAATCGGCGTACTTGTAAAAGGCGGAAACTATCTTGAAATAGCATCGGCTCTTAATACCGTTGTCTTTGACAAGACAGGTACACTTACCAAAGGAGATTTTATTGTAACGGATGTCGTTACAAACGGTGAGGTGTCAAAAGAAGATGTTATTGAAAAGGCCGCCTTGGGCGAGAGCTTTTCAAATCATCCTATCGCCCTCTCCATCCTTGAAAAATACGACAAAGACATTGACACTTCCCGCATCGGCGAAGTAAAAGAAATAGCCGGGCGAGGTATAAGCGCCGTTATAGATCAAAAAAATATTCTTCTCGGAAACGACAAACTCATGAAAGAGAATAATATAGATATAAAAGCTCTTGATTTCATGGGAACACAGATACATGTCGCATCCGAGGGAAAATACCTTGGCACAATTATTATTTCCGACGAAATAAAAGACGGAGTAAAAGATGCTCTCTCTTCTATTAAAAAAGCCGGAATAAAAAATACGGTAATGCTTACCGGAGACCACGAAAAAGCAGCAAAAGATGTCGCTGAAAGAATCGGCATAGACAAATATTTTGCAGAGCTTCTTCCGGGCGAAAAGGTAGAGCATGTAGAAAACCTTTTAAGCTCAAAGTCTCCAAACTCTTACCTTGCCTTTGTCGGAGACGGCATTAACGATGCCCCTGTTTTGGCAAGAGCAGACGTTGGTATAGCAATGGGTTCTATGGGCTCTGATGCGGCAATTGAAGCCGCAGATATCGTTATTATGGATGATGATATAAGCAAAATAGCTCAGCTTATTAAAATTTCAAATAAAACTCTTCGCATAGTTAAGGAAAACATAGTTTTCGCTCTCGGAGTAAAATTCGCAATTCTTCTTCTCGGAGCACTCGGAATGGCCAATATGTGGGAAGCGGTATTTGCCGATGTCGGCGTTGCCGTAATAGCCATCCTAAACTCTATGCGAACTCTTTCAAACAAATAAAGGCGGCCAAAAGGCCGCCTTTAATTTTGCTTTATTTATGACTTCTTTGCCGCAACACTTGCATCGAAACGGGCAAGCATTGAACGAGGTGAAGCATAAGCTCTCTCGTATCTTGGGCACTCTTCGTATCCCGGAATACCTGCAAGGTATTTAGCGATCTTCTTGAGCTCTTCAAGATCGTATCTGCTCATAAGAGT
>JAILQM010000134.1 GCA_024698965.1 Eubacterium sp. | reverse complement strand
AAGGATTTAGATAGTCTAAAAATGAAAGAACTGGAGTCCACAGACTCCAGTTCCTCCTTATAAAAAAGAAAAGGTCGCGGCGGTAGCCGCGACACTTTGTCTACAGTCTGAAGCGAAGCCGTATAGGCTTCGCTTTAGAGTGTAGACAAAAGTAAGCACCTTTCTCTGATACAATGAATCTCTATATAGTTTATGCTTTTCCGTGTTTTGTATGAAAACGGTCCATAATAAGTCCCGCCAGCAGATCGGTCACAGCATCAACAACCGTGGTTATACTCATTACAATGGAAACAAGCGCTGCACTCATTCCAAAAAATTCGGTAAAGATAAACATCTGATACGGCATTATACCGTTTGAGAATGTACTTCCTGTTGTATAAAGAGCATTTCCCACAAAAATTTTCCCACTTGTTCAATTATTGAATCCGCCGCTATCATTCCACTGCATATAGCCCAGCTGTACTCATTGGTGATTCCCATTCGTCTTTTACCGACACGGAAAATATTTCCTCCGGTGTTATCACCGGCAGCGTAAAGGCCATCTACGACACCTTGCTTTCCCACTACACGACATCCGGCATCAATAGGTATACCTCCTTCTGCGCCATCACTCATGAGAAATGTTCTGACTGCATAAAACGGACCGTTTTTAATCGGAAGGAGATAATCTGCATCTTTTCCAAAATCTTCATCGTTTCCGTTTTCACACATAGCATTGTACCTTTCTATAGTTTCAGCAAGTTTTTCACAAGGTATGCCCGCCTTTTTTGACAGTTTTTCAACAGTATCTGCTATTATGAGATGTCCGCCCTTAAGTGAAGCAAGATGTCTCATGTTTTCTTCATTCCATTTAAAACCTCTTGCAACAGGCACCATTTCCCTAAGCTTTTTACCATCTTTATCAAACACGGCTTTCCGTGGATTTTACGTTGATTATATTCATTGGCTTATAACGTTATACTGGAAAACATATATTAAATAAAATTGAACCATTACTTCTTTTATTTCAAATTGTAGTGCTTAAACTGCAATGTTATTATTAACGCAGTTAGGGTTTATTAAATAATACTGAGCATTCTCTTATAGGGGGAAGAATCTGATTTATTCTTGTATTTACCCGGTAACTTATGATGAAAACTGCAAACAGAAAGGAGGATTTGTTTTGAAGGTTTTATCAAAATTCCTTAAGGGAATTGTTGAAGTCTTTAACATTGTTGCCATCATCTCACTTGTGGCCATGCTGCTTTTGGTATGCGCAAACGTCATAATGAGATACATCTTCAACAATCCCATCCCCGGCACATATGAGCTGACACAAATGCTCATGATCTGCCTTTCTCCATGCATCGCCGTAAACATTATGGCAAAAGAATGCGTGTGGGTAGATGTGCTCACTTCCCGTTTCGGGAGAATCGGACAGATGATAATCGACATTATCACACTTCCGTTTGCCACCTTAATCATCGGTATTATGGCATGGCAGGGCTACAACATGATCTGGACAAGTATCGAAAAGAATTCTTATACGCAGATCATGACATTCCGCCTCTACGAATGGCCTTTTAGAACAGTTTATTTTCTGGCCATGACGATGTCGGCTATAGCAGCTCTTGTATTTACAATTGAGCGTTTTGCCGAATACAAAGGCGGCGGCGTACCGGTCGACAAAAACGAAGTAGACCGCGCCGTTGAGGAAGTCGGAGATCTTTCCGCTTCCGGAAAGGAGGATAAAGATGAGTAAGGAAATGATAGGACTTATAGGTTGTCTCATCCTTATAATCCTCATTCTTCTTCGCTACTGGATAGGAGCTGCAATGGCTCTCGTAGGATTTATCGGTATATGGATTGTTTCCGGATTTCCGGCCGCATGCCAGGCGATAGCTACGGCACCGTATACAAACCTAAGCGTTTATGTTGTATCGGCGATCCCTATGTTTGCACTGATGGGAATGGTCATATCGGAGACCAATATCGGGCGGGATTTATACCAATGCCTTTATAAATATGTCGGCAAACACAGAGGCGGTATGGCTATGGCTACAGTTACCGCTTCCGGCATCCTCGGTGCCATAACCGGTGCAGAAGACGTTGCAGCCGTTATCATGACCAAAATAGCTCTTCCACAGATGCGCGAGCTTAACTACGATGATGAGCTTTCCACCGCTTCCATTGCGGCAGGATCACCGCTTGCCATCATCATCCCGCCGAGTATGTCATTTATACTTTATGCCATGCTCACACAGTCAAGCGCTGCATCGCTTTTTATCGGCGGAGTTATACCGGGCATAATACTCATTATTGCATTCTGCTTTTCAATCTGGCTCACATGCAAAAGACGTCCGGAGCTTGGTCCGGCGGGACCAACATATGAGCGCGCCGAAAGAATGAAAAGTCTTTTGGGACTTTTACCTATAATCATCCTGTTTTTGCTCGTGCTTGGCAGTATTTATGCCGGTGTATGTACAACCACCGAAGCCGGAGCAATGGGTGCAATGGGCGCGATAATCATTGCACTTGTCACAAAACAGATGTCCATAAAACGTCTTTATCACATTTTAAGAGAGGCCGTAAAGACCGTAGGTATCATCCTTTTCCTTATCGCAGGCACCTATGTCTTTATCCGTTTCCTTAATGCATCACGTGCGCCGCAGATGCTCACGGAATTTGTTGTCAATAACTTTGACAGCAAGGTAGTAGTACTTATCATGGTTGCCATTCTCTACGTAATCCTTGGAATGGTAGTTCCGCAGATGTGTATTATCATGCTGACAATTCCGCTTCTCTGGCCGGCTATGGATGCCATGGGCTTTAACGTTTTGTGGTTCGGCGTATTCGTAACCATGATGCAGGCTCTCGGCGGAGTAACACCGCCTATAGGTATAGTCGCCTACATGGTTGCCGGAATGGGAGGAGTTTCCGCAGGTAAAACCTTCCGCGGACTCATACCTTTCATAGTTTCATATATTTTAGTTATTGTTTTGGTTTGCATTTTCCCGTCAATATGTACATTCCTGCCGGGATTAATGGGCAAATAAATTTTAATTTTTTTAGGAGGTATTTATGAAAAAAATCGTATCACTTTTACTCACAGGAGCAATGCTATTATCGCTGTGCGCATGTGGGGGCAGCGCATCATCTTCAGGCGGTTCATCAGACTCTTCTGCTGACGCCACTGCAAGCAATGATGAAACAGTCACTGTATCTATCCAGTTCACCTTCCCTGAAGAGTCTGCCGACGGAGCGAACAAGGTCCTCGATCAGATTACGGAAGCTTCAGGCGGTCGTATACAGTTTGAAAAATACTACAGCTATTCTTTTGTAGATACAGCTGACGTAGTAGACGCACTTCAGACCAATCAGCTTGATATGGCAGGTCTTATGCCTACAGATTACAGTATATTTTCACTTAACGGACGTATGTGCTCACTTCCGCTTTTGAACTATCCGGACTGGGAAGCAGCCTGCAAGATTTATCTGAGCATGATTTACAACAATGAAGATATGCTTGCTGAATTTGAGGACAACGGACTTAAGTTTTATGCAGGATATATGTGCCCGGGATATCAGTTCTTCTGCTCAGAGGACATTACAGACACTACTCCTAATACTTTTAACGGACTTACTGTAATGTGTGACAATGCTGAGATGCAGGCACTCATCAACTCATACCAGGGTGGTGCCATAAGTGTATTCCCGACAGATTTTCTTTCAAACCTTCAGAATGGTGTAGCGGAAGCTCTTATGCAGCATGTTAACTGTGCATATGTATTCGGATGCTTTGATTATGTTAAGAGCGCAATGTTCTTCGGCGAAGGCGGATTCTACAACTTCCCACTTGCTTTCGCTATGTCAGACGACTTCTGGAACAGTCTTCCTGAAGACCTTCAGCAGATTTTTGCTGAATATGCCGATGATTTCAGCCGCGAGTGCTATACAGCCGATTATGCTTTATATAGCAACGTAGCATATCCGGCTCTTGAAGAAGCTGCAGATAACATCATCATGCTTGATGATGCTCAGATTGCCGAGTGGCAGGCTGCATGCTCTGATCTCGTAGAAAACGCTGTTACAGACATTGAGCAGGACAGCCCGAATGTACGTGACGCATTAAGCCAGCTTAAAGATATGATTGCAAACTATGATGCTTCTTCATTCAGCATCGGAACCACAAACTTCGGCACTGATGTTGAGTGGTAAACAAGAAATCATCTTATCATAAGTTACCCTGAAAAATCCCCGGACAAGGAATCAGCTTTCCGGGGATTTTCCTTACATATCAAAAAACTTCTTATCACGATTCATACAGCTGACAATTGCCTCAGCCACTATTTACTGATATCATAAAAAGAGGGAACACAACGTAATAGTCTTAAAAAGGGGGTTTTTATGGAACTGCACCAGCTTCAATATTTTCTTGCAGTAGCAAACTGCGGAAAAATAACGGATGCTTCGGAGATGCTGCATGTGAGCCAATCTGCCATCAGCATGTCCATATCGCGCCTTGAAAAAGAACTTGGCGCCAATCTGTTTGAGAAAAAAGGAAGACAATTATATCTAACCCAGAACGGACAGAGATTCAGAGATCTTATATCTGCCGCAGTAGCCGAGATAAATCACGCAAAAAACGAGATAAAGAAAGTCGGTATTATGGAGCCCGACGTTATATCAATGTCCGTAGAAATGCCGGATTTTTCTACGAGATTTCAGAATCTCTACATGGAGCTGAATCCCAATGTCATCTTTAAACAATCTATGGATTCCACTGAAACAGCCAGATACAAAATGCAAAATCTTCGTGTTGATTTTTGCATTGCTTTTGAGCCGTTCAATGAAGCCGACATAATATCCATCCCCCTGCTAAACGAGAGAGTGTGTATTCAGTTGTCCCAAAACCACCCTCTTGCCAACCGTTCTACAGTACGTCTTGAAGAATTTAAAGACGATGTTTTCGTATCCTTCAGCCCGGAATACAGTTTCAGATTATGGACTGACGGAATGTGCTTTTTTGCCGGATTTCGCCCCAAAATATGTTTTGAGGTATGCGATACGCAGTCACTGCTTTTCATACTTGCCAAGCGCAATGCAGTAACGTTTATTACGGAATCTACCAGCGAGATAATGGGGCCCGTTCTGGATATTTACCAAAACTATGTAACTATCCCTTTAGAAAATAATCACTGCCGCAGAAATGTATATCTCTGCTATCACAAAAACAGAATCTTTTCGCCAACTGCACAGGATTTTATTAAATTTGCTCAAAAATATAAAGAGCTCTATGCCAATCTGGGAAGCATATATCAGGTAGAGCGCGAGATGCTCTCTGCCGCCAAAAATCCCGAATTAACCGCCCAGGCAAATGACGAAAACAGCGGGCCGTAATCAGGCCCCATCCATCCCGAGGCAATGTCACCTGCCGCATACAAACCTTTTATAATGCTACCGTCCGGGCGAAGAACTTCCATATTTTTATTAATGGATACGCCTCCCATGGTCACATCAAATTTGCGTAGCAGCCTTATACCATACCACGGGCCGTCTTCTCCCATGTCCACAAGGTATTCCGGATCTTTATATAGTTCTTCATCTCTTTTATTCCGGCAATATATCTCATAGTTTTTTATCGTGTTTTCAAGAACATCTGCAGGGGCTCCCATGGCATCAGCCAACTCACTTATTGTATTCCCGTAAATCATAAGACCATTTTCAATCTCTGATTTAATGTCGTTATGGTACTCATCATAATCCGGCATCCAGTCTCCGTATCTTCTGTGTTCCAATGCGAGTTCGTATAAATAATCTTTTAATTTGTCATTAAACAGATACCATGCTATTCCGTCAGGCTGTTCATCAAGCAGAAACTCCCCGTTTTCAATATCATCTTCAGGCACAAACCTCTTTCCTATTGAAGACACTATTATACCTATAGGCTCCTGCATAACTCTCTGCAGAGAATGCGCCCCCGGAATATGGACCATAGATTCAAGTCCAAAGCTCATATTTTCTCCTGTTTTTGCACCGGCCTTTTGAGCCATAAACAGCCCGTCTCCCGTACAATGAGCCAAACAATAATGTGTAAAATAATTGTCACTTGAAAAATACTCAGGAAAATATTTTTTAAGAAGCTTAGTATCTCTTCCGAATCCTCCGCTGGACAAAACTGCATTTTGGCATTCAATCTCATAATTATATCCGTTACCTTCCGCCTTCACGCCACAAATTCCACCATCTTTTACAACAAGTTCCTTTGCCTGCGTTTCTTTAAATACGGTAACACCATACCTTTCGGCTGCAGCGATAAGTGTATCAGTAACTTCCGTCCCCATAAGTCCCGGACCGTACGCCGGATTCCTTAATGGTCCCATATCTTTTCTATCTTTTATCATTACAACATTATCCATTACAATACGATGATTTTCGGTATCCATGCCAAGTTTTGCCATCCAGTCATAAAAAACACCCGTATTTTTTATAAAACGTGTCACAATATCTCTGTCTATCCTGTAAAGATGATGCGAGAGATATTTTTTTATATGACTGTCAGTTGTATCGTGGATGCCTTTTTTCTTTAAAATCGAAGATGATGTAACCAAAAGCCCGCCCGCAAGTCTTGTATTTCCTCCAAGCACAGACATTTTATCAATTATAATAACCTCAAGACCTTTTTGTGCACATCTTACCGCTGCCGACAGCCCGCTGCCGCCGCCACCGATTATCACCACATCACACTTTATTTTTTTTATCTCACCGCCCCTTATATCAGGCACACTTACATCAAAATCTCCGTATGTACTGACAAGCCTGCTCATCTTCTTTCCTCCTACCATTCAATCCGAAAAACATATTTCTTTGTCAATTTTACCTAACAAAAACTAAACCATTACTCTGTATTATAATCTTAACACCCGTTTTTAAGCCGCACAATTCTGAATATCCGAACTTATTGTTAAACAATAGTAAATAGTATTCTTTCCATATAAACTGTATAATAACTATAGATAAACCTATATTTTTATTTTTACGTTTTTTAACATCAGGAGGATACAATAACAATGGATTATACAACGCTTTTCTCACCTCTAAATGTGGGACCATGCACAATGAAGAACCGCATTAAAACCGGGCCAATGTCCATCGTTGAGCTTGATGCAAAAGGCGCATACACCGAGCAGGCACTCGCTTTTTACGAGAGCCTTGCCGCAGGCGGCGCTGCCGTAGTTACTTTAGGAGAAAGCATCATCGCATCAGATAACGGGATGACTCATCTTCAGCAAATCAGATTTGATAATCCAAATGTTCCGTTCTCTCTGCAAAGAGCCGCCGATGCCGTTCACGCACACAACGCGCTGATAAACATAGAGATAAGTCATGGCGGAGCCATGGCTGATTCCGCATATAATAACGGCGTTCAGTCCATGGGACCTTCCGCCTTTACTGATGAATGGGGTGATAACATTCGCGAAATGTCTGAAGATGATATGGAAAAAGTTGCAGAATCCTTTGCCGATGCTGCCGAAATCTGCGCTGACTGCAGCTTTGATATGGTCATGATTCACTGCGGCCACGGCTGGCTTTTGCATCAGTTTTTATCTCCTCATTTTAACCGACGCACCGATAAATATGGCGGAAGTATAGAAAATAGGGCCCGTTTTCCGTTAATGGTAATTGACCATGTTAGAAAGCGCGTAGGTAAAAGAATCGCCATTGATATGAGAATATCAGGCAGTGAGTTTTTGGATGACGGACTTGAGATTGAAGATGTAACAGCTTTCTGCAAAATGTGTGAGGACCGCGTGGATATAATAAATGTCTCAGCAGGTATGCCATGGGGCAAAAGAATGGCAATATCTGTATTTGATGAAAGAGGCATTAACTCAGAGTTTTCCGCTGCAGTAAAAAAAGTCGTCACAAAAATTCCCGTTTCATCCGTAGGCGGATATACCGAACCTTCTCTTATGGAAAAATACCTTAAAGAAGGCAGATGCGATTCCTTTGTTCTCGGTCGAAGCATACTGGCCGATCCCGAGTTGCCGCAAAAAGCACGCACCGGCAGAGATAAAGAGATTCACAAATGCCTGCGCTGCTATGTATGTAATAATGCACAGTATATTGCGCGCGGCAAGGTTCTGCGCTGTGCCATTAATCCTTATGCCGGCCGCGAATTTACCATGAGAACAGTTCCGGCATCAACCAAACGAAAGATTGTTGTAGTAGGCGGCGGTCCGGGCGGAATGGCCGCAGCTGTTCAGGCTGCAAAACGGGGCCATAAAGTATCACTTTATGAAAAGACCGATGCCCTTGGCGGCTGGCTGCTTATGGAAAAACACCTCTCTTTTAAAGAAGATATGTATAATTACGCCAAAACACTTGAATATGAATGTTCATTATATGGCGTTGATATCCATTTAAACGCAACCATTGACAAAACATTTCTCGAAAAACAAAAGCCGGACCTTGTAATATGTGCCATAGGTTCGAAGCCTTTTGTTCCACCAATCCCGGGCAAAGAACTCTCCAATGTGTTTATAGCCGTTGATGCTTATAGCTATCTTGAATCAGTAGAAAAAGAGATAGTTATTATAGGCGGCGGACTTGTCGGATGTGAGATAGGTTATGATCTTTCTTTAAAAGGCCGCAGAGTCACCATCCTCGAGATGAGAGAAAATGTTGCTATAGACGCCACAAATGACCACCGAAGATTTCTTATGGAAAGACTCGAGCCAACAACAAGCATTCACTGCAATGTCAATGTTACCGAAATAACCCCTGACGGTGTACATGCAAAAGACGCAGACGGAAAAGATGTATTCTATAAAGCAGACAGCATTCTTATGGCCACCGGCATGATGCCTTTATCCGAAGAAGCCGAAGCATTAAGAAGCCCTGAATATGACTTTGCCATTATTGGCGATGCCAGACGGCCGCGCAACGTATATGCAGCAGTCCGAGAAGGCTTCGATGCTGCTACATTTACCAGATAACAAAAGAGCCCCATGCATTTAATGTGCATGAGGCCCCTTTTTGTCTACACTCTGAAGCGAAGCCGTATAGGCTTCGCTTTAGTTTATGTTGCTTTGAATTTATATACACCCTTTCTTACCCAGGTTGATGAACTGTTACTCTTTGCTGTGCAAAGGACATAGGTTTTGCCGCGGGTAAGGGATTTGGATGGCACAATAGTTACATACTGTCCTATGGTATTTGCGGTTGCCTTGGCTTTAATGTATGTACTTCCGCATTTTAAATACATTGTCCAGCTATAAGTCTCTGTGGCAAGAGATGAACGGTTGCCGGCAATATAGGATATTCCGCTGGCTCCGATAAGCTGAAGAGTTGTCGGCGTTTTCTTAAGCTTAGCCACAACTGTTTTTCCCGAACCGTAAAGTTTGGTGGTTACAAAGTAACCGCTTCCATTTATATTAAACGGATTTTTATCTTTTATATAAGCCTTGATATGATCGAAATACTTCCACGCGGTTACAAGGCTGTAGCAGTAAACGCAGTGTGAAGATGTTAATCCCTTCGGACTGCCGAGACTTACCATTGAAGATTTAAAGACTCTCGCTGCTTTTGCTATTGTGCTTATGTTGGAGCTGTTAAGTCCTGTTTCGTAAGCAGAGATAAGCTTTGCTGCAGCATTTTCATAATCAGAATATGAAGTAACGCTTGCACGAGCCTCATCATAGCTTCCGGCTGCAACAACATTTAATACATATGTTGCTGAAGTGCTTTTATAGGTTGCGGTAATATTTACGCTGCCTTCGGATACAAATGTGATTGCACCTGTGGATGCGTCTACCGTTGCTACCTCATCATTATCAGATGTATAGGTTATGCTGCTTATAAGTGATGCGGCAACTGTCATTGAAGATTTGTTATCGATGGTGAAAAAATCACCGGCGTATGCGCCTTCGGTATCAAGCTCTATGGATACATTATCATAGGCAGCGGCAAGATTTGAATACTTGGATGCTGCATAAACTTCGGTTGTATTTTCTGGCACATAGATTCCTACTGCGGTTAATATTATGCTTAATATAAGCACAACCGACAGCTTTTTCTTAAGTGTCATTACTTAGTCCTCCCTTTGTTTTTGACGTTTTAACATTTGTAATAAGTTTGTAACATTTTAGTAATATACCATACTATTTTTAAAATGTCAAAAAATGCCCTTTTATGGCGAATAATAGCTATATAAATACAGAAGAAAAACAAGGCTTTTACCTATGGTATTTACCTTTGCTATGCGATAAAATATAGAAAAAAGAAGAAGGAAGTGGGGAAATGAAAAAAGTATTAAAAGTTGTGGGAATTGTTATTCTCATACTGATACTTGCGGTGGTTTTACTTTTTGCGGTACTTACAATAACAGAGTTTAAGCCTGATGATGTCGAAGAGGCTGAGATAAGCTCGGGAGCGGAAAGCGTTCCGGGTTCTGAAGATGAGATTACCGTAATGACCTGGAATATCGGATACGGAGCTCTTGGAGATAATGCCGACTTTTTCATGGATGGAGGAAGCTCTGTTATGACTGCAGATGCTGCGAGAGTAAATGAGAATATGGAAAACATTATATCCGAAGTGGATAAAATCGCACCTGATATAGCGTTATTTCAGGAAGTTGATATAAATTCGATGAGGTCACATTCTATTGATGAGGCCGAACTTATTTCCGCGAGTATGACGGGGACAGATACCAGCTTTGCATATAATTACAGATGCCTTTTCATACCTTATCCGATTCCGCCTATAGGATATGTTAACGGCGGAATTCTTACGGTTTCCGATTACGGCATACAGGAGGCTCTAAGATATCAGTTGCCGTGTCCGTTTAGCTGGCCGCTTAGGCTCGGTAATCTTAAAAGATGTGTGGTTGTAAACAGGATTGAGCTTGAAGATTCGGATAAAGAACTTGTGGTTGTCAATCTTCATCTTGAGGCCTATGACAGCGGAGAAGGCAAGGTTGCACAAACAAATATGCTTAAAGAGATTCTTGAGGAAGAAGCGGAAAAAGGCAATTATGTTATTGCCGGAGGAGACTTTAATCAGAGCTTTTCAAATGTAGATTCCTCAATGTATCCTTACTATGAAGGCATGTGGGAGCCGGGAATAATAGATGAGGAAAGTTTTGAAGGATGGCAGCTTATTATGGACAACTCATCGCCAAGCTGCAGGTCATTAGATAAAGCCTATGAGGGCGCAGACAAAGACTCTTTCCAGTATTATATTATTGACGGATTCATTGTTTCGGAGAATATAACTGTTGAGTCGGTAGAAACCAAAGATCTTGGGTTTGTATCTTCGGATCATAATCCTGTTGTGATGAAGGTTACGCTTGATTAGCGAGCCATAAGAAGAACAAGAAGCTGCTTTTTTTTATTATACTAAAGCATCTCTCGCTTGACAAATCTTAAGTTTTTCTATACACTATACAAGGCTAATTTAATAATAAATCGTTGATGAGGACAGTAGCATCTTATAAAGCTGCAGAGAGAAGCCGGTCGGTGAAAGGCTTTGCTTGAGAGAATGCGAACACCACCTCGGAGAGACCCTTAATCGGGTACGGTGATTCCGTTATAATCATTATGAGTGGTCGCAGATGCGACAAGTTGGGTGGAACCGCGAGTAATCGTCCCAATTCATAAACGCTATGTTTATGAATTGGGACTTTTTTATTTTTAAGTGTGGATTTAAACGCCCCTTAAAGACATTAAAAAGGAGTTATATTATGGAAAAAGAAGAATTTTTAGGCCTTTACAGACATTCTCTTGCTCATGTAATGGCTAAAGCCGTAATCGAGATTTACGGTAAGGAAACACTTTACGGAGTTGGTCCGCAGATTGATGACGGAGCATATTATGATTTTGTGCTTCCTGAAGGAAAGACAATCGCTGAGGCGGATTATAAGACAATCGAGGACAAGATGAGAGAAATCATCAAGCGCCGCGAGGATTGGACAAGAAAAGAAGTATCTAAGGCAGAGGCTCTTGAAATCTTTAAAGATCAGAAGTTTAAGGTTGAGCTTATAAATGACCTTCCTGAAGATGAGATAATTACAGTTTATTATACAGGCGATGATTATGTGGATCTTTGCCGCGGACCTCATGTAGAAAATTCTCAGGAGCTTATGAATGTATCATATAAGGTTCATTCATGTTCAAGTGCTTATTGGAGAGGCGATGCCAAAAGAGAGCACATGCAGAGAGTTTACTTCTACGCATTCCCTGATAAGAATCAGCTTAAAGAGCATGTAAAGATGATAGAAGAAGCCAGAGAAAGAGATCACAAAAAAATCGGAGCTCAGCTTGAACTTTTCATGTTCCAGGATTCGGCACCGGGTATGCCATACTGGCTTCCGAGAGGATGGACAATGTATCAGGAGCTTTTAAGATATTCCCGTCAGCTTCAGAGAAGACACGGATATACAGAAATTTCGGCTCCTCTTGTAAACAATAAAAAGCTTTGGCTTATAAGCGGACACTGGGCACACTACCTTAACAACATGTTTATTGTGCCGGGTATCGACGGATTTATGAAGGCAGATGCAAATATCTCGGGAGTTATCGAGAGCCTTGAGGATGCAGATGCAGCAGTTGAGGCAGCTCTTGAAAAGGGCACACCTTTATATAACAGAGAAAGCATTGATACTATGGCGGCTAAGCCTATGAACTGCCCGAATGCGATGCTTACATTTAAGAGAAAGGTACATTCATACAAGGATCTTCCAATCCGTTACAGCGAGTATGATGTACTCCACCGTAAGGAAAAATCAGGTCAGATGAACGGACTTTTCAGAGTTCAGGAATTTAGACAGGATGATGACCATACATTCGTAATGGAATCACAGATTAAGGATGAGATTGCCGATATTATTGCTATCGCAGACGAAATCTACTCAACATTCGGTGTAACATACAGAGCAGAATTCTCAACAAGACCGGACGACTTCATGGGAGATATCGAAGTTTGGAACAGAGCCGAGGCTTCTCTTAAGGAAATCCTTGATGAGAAATACGGTGAAGGCGGATATGAAATAAACGAAGGAGACGGAGCATTCTACGGACCTAAGATTGACCTTCAGATTAAGGATGCTTTGGGAAGAGAATGGCAGTGCGGTACAATCCAGCTTGACTTCCAGCTTCCGCATAACTTCGGACTTACATATACAAACCAGGAAGGAAACCTTGAAATGCCGGTTGTTATTCACCGCGCAATTTATGGATCGCTTGAGAGATTCATTGGTATTATCATAGAGAACTTCAAGGGAGAATTCCCATTCTGGCTCAGCCCTTATCAGGTAGCTCTTGTACCTATTACAGAAGATCACAATGAGTATGCAAAGAAGGTTGCCTGCGCATTGGAAGATGCCGGTGTAAGAGTAGAGGCTGATTATTCTGATAAGAATATGAGAAGCAAGATTAAACACTTTAAGCCTTACAAGAATCCGTACATCCTTGTTCTCGGAGACTCTGAGGCAGAAAACAATACAGTCTCAATCAACATGAGAGGCTCTAATAAGCAGATTCAGAATGTACCGCTTGATAAGTTCATCGAGGTATGTAAGAAGATGAACGCTGAGCATACATTAGAGCTTGCGGATGAATTTTAAAAATACATAGCAAAAAAAGTGGGCTTTGGCATTTGCCGAAGCTCACTTTTATAAATTACTTACGGACGAAAACCCATCAGCTTTAGCTGATGGGATGAAGCCCGATGGACTCGCCGTGACCGCCACCCCTAAGTGGCGGTCTGTTTCTAAAAATTTCTACTTGACAACTGTAAGCAAAGTGCTTATAATATAATTAGTTTAGAAAGGAAACTAATTATGACTATTAAAGAATTAAGACAACTTACAGGATTATCACAAACTAAATTCGCTGAAAAGTATCATATTAACAAATATTCATTACAAAGATGGGAACAAAACCGTCACGAAGTATCTGAAACCATTTTGTATCTGTTAGAGCGAATAATAACAGAGGTAGATTACAAGGAGTAATAAGTATGCTAAAAGGTGTTCGTATAAGGATATATCCTAATAAAACACAGCAAAACTTAATAGCGAATACTTTTGGTTGTTGTAGATTGGTTTACAATAAAGGTCTTGCTCTGCGTAAAGAGACCTACGAAACTACTTCTGTTGGTATCGGTTATAAAGAAACTAATGCTATGCTTACCGCTTTAAAGAAAGAGGATGGGTTTGCTTTCTTGAAGAATGTAGATGCTATATCTTTGCAACAATCCCTAAAGGATTTAGATAGAGCATATAAAAACTTCTTTAAGCATTTAGGTGGTTATCCTCACTTTAAGTCTAAAAAGGAAACCTTTAAAACCTACCGCACACAAAATGTAAATAACAACATCTGTGTAACTTTGGATGGCAAGCATATCAAACTACCTAAACTTGGATATGTAAAAGCAAAGGTTTCTATGGACTTATCTTCTGCAAAGATTAACAATGCCACCATAGAACAAATGCCAAGCGGTAAATACTTTTGTGTTCTGAATATAAACGTACCAGCGCCCGAAGTGACTAATAATGGTTGTATGGTAGGTATTGACCTTGGTATAAAGGATTTCTATTCTGATACCAATGGTTACAAATGCCCTAACAATAAGTATTTGGCTAAATCTACGGCTAAATTGCAAAAAGCACAGCGTAAACTTTCTAAAATGATGGAAGGTCATATCGTAGGCTATAAAATCATCAAAGGTTATAGGCATCCTATATACGATAGACCTCTATCAGAATGTTCCAATATACAGAAACAACGCAAGGTTGTGGCAAGGATACAGGAACATATTGCTAACCAAAGGAACGATTTCTTACAGAAAGAGTCAACCAAAATCGTTAAGGAAAACCAACTTATCGCTTTGGAAGATTTGGCTGTAAAGAATATGGTTCGTAATCATAAGTTAGCAAAGTCTATTTCCGATGTATCTTGGTCTAAATTTGTAACCATGATTGAGTATAAAGCTAAAATCTACGGTAGTACGGTTGTAAAAGTTCCAAGGTTCTATGCTTCTTCGCAACTTTGTAATTGTTGTGGTTACCAAAACAAAGAAGTTAAAAATCTTAATGTCAGGGAGTGGACTTGTCCAGTTTGCGGTACACATCACGATAGGGACAATAACGCAGCAGATAATATTCTTGACAAAGCATTGGAAATGGTAGGCTTTGTCGCTTAAACCTATAAATATTAACTACCGAGGGGCGCTCGGAAAGTTACGCTTGTGGAGTGTATGTAAGTCACTATAAGGTATTACAGAAGTAATTACTAAATAGCGCAACCGCACGGTGAAGCAAGAATCCCATTGGCTTTAGCCGATGGGTGCGTCAAATTATAATAATGCTATATCAGTGTTACGGAGGATTTTTACAATGGAAGGATTACTAAAGAAAATGCCGCCTTTCGGTGTGCAAATGACAGATGAACCAAACGGAAGACCGGAGAGGGTTTATCCGGAGGACAGACATGGCTGGCCGGGACTTAAAGAAAAGCTAAACGCGGAAGTTGAAATTAAAGACGGAAAGGTTTTAAGCGATGCTTTAGGCGGAAAAGCAAAGGATTATTTTACCGAAAACATAAGCATAAAATCGGATATAGGTAAGAAAAACGGAATAATAATAAGGGGAGAAAACAAGTTTGTGCTTGCAGATTCAAACATCGAAATGTCGGGGGACGCATCGAATGATTTTGAATGTATAGGCGCAGCCGTTTCTGCTCTCAGCGGGTCAAACACCGTTGTAAAAAATACGGTAATAAAGACATCGGGACTTGTTAAAAGCTGCACTACGGCAGCGGAAAAGAGCAATCTTTATGTGTATGATTCAAAGCTCGAATGCAACGGAGGCACTCTTCCGGAAGGATATGTAAATATACCCGGCCCCGGCGGAATGCTCACTCCTCCTCCGGGACTTGGAATCGGAGGCACAGCCAGAGCTCACCTTTCTATGTACGGCTCAAAAACGTATTTTAAGAGATGCGAAATAACATCTGAGGGCTGGGCAGCTCTTTCTACCGACGCATCGGACGGATATGTATATCTTGAGGCGGACGATTGCGATATAGTTGTGAAAAATGCCGGATACGGTATTTATTCAGACGGAGATTGCCATGTAGTCTTAAAAAACAGCAGAGTAAATACTTTATCTCATACTGCAATTATGGCCGGAGAATGCACCGGAAGATTCGAGGATGTAAAAGCGGTTTCCGGAAAGTATTTTATTATGATTCATAATGTTATGGGAATACCTGAAGAAATTGCATGTGTAGCTGTCGACGGAGGAGATATTTCCACGGGCGAAGAGGCATTTTATTTAAAGAGTTGTAACAGCCACATAAGCATAAGAGGAGCTAAGATTCATTCAAGAAAAGGAATTCTTGCCAGGGCTATTGTAAATGATGATGAGTGCAAGACAGATACAATGGGCAAAGATGTTTTCGGAAACAATATGATAATAGCAGACAGTGAGCTTTGCGGAGACATCATAAACGACGATGATGAAAGAGTATTAAGCGTTTATCTTACGGGAACAAAGCTTGAAGGCGGATTAAACAATGTTCATCTTTCGCTTGATGAGTCGTCAAGATGGTTTGCCGATAAGGATTCTGTTGTTGCGATTACGAGTGAGACTTATAAAAATCAAATCGATGCGGCAGCAGGTGTTACAATTAAAGCTTATGTATTTACGGAGGGCGATTGTGAAACTATAAGTCTTCCCTCTGGCGGAAAGCTTGAGATAATAAACCCAAATGGTCACATTACGGACGAAAATACTATTTAATATTGCCTGCATAGACAAATGATGATACAATATGTCTATAAAAAGAGAGGTGATAATTATGTTTGCGCAGCAAGAAGTAATCAGACCATCTGCAGATTTACGAAATCATTATAATGAAATTTCCAGACAGTGCCGTGAGGATAATGAAGCTGTTATTATTAAGGTAAATGGACGAGGAGATACGGTTACTCTCGCATATGAAGAATATAAAAGAATGAAAGCAAGGATCGAACTCTTGGAGATTCTCGCAGAAGCTGATGAAGATGTTAAGTATGGAAGAGTTGCACCTATGAAAGATACATTTGACGACTTAAGAAGTCTTCTTAAGGAGGGGCAGGCTTGAAGTACGAAGTTATAAGAACTGATACAGCAGATTCCTTGATTCGAAAAATCGTTCTTCATGTTGCAGAAAATTTTGGAACGGATGTGGCATTGGAAAAATTGGATAATCTTGAAGAATCTATTATGAATCTGGGAGAGAATCCATACATTGGCACAGAGCCAAAGTATAATATACTTAAACGGCAAGGATACCTGGTTCTTATTTTGGAAAAAGATCTTGTGTTTTATAAGGTTGATGATGATAAGAAACAGGTTATCGTATATGCAGTTGTAGACCAAAGACAGGATTATCTGAGCATTATAAGAGGTTTGTAGTTTTTGGTTTATCGAAAAAGCACAAGAAAAACTAGGTGTTTTGGAAGATATAAAAAAATAGAAACACCGATTTTACCATAGTTTCACATCAGAAAAAGATATGGGACTAGGGAGATGTCTGCTCTAATCGGGGAATAATTCTTCCGTACGATATTTGATCTGACTGGTAGGTTCGCACTTCCTTTCGAACCAGTTGAACTTCCAATCTAAATATTGTTCTTTGTTAATCTTTTCATCGTATAAATAAGTTTTCATACTATCGATGTGTGCAAGGATGATTCGCTGTTTGATGACAAGACTAATAACTTTTTTGAACTAAATTTAAATTAGCATAAACAGCATGGTATTAAAATCAAAATAAACCACGTGTATTTTCCATTATGAATTTGAGTTCATTCACCCTTTTGCAGATGGAAATGGAAGGACAGGAAGACTTTGGCATACTTTGATTCTTGCAAAGTGGCAGGAGTTTTTCTTATGGATTCCGATTGAGACTATTATTCATGA
>JAILQM010000124.1 GCA_024698965.1 Eubacterium sp. | reverse complement strand
CCTCCGCCGGATGATAAGATAAGAAAAGGAAAGCCGAAGGCCGTTATTTTAAGATAGGTTTTGGCGTAGGGCAGTACATCTTCCGGCGAACCGAAAAACGTAAGAAGAGTCTCGTCAAATATAATCGAAAAGAATGCAAGTACAGAGCCGAAGATGAACATCATAAGTGCCGCATTTCCGATGTATTTGGGAGCTTCGTCTTTTTTCTCCATTCCCATTGCAAGGTTAAAGGCTGAAGCACCGCCTATTCCGAATAAAAGGGCGATGGCAATGCAGCAGATTGTAAGCGGATAGGCTATTGTTGTTGCAGCATTACCTAAAGGGCCAACGCTTTGTCCAATGAAAAACTGGTCTACGATATTATATAATGAACCGACGAGCATTGCGACAATGCTAGGAAGGGCAAATTGCTTTAAAAGTTCTTTTACGGGTTTTTCTCCGAGGGGATTTTTTATGTTGGTATCAGTCATTGTTATTCTCCGAAATGTAGTTTAAAAAATGTAGCAGAAGTTATTTTAACACAAGTATTTTATATTGCAAGGGAGAAGTATTTTTATTACAATGTAAACAATAAGAAGCTCTTTACAATGACAGAGCTTTTTGTTAATCGGAAAGTATTAAGGAGGAAGATAAAATGCAGAACCCGATTGTTACGATAGAAATGGAAAACGGTGATGTGATGAAGGCTGAGCTTTATCCTGAAATCGCACCTAATACCGTAAACAATTTCATCTCACTTATAAATAAGGAATATTATAACGGAGTAGGCTTTCACAGAATTATTCCGGGATTTATGATTCAGGGCGGAGATCCTATGGGCAACGGAACAGGCGGCCCGGGATACGAGATTGACGGTGAATTCTCACAGAACGGATTTAAGAACGATCTTAAGCACACGGCAGGCGTTCTTTCAATGGCAAGAACAATGGATCCTAATTCTGCAGGCTCACAGTTCTTTATTATGCATTCGGATTCACCGCATCTTGACGGAGCTTATGCTGCATTCGGAAAGATTACCGAAGGACAGGATATAGTTGATAAGATTGCAAACGTACCTACTTCATGGGGTGATGCACCGGTTGAGCCTCAGGTGATGAAGAAGGTTACTGTTGAAACATTCGGAGAGACATATCCGGAGCCTGAAACACACTAGTTAAAGGGGATTATCGGGAGGTGGTTTTATGGAAGGTTCAATGATTTTTAATGCTGATGTAAGGGTTGTATTTCACGGAGTGGAAGCGGATTTAAGTGATGCAAAAGGAAAGCTTCGTCACGCTTCAAGCGTTGCAATGGAGTATGACAGAGGTCTTCCGAGAGCTCAGAAAGCAGAGTTTACCGACAGAGACGGTTTCATTCATTTGACGTCTATGACAGGAGATGTAAAAAGCGCAGAACTTACCTATATTATCACCGAAAGTAATGAGGCTTTATTTGAGAGAAAAAAATCCATAATGACTTCACTTGCCGAGTTTACCAATCTTAAATTCGGCACGGGAAGCTGCGAAATTTTTATTTCGGAGTAATCAGTCATTGGGGCGCAGGTAAAAATTACCCGATATTTCGTCGGTTTTAACGACATTTATAAAAGCAGTGGGATCGGCAGATCTTACTGCTTTTATCAGTTTGGCGGAATCTTCCCTTGAGACAACCGAATAGATAACTCTTTTCCGGAGATGTGAGTAGGAACCCTCGCCATCCAAAATAGTTGCGCCGTGACCGCTTTCGGCATAAATTACATCGCAGATTTTCTCCGGAGATTCTGAGATTATAAACAGTGTCTGTTTTTGGTATCTTTTGTACATGATGTTTATAACCTGGGTAGAAGCATACTGAAAAATAATTGAGTAGAGTGCCTTGTCCCAACCGAAAATGATTCCCGCAATGGAAAGTATTATAACGTTAAGGCCGAGAATGTAGTTCCAGGCGTCGATTTTATATTTTTGCGAAATATAAATGGAGAGGAAATCCGTTCCTCCGCTTGTGCCGCCGACCAAAAGGCAGATGCTTATGCAAAAACCGTTAATAAGTCCGCCGAAGATAGATATTAAAAGGATGTCATAGGTGAAAATATGTGCCGGAATAATATCAGTCATTACACTTGATACAACTATCATAAGGCATGAGAGAGCAGTGAATTTTTTACCTATGAATTTAAATCCTATGTAAATAGGAAAGGCATTAAAGATAACGTTAATAACGGTATATGGAATTTCCACATTCATATACCTTAAACCGATAGCCTGAAGAAGGATTGACAGACCGCTTACTCCTCCGGGGTAGAGGCCGCCGGTTCTGACAAAACTTTTTATATTCCATGCCATAAGAACAGAGGCTGCGACTATGGCAATTATTCTTATGAAATCATTTTTCTTTGAGGTATTCATTTTTAAAACCCCCTTGGATTAATTTCTTTAATTTTAGCATAAGGAAGATAGATAAAAAACTATTTAACTAATTTATATTTATGTTATAATGTTGTGTATGAAATAAAAATGGCACAATATAATTTAACAGGAGGTCAATACTATGAGAAATAAGATGGTTATCTACCTTATGCAGGTAGAGAGGGTTAAAGATTTCGTTGATGCGGCTAATAAATTCGAAAGTGATGTAGATATAATGATGGGTAGATATATTGTTAACGCAAAGTCTATCATGGGTGTTCTCTCACTTGATCTTTCAAGCGCTGTTGAAGTAGTTATTCATTCGGAGAATCCGGAAGAGATTACATATTTTAATAATATTATGGCACCGTTTGAGACCGTATAAAAAACGGAATGTCTAAGGAGGAAACAAATGGCTGAAATCAGAAAAGCATATTTAATCAAAGAAGACAGTATGGGTGAGGTGCAGATTTCTGCAGATGTCCTTGCATCCATAGCGGCAATAGCGGCAACCGATGTGGAAGGTGTTAATTCCATAGCGGGAGGACTTACGAGAGAGGCCTTAGGCAAATCGGGAATAAAATCCTCATCAAAAGGGGCTATGGCAGAACTTGACAATAATAATATAAGTGTTAATATGGCACTTACGCTTGACTATGATGTTGCTATACCGACTGTTGTACCTAATGTACAAAACAAAGTAAAAACAACTCTTGAAAGCATGACCGGTCTTGTTGTAACAAATGTTAATGTAAACATCATCGGTGTTGAAGATGAGGCATAGAAAATAGCAGGGAGTGCCAAAACGGCACTCCTTTTCAAACGAAAGGAAAACTTATGACAAGAACGAAGCTTAGAGAAAATATTTTTCTTATGTTGTTTCGAAAAGATTTTTATGATGATGAGGCGTTAAAGGAACAGCTTAAACTTTTTGACGAAGAAATCAAAGGGGCGTCTGAAGAAGACCATGAATACATCTGCAAAAAGGCGTCCGAGATTATAGAAAAAGCAGATGAAATCGATAAACAGATCGATGAGAAAGCAGATAAATGGAGCACTTCAAGAATGGGAAAGGTTGAACTTACCATATTGAGGCTTGCTTATTATGAAATGAAATACGACGATGATGTACCGGTATCGGTAGCTATTAATGAGGCGGTTGAGCTTGCCAAAAAATTCGGAGGCGATACTTCATCCTCATTTGTAAACGGCGTATTGGCAAAGTTGACTGATGAAGAATAATGTATATACGGTCGGACAGGTAAATACATATTTAAACAAGCTCTTAAAAAATGATTTCTTTTTGCAGAAAATCTACATTAAGGGTGAGGTTTCAAATTGCAAATACCACGGGTCCGGTCATATTTATTTTACAATAAAAGATGAAACGGGCTGCATTTCGGCAGTAATGTTTCGGGGCAATCGCTCCGGACTTAAGTTTGATATGAAAGACGGAGACATGGTTGTATGCATGGGCTCCGTTGAAGTCTATGCGGGAGCCGGTAAATATCAGCTTTATGCAAAGGAAATAACGCTTGACGGAGCCGGAGATTTATTCCTTGAGTATGAAAGACTTAAAAAAGAGCTCCTTGAAAGAGGAATGTTCGATCAGATGTATAAAAAGAGCATCCCTTTATATTCTCAAAAAATAGGAGTGGTTACGGCACCGACAGGAGCCGCCGTTCAGGATATCAGAAATATTACCGCGAGAAGAAATCCATACGCTCAGCTTGTGCTGTATCCGGCACTCGTCCAGGGAGAGGGCGCAATAGAGAGCGTGGTAAAGGGCATAAGGACTCTTGATGCATACGGCGTTGATGTGATAATCGCCGGAAGAGGAGGAGGTTCTATCGAAGATCTTTGGGCCTTTAACAGCATTGAGGTTGCTGAGGCAATATTTAATTCCCAAACTCCTGTTATTTCCGCAGTGGGACATGAAACAGATACTACAATAGCAGATTATGTGGCAGACCTTAGAGCACCTACGCCTTCGGCTGCGGCAGAGCTTGCGGTATGCGATATCAGACAGATAACCGGGCAGATTGACGATTATTTTAAGAGATATGAAACCCTTATGCAAAGGAAGGCCGATATCAAAAGAAGAAGTCTCGAAAACCTGTATTTAAGACTTAAATCCCTTAGCCCGGAAAGCAGATTAAACGAGAAAAAACAAAGAGCCGCAGATCTTGAAAGAAGGCTTTTTGATTTAATGGAAAGAAGACTCAGGGACTCAAAAACTAAGCTTGAGCTTTATGCCGGAAGGCTTGAAGGAGTATCCCCCTTAAAGCATTTATCGAGCGGATATACCTATGTGACAGATGAAAACGGCAAAAACTTAAGAAGCACAGAAGGTATAAAAGAAGGAGAGTCCGTTAATTTAAGGTTTATAGACGGAGTGGCTTTGGCCGAGATAAAGAAAGTTACGAAAGAGGAAATTAAAAATGGCTGATAACAAAGATTTAAGTCTTGAAGAGGCATTTTCGAAAATAGAAGAATCTCTTGCAAAGATGGAAGAGGAAGATGTGAGCCTCGAGGATTCTTTTAAGCTTTACGAGGAAGGGCTCGGCCTTGTCAAAATCTGTAACGATAAAATAGACAGGGTTGAAAAGCAGATGATAGTTTTGGGAGAAACATATAAATCCGAGGAATAATGGCATATGGATATTAAAATTGAAACAGCAAACAGAGCAAAAGAGACAGAAGAAGTTATAAAGGAATTTCTTCCGAAAGAAGAAGGCTTGCAGATAAGTATTTTCAAGGCGATGAACTACAGCGTTTGTGCAGGCGGCAAAAGGCTTAGACCTATGCTTATGTCAGAGACTCATAAGCTTTTCGGCGGAGAAAGTAAAGCGCTTAAATACTTTATGGCGGCAATGGAATATCTTCACACATATTCTCTTGTTCATGACGATTTGCCGGCTATGGATAATGACGATTACAGGCGCGGCAGACTTACGACGCACAAGGTTTTCGGAGAAGATATCGGTATTTTGGCCGGAGACGCTCTTTTAAACTATGCGTTTGAAACAGTCTCAAAGGCCTTTGATACGGATGAAGATAAAGGGAGAATCGGAAACGCGTTTAAAGTATTTTCTCAAAAAGCCGGAGTCTACGGAATGATCGGCGGTCAGTGCGTGGATGTGGAAAAGGAAGGTCAAGAGGTTACTTTAGAAGAGCTTAACTTTATTCATTCTCTTAAAACCTGTGCGCTGATAGAAGCGTCTATGATGATTGGCGCAATTCTTGCCGGAGCAGACGATGAGGATGTAGATAAAATCGAAAAGGCCGCTCATGAGATAGGAATGGCCTTCCAGATTCAGGATGATATCTTAGATGTAACAGGCGATGAAGAGGTTTTGGGAAAACCGGTAGGTTCAGATGAGAAAAATAATAAAATGACTTATGTTAACCATATCGGTCTGGAAAATGCCAAAGAAGAAGTAAGAGTGCGTTCGGAAAAAGCGGTGGATATATTAAAGTCATTCCCTGAGCAAAATGAATTTTTGAACGAACTTGTTATATATCTAATTTCAAGGAAGAAATAAAAGAAAAGCCCGGAGGCAAATATGATTTTAGATGAGATTAAGGCTCCTAATGATATTAAGAATATTCCGCAGGAAGATTTGGAGCCGCTTGCGGAGGAGATAAGAGAGTTTTTAATTGAAAAAGTTTCGAAGACCGGAGGCCATATAGCGTCGAGTCTCGGAGCGGTAGAGCTTACAATGGCTCTTCACCTTGTTATGGATTTTCCGGAAGATAAGCTTGTATGGGATGTCGGACACCAGGCTTATACACATAAACTGCTCACAGGCAGAAAAGAAGGATTTGACACTTTGCGTCAGTTTAAGGGAATGAGCGGATTTCCGAAGACAAAGGAGAGTCCTTGCGATTCGTTTAATACCGGTCATTCGTCGACTTCGATATCTGCGGCCTTGGGTATGGCAAAAGCCAGAGAGATAAGAGGAGAAAACTACAAGGTTGCGGCTGTTATAGGAGACGGAGCTCTTACAGGAGGAATGGCTTATGAGGCGCTTAACAATGCTTCATCTTTAAACTCCAATATGCTTATTGTTTTAAATGACAACAATATGTCCATATCCGAAAATGTCGGCGGTCTTTCAAAAAGACTCAGCGGCATAAGAACACAGCCCGGCTACAGGAATTTAAAGGATAATGTGGAAAGCTCCCTTTCCAAAATCCGCGGCGGCGATAAGATGATAAAGGGAATCAGAAAGACAAAGAATTCTCTTAAGCAGATGATTATCCCGGGAATGTTTTTCGAGGATATGGGAATCACATATTTAGGACCTGTTGACGGACACGACATTTTTGCGATGGCCAAGATTTTTAAAGAGGCTTTCAGAGTTAAAGGCGCCGTTTTGGTTCATGTGGAAACCATTAAAGGAAAAGGATATCTTCCGGCTGAAAGACATCCTTCGAGATTCCACGGAATAGATAAGTTTGATATTGAGACAGGCCTTTCGGTAAACAGAAAAAGAAAGTCGAAATATACTGACGTATTTTCAACCGTTATAAAAAAACAGGGTGAGAGAAACGAGAAAATCTGTGCGGTTACAGCAGCCATGTCTGACGGAACCGGCTTAAAGAGGTTTAAACATTTCTATCCCGGAAGATTTTTTGATGTGGGTATTTGCGAAGAGCATGCCGTTACGTTTTGCGCGGGACTTGCGATAAGTGGTTTTGTGCCGATTTTTGCGGTTTATTCTTCGTTCCTTCAAAGAGGCTACGATCAGATAGTCCATGACGTGTGTATGCAGAATCTCCATGTGATTTTTGCGATTGACAGAGCCGGACTTGTAGGAAGTGACGGAGAAACCCATCACGGTATTTTTGATATTTCATATCTTTCACCTTTGCCAAACATGCATCTTATGGCTCCTAAAAACAAGTGGGAGCTTTCGGATATGCTTAAATTTGCGATTGTACAAGACGGTCCTTATGCAATAAGGTATCCGAGAGGAGAGGCTTACGACGGACTTGAAGAGTTCAGAAGTCCTATCGAATACGGCAAAAGCGAGATGATATACGAAGAGAAGCATATTGCTCTTTTTGCTTACGGCAATATGGTTAAGACAGCCGAAAAGACAAGAGATATCCTTAAAGAAAAGGGTTATGATGTAACGCTTGTAAACGCTAGATTTGCAAAGCCTTTTGATAAGGAGATGATAAAACGCCTTTCCGAAAACCACAGTATTTTGGTAACTATGGAAGAAGGAATAATTAAAGGCGGCCTCGGAGAAAGTGTAGCCGACTACGTTTACGGGGAAAACCTTGGTATGAGAATAATTAATATAGGCATAGACGATACATTTATCGAGCAGGGAAGCGTCAGCGAGCTTTTCGAGGTTGCAAAGATAGATGAAGTAAGCATTGCCGAAAGAATTATAAAGGAAGTATCTGATGAAAAAGAGGCTTGATGTACTTCTGGTTGAAAGAGGACTCGCAACGTCGAGAGAAAAGGCCAAAGCTCTTATTATGAGCGGAGATGTTTTTGTCGACGGAGTAAGAGAAGATAAGGCCGGAACAAACTTTGAAGAAAAAGTTGAAATAGAGGTAAAGGGTAAGAAACTCAAATATGTTAGCAGGGGAGGCTTGAAGCTCGAAAAGGCGATAAACAGCTTTAACCTTGTGCTTGACGGATATACCTGTATGGATATAGGGGCTTCTACCGGAGGCTTTACCGACTGTATGCTTCAAAACGGGGCATCAAAGGTGTATTCGATAGATGTGGGCTACGGTCAGTTTGACTGGAAACTCAGACAGGATGAGAGGGTTGTTTGCCTTGAAAAGACTAACTTCAGATACTGCACAAAAGAACAGGTGCCGGAGCCTGTAGATTTTGCGTCTGTAGATGTGTCTTTTATCTCTCTCGATAAAATTCTTCCCGCGGCATATCCGCTTTTGTCGGAAACGGGAGAGATGGTATGCCTTATAAAGCCTCAGTTTGAGGCAGGGAAGGAAAACGTCGGGAAAAAGGGCGTGGTAAAAGACCCTAAGATTCACAGGGAAGTAATAGAAAAGGTAGTAGATGTTGCAAAGTCAAACAATTTTAAGATATTAGGTCTTGACTATTCACCGGTAAAGGGGCCGGAAGGAAATATCGAATATCTTGTTTACATAACTAAAAATCCTGAAGCGGATGAAAATTATGTAAACGTAGAAGAGGTTGTTGATAATGCACACGGAGAGCTTGATAAGTAGGATTGCATAATGAAGAATTTTTTGATTGTAACAAATCCTGATAAGGATGAGAATTTAACCGTAACAAATAAAATAAAGGACTATATTGCTTCAAAGGGCGGAAGCGTTTTCCTTATGGAAAGAGGAGCAGGCTCAAAGGATTTGGGAGAAATTAACCTTGAGGAAATAAAGCAGAAAACAGACTGCGTTATGGTACTTGGCGGAGACGGTACTATGATAAGGGCAGCCCGAGATATGACAGGGCATAATGTACCTATTTTCGGAGTTAATCTCGGTACTTTAGGGTATTTATGTGAGGTGGAATCGGAACGCGCCTTTGATGCGATAGACAGAATCTTTGATGGGGATTATGTTATAGAAGAGAGGATGATGATAGTAGGACAGGCAGAAGTTGACGGCTGGACCTATCATCCGCATAATGCTCTTAACGATATTGTTGTATACAGAGCCGGAAGTCTTCAGGTTGTAAGTCTTGATGTGTATGTAAACGGAAAGTTTTTATGCAATTATTTTTCGGACGGACTTATAATAGCGACTCCTACGGGATCAACCGCTTATAATATGTCCACAGGCGGACCTATTGTAGATCCTAAGGCGGAGCTTATACTTATTACACCTATTAATGCTCAGGCCATGTCGGCAAGAACGGTGGTTTTAGGGGCATCTGATGAGATAGAAATCGTTGTTAAAAACAGAAACAACAAAAAGGAAGAAGAATGCTGCGAAATAGCTTTCGACGGAGATAATATTGCAAGGCTTAAAGTGGGCGAGCGTATCAGGATTAAAAAATCCGACGAGTATTCTAGGTTCTTAAAGCTCAGCAAGCTTAGCTTTATTGAAAGATTGCAGAAGAAGATGAACGATTACAGATAATTATTATCTTGTAGTAGCATGAGGTGGAGATGAAGAGCAAAAGACAGGAGCAGATATTAAAACTTATTGCGGAGCGAGATATTGAGACTCAGGAAGAGCTTTCCGATGTTCTCAACTCGCTCGGATATAAGGTGACTCAGGCAACGGTATCAAGGGATATCAGGGAACTGAGGCTTTTTAAGACGGAAGGCACCGGAGGAAGGATGAAATACGCATCTTCCGAAAGAACGGTGGACGGACTGTCTAAAAGATATATCAATGTTTTTAAAGAGGGGTTTGTAAGCTGTGACTGCGCTCAGAACATTCTCGTTATTAAAACGGTTTCGGGAATGGCTATGGCTGTTGCTGCCGCTCTTGATGCGGTAGGCTTTAAGGAGATAGTCGGAAGCATTGCCGGAGACGATACGATAATGTGTGCCATAAAGACGGCCTCTGAGGCGGAAAAGCTTAAAGAAAGAATGTACGAGCTTGTAAAAGAATAGGGGGAATTTAATGCTTGAAACTTTGCATGTGAAAAATCTTGCGGTTATTGACGAATCTGAAATTGAATTCGGGGAAGGTCTGAATATTCTTACCGGCGAAACAGGTGCCGGAAAATCTGTGATTCTGGGTTCTGCCAACCTTGCCTTAGGTGCCAAAGCGTCAAAGGATCTTATAAGATCCGGAAAAGAGTGCGCTCTTGTAGAGATGGTATTTTGGGTAAAGGACGATATTCTTAAGAAAAAACTTGAAGATATAGATATTGAAACGGAAGATGAGAGAGTGATTCTTTCAAGAAAGATTACCGAGCAAAAGAGCATCTGCCGCATTAATTCGGAGACGGTTACGGCTTCGAGATTAAAACAGGCCGCAGAGGTTTTGATTGATATTCACGGCCAGCATGAGCATCAGAAGCTTTTGAAATCTTCCAATCACCTAAAGCTTTTGGATGATTTTGCAGCAGGTAAGCTTAAAAGCTTTTTGGAAGATTACAAGGGTAAATATGCAGCCTATAAAAATGTTTTAAAGGAGCTTTCGGAAAGCGACCTTGACGATGAGGGCAGAAAAAGAGAAATATCTTTTACCGAATTTGAGATAAACGAAATTGAAAGTGCGAATCTTAAAGAGGGCGAAGATGAGGAGCTTGAAGAATATTTTAAAAAGGCTTCAAACGCCAAAAACATAAACGATGCGCTGCTTACGGCAAATAATCTAATTGGTGACGGAGGAGCATCCGACATGCTCTCAAGAGCCGTAAGGGAGATTGGCTCCGTGCTTAAATACGACGACGCTTTGGGAGATATTTACGAGGCTGCTTTATCTTTGGAGCAGCTTTCCGCAGATGCGTCTAAGACCCTTGGAGATTATATTGAAAATAACGTATTTGACGAAAAAGAGCTCGCCGATACCGAGATGCGTCTAAACGACATAAACCATTTAAAGTCAAAATACGGGAAGACAATTACCGAGGTTTTGAGTTACCTTGCCGAAAAGAAGGAATATCTTAAAGACCTCGAAAACTACGAGGAAAAGAAATACGAATTAAAGAAAAAATCGGAAGATTATTTTAAAGAATGCATGTCGCTTGCCGAAAAAATATCATCTGTAAGAGAAGAGGCGGCCGGCGCCCTTTCAGAGCAGGTTACAAAAGCCTTAAAAGAGCTTAATTTTACAGATGCCAAATTTGAGATAAACGTAATTCGCGAAGAGGGTCTTGGCGAAAACGGAATAAACAAGGCAGAAATAATGCTTTCCGCAAACCCGGGAGAACCTCTTAAGCCGATTGAAAAGACTGCTTCGGGAGGAGAGCTTTCCAGAATAATGCTTGCGCTTAAAAGTGTGGGGGCTCAAAAGGACGAGATAGGCACGCTTATATTTGATGAGATTGATACGGGTATCAGTGGACAGACGGCTCAAAAAGTAGGGCAAAAGCTTGAAGAACTTGCCAAAGACCACCAGATTATCTGCATTACCCACCTGCCGCAGATAGCTTCAAAAGCCGACAGACATTTTATGATTAGTAAAAAAGTGTCGGAAGGAAAGGCAGTATCGGGAGTAGAGGTACTTGGATTTGAGGATTCGGTAAAAGAACTTGCGAGAATGATGGGCGGAGAAGAAATAACAGAGGCACTTTTAAAGAGCGCCGAGGAGATGAAAAAAGGCTGAGCTTAATAGCTCAGTCTTTTCTCTTTTGCATCATAGTAATAGTAGTGGTCGGATAAATACTCGAATGAGCTTACCTTGGTTTCATTCACCGAGCATATTATCCTGTTAAGAGAGTCTTTATCGTCTATCTCACTTTCGGGCAGGTAAATCGTCTCATGAATACTGCTCGGCAAGAGATAGAAATTCTCTCCGAGGTTTTTTGCGATTTTTTCCAAAAGGCCCGGATACAGGATGACGGAGGCTCCGTAAACTCCCTCAGTATTGGAAAGCACAAACATCTTGTGAGACTCCGGAGGGGCAAAGTCTGTTTTGTCTTCGAGGTAGGAAGCTATTACTTCGGAAAGGCTCATAGATGAGTATGGGTGGATGCGGGGAGTGTTTTTAAAAGCATCTTCTTTTAAGGTTTCATAATTAATGCCAAGGGAGTTCATAATCTCATCTGTTATAAGGATAGAGCCGCTTCCGCCGTTTATATCGCTTATATGAAAGTAAAACAAAACCGCAAAATCGAGGTATTTAAAGAAAGGAACATCGTCAAGCAAATCAAGGTTTTTATCGAAGTTTACGAGCTTAAAGGAAATCTTGTCCTTCATTTTCTCATAGTCTAAGATGCCGGAAACATCGAAGGGAATGTCGGTTTTGCTTTTCTCATAGGAATCTACGACTTTGCAAAGCACGTTTTCGTAGGTTTCACCGTTTGATATCATTTCAAAAAAGTCGTTAAGATAAAGGGTCGGAGAGAAATTTGAGTCTTCGCTGTTTATTATCAGGGCATCTAAAACCGTATTATTGTTTTTGGTAATAGGTCTTAGGTCAATTGTGTGATTATCTCTGTAGATATAAGAAATGTCTTTTTTGATACTGTCTTTAAATTCAGCATAGGTCATGCGTTATCCTCCTTAATTCAAACATCAAAACAAAGGGTTAAAAACCCGTAAAAATATTAATTTAAATTAAAGTGGATATCCGGCAGTTGGGAATTACTGCCGGTATTTAGATGAAAAGCCGATAATCGGACTCGAACCGATGACCTATTCATTACGAATGAATTGCTCTACCAACTGAGCCATATCGGCCTGTGCGTTTGCAACATAAGCATTATATAAAAAAAGTAAGGTTTTCGTCAAGACAAAGTATTGAAATAAATGTTATTTTTAAATATAATTTATATACTATGAATGATGAAGGATTAAGGAAAAAACACAGAAATCAAAAGGGCGCCCATAATTATCAGAGGGAGCTTGATGAATATATAGACCTTTCGCAAAAAGAAGGCGTGGTTCCGACTCTGCTTTTGCACAGCTGCTGCGCTCCGTGCTCAAGCTATGTGCTTGAGTATATGACAAATTATTTTGATATTACGATTCTTTATTACAATCCGAATATCTATCCGCCGGAAGAATACGATAAGAGGGTCTGTGAACTTAGAAAACTTACCGAAAACATGCCTATGAAGCACAGGGTAAAGCTTATAGAGGGAAGATACGATCCCAATGAGTTTTTTGAAATGGCTAAAGGGCTTGAAAAAGAGCCCGAGGGCGGAAAAAGATGCTTTAAGTGTTATGAGATGAGACTTAGAGAGGCTGCAAAATACGCTAAGGATTTGGGACTTGAATATTTTACGACAACACTTACGATAAGTCCTCTTAAAAGCTCTCAAAAGCTTAACGAAATAGCTGAAAGTATTGAGAAAGAATACGGTGTAAAAGCTCTTCCTTCGGATTTTAAAAAGAAGGAAGGCTATAAAAGATCGATTGAGCTGTCAAAAGAATACAATCTTTACAGACAGGACTATTGTGGTTGCGTGTATTCGCATTAAATGTTACAATATGTTTTAACTTATGCTAAAACCTAAGGAGAATATAAATGGCTGACAATTTCAGAGACCAGATAATGCAGATGATGGACTTTATGTCCGAAAACGGGAAGGATGCTCTTAAGACAACTGTAGACGGAGTTGAGGTGGAAGCTTCTACAGCAGAAGAGCAGCTCGCTTTATTTAAATTAAAACAGGAACAGGCAGACGCCGCAAAAAATGAACCAAAAGAGCCTGCCAAAATCATTAAAGAGGATAAATCCAAAGAAGCTAAAGAAGACTTACCAAATAAAAAAGAGTCTTCCGAGGGCTCGTCTAAATCCGCAAATCTTTGGGGCGGAAGATTTACCAAAGGAACAGAGAAAAAAGTATATGATTTCAATGCGTCCATTAACTTCGACAAAAGACTTTATCCGCAGGATATAATGGGCTCTATGGCTCATGCTTCAATGCTCGGAAAGGTTGGAGTTCTTACAAAAGAAGAGAGCGAAGATATAGTTCACGCCCTCGCAGACATTTCTTCGGAGATTGAAGAAGGAAAGCTTGAAATAACCGATGAGTATGAGGATATCCACAGCTTTGTCGAGGCAAAGCTTATAGAAAGACTCGGAGATACGGGTAAAAAGGTTCATACCGGAAGAAGCCGAAACGACCAGGTTGCTCTTGATATGAGACTCTTTACAAGAGAACAGGTTTTAGAGGTGGATGAAAAGCTTTTGGACCTTCTCGATGTTATCTACGGAATAATGAAGGAAAATACAGAGACGATTATGCCGGGATTTACTCATCTTCAGAAGGCTCAGCCCACAACTCTTGCACATCATATGGGTGCATATTTCGAGATGTTTAAAAGAGACAGAGGCAGGATGGAGAATATTTTCAACAGAATGAATTATTGTCCTTTGGGTTCGGGAGCATTTGCCGGAACCACATATCCTCTCGACAGACAGTATACAGCCGAGACTTTGGGATTTTACGGTCCTACTCTTAACAGTATGGACGGAGTATCGGACAGGGATTATCTTATTGAGTTCCTTTCCGCGCTCTCTATGGTTATGATGCATCTTTCCCGTTTTTCGGAAGAGGTTATAATCTGGAATTCAAATGAGTATCAGTTTGTAGAAATAGATGATGCATATTCAACGGGATCGAGCATTATGCCTCAGAAAAAGAATCCCGATATTGCAGAGCTTGTAAGAGGTAAGACCGGAAGGGTTTACGGAGCGCTTATGTCTCTTCTTACCACTATGAAGGGCATTCCTCTTGCTTATAACAAGGATATGCAGGAAGACAAAGAGATGGCTTTTGATGCGATGGATACGGCAAAAGACTGTATCGAGCTTTTTGCGGATATGCTTCATACCATGAAGTTTAATAAGGACAGAATGAAAAACAGCGCTTCAAAAGGATTCACGAATGCAACGGATGCTGCCGATTATCTTGTTAATCACGGAGTTCCTTTCAGAGATGCCCACGGCATTATCGGAAGACTGGTTCTTTACGGAATCGAAAAAGGAAAAGCCATTGACGAGATGAGCCTTGAAGAGCTCAAGAGCATATCCGATGTTTTTGAAGAAGACATTTATGATGCTATTTCCATGGAAACATGTGTAAATAAAAGACTTACTGTAGGTGCGCCGGGAAAAGAAGCTATGGAAGGTGTGCTTATGCAGTACGAGAATTATCTGAGACAGGATTGGAAGAGTCTTGTACAGTAAAAATTACCCCCATAATGTGTAATTACCAGGAAAAGGAGAAGATTTAACATGAGTGAAAAGTTAAGAGTCGGTATTTTAGGTGGAACCGGAATGGTTGGACAGAGATTTATCTCTCTTTTGGACAATCATCCATGGTTTGAGGTTACTACAATTGCAGCTTCTGCAAGAAGTGCAGGAAGCACTTACGAAGAGGCGGTTAAAGACAGATGGAAGATGGATAATCCTATTCCGGAAGGTGTTAAAAACATCGTAGTTAAGGATTTACATGATATAGAAGCGGTATCCGGAGAAGTTGATTTCGTATTCTCTGCAGTTGATATGAGCAAGGATGAAATCAAAGCTTTTGAAGATGCTTATGCAAAGACAGAGACTCCTGTAGTTTCAAACAACTCTGCTCACAGATGGACACCGGATGTTCCTATGGTAGTTCCGGAAATCAACCCTGAGCATTATGAAGTTATTCCTTATCAGCAGAAGAGACTCGGTACAAAGAGAGGTTTCGTTGCTGTTAAGCCTAACTGTTCAATTCAGAGTTATACACCTGCTCTTAACGCACTTAAGGAGTACGGCATAAAAGAAGTTGTTGTTACTACATATCAGGCTATTTCGGGCGCAGGTAAGACATTTAAGGATTGGCCGGAGATGGTTGAAAACGTTATTCCTTATATCGGAGGAGAAGAAGAAAAGAGCGAGAAAGAGCCTCTTCGTCTCTGGGGACATATCGAAAACGGTGTTATCGTTCCTGCGGAAGGTCCGCTTATTACAGCGCAGTGTATAAGAGTACCGGTACTTAACGGACATACAGCAGCAGCTTTTGTAAGATTTGACAAAAAGCCTACAAAAGAAGAGATTATCGAAAAATGGACATCATATAAGGGAGAGCCTCAGAAGCTCAATCTTCCAAGTGCTCCAAAGCAGTTTATCCGTTATATGGAAGAGGATAACAGACCTCAGGTTAAGCTTGATGTGGATTATGAAAACGGAATGGGCGTTTCAATGGGACGACTCAGAGAAGATACATTATTCGATTATAAGTTTGTCGGCTTATCACACAACACAGTTCGTGGCGCGGCAGGCGGAGCGGTATTAAGCGCAGAAATGCTTAAAGCATTAGGATACATAACCAAAAAATAAAGGCAGTCGTTAGTGTTGGAGGAAACATAAGTGATTGGACATCATAATAGTGAAAAAAAATATATGGAAAATGCCTTAAAAAACGGTGGAAATAAATTTTTCACCGTTTACGGCAGATGGGGAAATCAGGCAGGAGAGGTTGTCAGATCTTTATGCAGAAATCTTAATCATATTTATTATTACTGCGGTAATGCATCTGAGATGCAGCAGATGAAGATGTTTGCAGCTACTGTATTTGAACATTACGGAGTTAAAGAGGAAGTATCTTCTTATGATGAGATTTTTTCCGTAATAGAAAGAAACGAAGACAGACCTTTTGTGCTTATCATCGATGAGATACAAAACATTGTTAAAAAAGATTCTACATTTACTGCTGCTCTTGCTTCATTTTTGGGAAGAATGCCTGAAGGAAGACGCACTCAGGCATATCTTTGCTCTACAGATGTTTCGTGGGTGGAAGGTAGCTCGGACGAGGATTTAAGGACACCGGGTAATTTCTACGGCGGCAACTTCAAGGTTAAAGAGCTTGAGTTTGTAGAGCTTGTAAGACTTTTCCCGAAAAGAAGTATGAAGGAATGCATTTCCATGTACGGAGTTACCGGAGGAGTTCCGGATTATCTCCCATATTGGAGTCCTTCACTTACGGTTAAGGAAAACATTATCAAACAGATTCTTTCTCCGAGAGGAGGGCTTTATAACGAAGCCGAGAATTTCCTTAAGAGAGAGCTTAGAGAAACAGCAGTCTATGAAACTATTTTAGGAAATATTGCGGCAGGAAACACAAAGCTTAACAACCTTCATGCGGAAACAGGATTCTCGCGTGCGAAAATCAGTGTTTATATGAAGAATCTTGCGGCGTTCGATGTTATTGAGAAGGTTAATTCTCTTGAAACCGGCGGATGGGAAAATGCTCAAAAAGGTGTTTATAAAATATCCGACACCTTCCTTGATTTCTGGTATACCTTTGTATATCCGCATCAGAGTGATTTGCATTCTCTTTCCCCGGAAGAGTTTTATGATAAGCATATAGAAGGCAAGTTTGATAAGTATCTCGAGAAGATATTTATCAAGGTTGCGGGCGAATACTTATCGCTTCTTGAAAAGGCAGACGAGCTTCCGATGAAGATTCACAAGAGTGCAACCTGGATCGGTAAAGACGGAAACATCGATATTATTCTTCAGAACGATATCAGAGAAAACCTTGTTGCAATGTGCTCATGGGAAAAAGAATACTTCGAATACAGCAAGTATGAGCAGCTCGAGGAGAGCTTAAGAAGCGCCAAAATCAAGGCTAAGTACAAATATTTCTTCTCTTCGGGAGATTTTGATATAAGACTTAAGACGATGGCAAATTCGGATGAATCGGTTAAACTCATCGATTTATCAAACTTATAGATTGGAGACATGATTAATGGCAAAATCAGTATATATTGCTGAAAAGCCCTCCGTTGCGCGTGAATTTGCTTCAGCGCTTAAACTTAATACCAAATCCTATGACGGATATTTAGAGTCGGAGGACGCCGTTATTACCTGGTGTGTCGGCCATCTTGTTACAATGAGTTATCCTGAGGTTTATGATGAAAAATACAAAAAATGGAGGCTTGATACGCTTCCATTTTTGCCCAAGGATTTTAAATATGAGATTATTCCTTCAGCGAAAAAGCAGTACGAAACAGTTGCAAGGCTTTTAAACCGTGAAGATGTGGACAGAATATATGTCTGCACCGACTCGGGACGCGAGGGAGAATATATATACAGACTTGTCGATCAGATGGCAAAGGTGACAGGAAAGGATAAAAGAAGGGTTTGGATCGATTCTCAGACCGAAGAGGAAATCTTAAGAGGAATCAAAGAGGCAAAGCCGCTTTCCGAATACGATAATCTTTCGGAATCCGCATATTTAAGAGCAAAAGAAGATTATCTTATGGGAATAAATTTCTCGAGACTTTTATCTCTTAAATACGGCAATTCGGTGGCGAGATTTTTGGGACTTAAGTTTGCATCGATTTCGGTCGGCAGAGTTATGACCTGTGTTCTCGGTATGGTTGTCAGAAGAGAACGCGAAATAAGGGCCTTCGTTAAAACTCCTTTTTACAGAGTGCTTTCCGATACAGATATTTTCGGAACGAGTGTTGTGGGAGAGTGGAAGGTTACTGAGGCATCAAAATATTACGGCATACCTGAGCTTTATAAAGAAAACGGATTTAAGGTTAAGGAAAAAGCAGAAGAACTTATAGAATATCTTTCGGATGAGCAGCCGATAAAGGGCGTGGTTTCGGAGATTTCAAAGAAAACCGAAAAGAAAAATCCTCCGCTTTTATTCAACCTTGCAGAGCTCCAAAATGAGTGCTCGAAGCGTTTTAAAATCAGTCCGGATGAAACTTTAAGCATCACTCAGGAGCTTTATGAGAAAAAGCTTGTTACCTATCCGAGAACAGATGCGAGAGTTCTTTCAACCGCGATAGCAAAGGTAATTACGAAAAACATACAGGGGCTTTATAATTTTGACAGGGTTTCTCCTTATGCTAAATGGATAATGGAAAACGGAACCTACAAAGGCCTGGAAAAGACCAAGTATGTTAACGATAAACAGATTACAGACCATTATGCGATAATACCTACCGGAGCCGGATTTTCGGCATTAAAAACCTTAAACGAAAAGAGCTTCGGGGTTTATGAGCTAATTTGCAGGAGGTTTATAAGCATATTCTTCCCTGCGGCAGAATATAAGAAGATATCGCTTGTGGTTAACATAAAAAATGAAAGCTTTACTGCGAATTTTAAAGTGCTTGCAAAAGAGGGCTATTTAAAGCCTTCGGGAGAGGCCGACAGGAAAAAGAGCGATAATGATTCGGAAGAAGAGCAGACCACGGATCTTGAGATGCTTGAAAAGCTTTCTTCCCTTAAAAAAGGCACTGAATTGGAGATTAATAAGCTCAGCATAAAAGAAGGAGAAACTTCTCCTCCGAAACGATATAATTCGGGTTCTATAATTCTTGCGATGGAAAATGCCGGTTCTTTTATTGAGGATGAGTCACTCAGAGAACAGATAAAAGGAGCCGGAATCGGTACAAGTGCAACCAGGGCCGAAATTTTGAAAAAGCTTATTGAAAAAAAGAATATAGCGCTTAATAAAAAGACTCAGATTATTACGCCGACTCTCATGGGAGAGATGATCTTTGATGTGGTAAATTCTTCAATCAGATCTTTGCTGAATCCCGAGCTTACGGCAAGTTGGGAAAAAGGCCTTGCTATGGTAGCTTCGGGAGAGGTTACCGGAGAAGAATACATGACAAAGCTCGAAGACTTTATCATCAGAAGAACAGACGGTGTAATGAGACTATCAAACAGCAGGCAGCTTGAAGCTTTATACAGTGAGGCTGCAAAATTTTATAAATAGGAAATGTAAATAATGGATGAATGTAAGATTGAAAACCTTTATAATGTAGAGGAGACAATTGCACGGGATCTTTTTGAAGGACTGACTTATCCGTGGGAAGCGCTTCCGAAGATAAAGGATTTTATAATTGCTCTCGGGCAGACACTGGATGAAAATGTGTTTGAAAAGAGAGGAGAAAACATATGGGTGGCACGGTCGGCAAAGGTTGCGCCGACGGCTTATTTAAACGGTCCTTTGATTATTGATGAAAATGCCGAAATCAGGCATTGTGCTTTCATAAGAGGAAGTGCAATAGTCGGGAAAAATTCCGTTGTGGGAAATTCCACGGAACTGAAAAACGTTGTTCTTTTCAATAATGTTCAGGTGCCGCATTATAATTACGTAGGTGATTCTGTTTTGGGATATAAATCCCATATGGGCGCCGGATCTATAACATCGAACGTCAAGTCGGATAAAACTCTTGTTAAGGTTAAGTCCAAAGACGAATGTATAGAAACCGGACTGAAAAAGTTCGGGGCCATGCTTGGTGATTGTGTTGAAGTCGGATGTAACAGTGTTCTTAATCCGGGATCTGTTATAGGAAGAAATACCAACATCTATCCACTGTCCATGGTAAGGGGAGTAGTAAATAGTAACAGTGTTTACAAAAATAAGAACGAGGTTGTGGAAAAAGTATGTCAGTAGATATGCGCCTTTACAGTAAAAAAGAGCTTGGTATAATTGCCAGATTGGTCTTTATAGGTATATTTATCACATCCGCCTTTGTAATCTTTGATTATTGGACGGATGGGTATTATACTGAGCTTTATTTGGGCGCATTTGTATTTGATTTCTATCATTTTTTCCCATTTATCTTAAGTGCCGTTATGGGACTCATACCCGGAGTTGTTTCGTTTGAAATAATTTTTATTTACTGTTATATGGTATACGGAATGCAGTCTTTTACGGTATTCGGTTATCTTTTTATTTTCTGTATAGCTAATTTCCTTGCGAGAAGCAGGGCTTTTAAATCGGTTAAAAGCACAGTTTTGGTTGCAGTTGTTGTTTCTTTTGTTTCAACAAATGTATGGCAGTTTATTTTAAGATTCATGGCAGGAAATACCTTTGATACAAATCCTTTTCAGGAATTTGTATATTTTATGAGGGAACTTCCGCAGTATCTTATAGCCGGAGGCATAATTTATTTCCTTTTAAACAAGACCGAAACGAGCTTTAGGAAATATATGATTAATTATTTTTTCTATACGGATAGGTATGTTGAAGAAAAAAAGAAGAAGCCGTTATTTTCAAACAGATATAAATTGAGCCGAAATGTTACCATAGCACTGGGAATAGATCTTGTGCTTATTATGGTGGCTACGGCTATCTTTCTTTTCCCGAGCGATTATCTTAATTATTATTTTGAAAGCAACAGGGAGCTTTATGTGTTTTATGCAAAACATGTAATGCTGCTTTTAAATGCCGTAATTCCGTGTGTAATTATGGCTAATCATTTTGTGCAAAAACTTACAATAGACGAAATCAGAAATTTTTCCGAGTTTCTTGAAGGATTAACCGAGATTGACGACTCGCAAAGAAGAGATTATTTAAAAAAGATTGACAGGATTAAACCTTTTACAAACGATGAGATTTCAGAACTCTACGAAGCCATGAAAAAGATGGTGTTTGAAGAGGAAAACTACTTCGATCAGATAAGAAAAGACGATTATGTGGAAGATGATTTAAAGGTAGCTCAGGCAGCCGATACAGCAAAAACCAACTTCCTTTCGAATATGACTCATGAGATAAGAACGCCTATAAATGCTATTTTGGGAATGGACGAAATGATTTTGAGAGAATGCGGAGAGCCGAGAGTTTTGGGTTATGCCGGAAATATAAGAGTGGCGGGAGATAAGCTTTTGATTCTCGTAAACAATATTCTCGATTTTTCAAAGTTGGAATCCGGAAAGATGGATATTGTAATAGGAGAATACAATTTTGAAAATACCATTCGTCAGCTTGTGAATATGATAGCTTATGATGTCAGGCAGAAAGCACTTGACCTTAGAATCTACGTAGATCCGAAAATCCCTTCCGTGCTCAGCGGAGATGAGCATAAGTTAAAACAGTCGGTATATAATCTTTTGGATAATGCGATTAAATACACTCCTAACGAAGGAATTGTAACCTTCTCGATTGATTCGGATTATATAGATGATGATTTAATTACGCTTAAATTTACCATTCTTGATACGGGAATGGGAATTAAAGACGAAGACTTAGAAAAACTGTTCATGCCGTTTGAAAGAATAGATGAAGACAAAAACAGATCAATTCAGGGTACGGGCATAGGCCTTGCTTTAACTTCACAGCTTCTTAAGCTTATGAATTCAAGGCTTGAGATAGAGAGTTTTTACGGAAAAGGTACAAAGGCTTCTTTTGAGATTAATCAAAAGGTGCTTTTAAATACTCCTGTGGGTGATTTCGTGGATAATATCAATATCGACGAGATTTACTACGAAAAAGAAAACTATGTGGCTCCGGATGCAAGGATTTTGGTTGTTGATGATACGGATCTAAACCTTAATGTTATGAGAGAGCTTTTGAAGCGTTCTTTGGTTAAGGTTGATACTTCGCTAAGCGGCAGAGACGCTCTTAAGCTTTGCGAAAACAACGAATACGACATAATTTTCATCGATTATCGCATGCCTAATATGGGAGGAGCGGAAACAGTTATGAAAATGAAAAAAAGCTTCCCAAACAGAGCAACAAAGTATGTGGTATGTACAGCCAGTGATGAAGGCTATGTTTCAAGATACAAAAAAGAGGGGTTTGACGATTA